>DATJET010000191.1:0-14627 GCA_035496295.1 Gemmatimonadaceae bacterium
AGCGTGAACGGCGAGAGGCCCGCGTTCTCCTCCCAGCGGTCCTGCGGCGTGCCGGGGCCGCAGCGGGCGATGAACGCCGCCGCGCGCCTAACGACAGGCCACACACGCTCGAGGTCGGCGAGCGACATCTCGTCCTCGCGCTGCAACAGGTCGACGAGCAGGATCGGGAATGCCGCTTCGTCCAGTTGGACGCCGTTCCAGTACGGCAGGCCGTCGAGCCACATGTTCTGCGCCCAGTGGCCGTCGCTCTCCTGCGTCGCCGCCAGATAGTTGAGCACGCGATGCGCGTCCGTGGTCGCGCCTGCCGCGAGCAACCCGCCGGCTGCCTCGACGAGGTCGCGCGGCCACACCAGATGGTATCCGCCGAGGTCGTTGTCGCCCTTGGCGAAGCCCCACGGAATCGACATGCTCGCGATGATCGCCGACGCGAATCGCTTGGATTCGTGCACGCGGAGCGCGGCCGAACTCACACCGCGCACCTTGGGGTCGCCTGGCATGCCGGCCTTGTTGATCGGCAGCGCGTGCTGCCACTGCTGCCAGCCGTGCACGTACGCGGCCTGGGTGCGCTCGTATCCGTGGTAGAGCGCGGACCGCGCGGCAAACGCGGCCTTGGCGTCGTCGCGGCCAAAGCCTAACGCAAGCAGGAACTCGCCGCCGCACCCGCCCAGGTCGATCTCGCCGGTGAGCGCGACGTTGCCGGAGTCGGCGACGTCATACTGCCACGTGAGCGTCTTGTGCGCCTCGAGGTCCTGCCAGCCGTCGGAGGCGCCGACGAAGCCGACGCTGCGCGCGAGCCACGGCGCGCTGCACGCGAGTGCGAGCGCATAGTCGGCGCGCCGCGCGAACAGCATCGGCACGCCCTTGTACTCGTCCAGCCACGCGACGTTCTCCGTGCCGCGGCAGCCGAGGTGCGGGGACAGCAGCACGTAGAGGTGATAGTCGGCGAGCGTGCCGCGCAGCGGGACGAAGTTCGTCTGCTGGAGCACCGTATCGTGCCTTACGGATGACACGATGTGCTTGTCGAGGCGGTAGCGTCCGTGCTCGCACGTGTTGCGCAGGCGGAACGCCGGTACGCCCGGCGCGATGTGCGCGATCTCGTGCACCGTATGCCGCTTTTCTTCGGAGAAGAATTCTTGGCCGTTGGTGACGATCATGCCCATGTCGCGCGTGCAGGGCATGTCGACATCGGGGAAGTAGATCTCGTTGAAGATGCCGTGGCTGAGCGTGAACCAGACGTGGCTCGAACCGGAAAGCGATGTGCCGACACCGGTCTTGGCACTCGACGTCCAGCGCGGCTCGATACCCGGCGCGCCGGGCGCCATGCGTCGATCGTTAGTCATTGATGGGAGGGTCAGGCGTACGGTCAGCGAGCACGGCAGCAGTGTAGGCCGCGCGCCGTTCTTCTATCGGAATGTACGCGTCGTGTCGTACCGATGCACCCGCGCTCCTTGACCTGACGAAGCCTGGGGAAAACATTCTGCGCGTCACCATCGTGCCCTTGTTCGGAGGATCACCGATGAGGCGGTTCACGCTTGCAGTCGGCATCGCCGCACTGGCGGCTTGCTCTGTGGGACTGTCAGGCTGCACCCACCATGCGCCGTCGACGCAGGACCAGGGAGCGCCGACCTTCATCACGCTCCAGAACGTGCTGCCGAACAACTACCAGCTGTACATCTCGGATGGCACCCGGCGCCTGGATGCCGGCAAGGTGGATGCCCTGCAGACGGTGACCATCAAGGTGCCGTCCCGGCTCGTCTATCCGGGCGCGCGCCTGGCCGTGATCGCGGTCCCGACGGTCTCGGCGCGCACGCTGGCCGTGCGGTTCACCGTCCATCCCGGCGCCACGATTCGGTTGATGCTCGGCCGTTAGGCAGGGTGATGGGCGTCGCGGCGGACGCCCATCCGACGCGGCGGTTCGGTTCGGACCAGTGTGCGCGCCGCCGGCTCTGATATGTCCGTAACATTCTCCTGACATAGCGCCTCACATTTCGGCGCAAGTGCGCGCTGCGGCCTCTCGTGCGGCCGAGCCCGCCTCGGCATTTGTCAAGGCCGCGTCAAGTTCCGGTGAATCCTGCCCAGCGCGTGCTACCAGTGCCCGGGCCCCGCTCCATCATACCCCTCGTGCCGGGCGGTTTCCGCCCCGCCTAACGCGCCACTGGCGGCGTCAACCTATGCGTTGACGTCTCTGCCGGTGTGGTCTACCAAATCCCCGAGCGACTTGGAACAGGAGGCAGCATGGACGCTCGAATTCGTCATGCATTGTTCGCAGCAGCGGCGCTCGCGCTCGTGCCCACCGTCCTCGCGGCCCAAGACGTCCTCACGGGCCACGTGACGGGTGAGGGCGGAGCCCCGCTCCCCAACGCCACGGTCTACATCCAAAACTCTCGACTCGGCGGCATCGCCGGGAGCGACGGTGCGTACCGCATCGTCCTGCCGAGTGGTGAGGCCGGGCAAACCGTGACCGTCATCGCGCGCCTGATCGGCTATCGCGAGCGGTCGCAGATCGCAAAGCTCACGCCGGGCACCAACACGCTCGACTTCGCGCTCGAAGTCGCGCCCGTCCAATTGCAGGGCGTGATCACCGTCGCCGAAGGCCAGCAAGTGAAGAAGAGCCAGCTCGGCACCTCGGCACAGGCCGTGAGCAACGAACAACTCACCCAGTCGCCGAACAACAACTTCGTCGAGCAGTTAGGCGCGAAGGTCGCCGGCGTCGACGTCACGTCGCCCGGCACGCAAGGCGGCTCGGTCGCCATTCGCATCCGCGGCTCGGCGTCGATCACCGGCAATAACGAGCCGCTCTACGTCATCGACGGCGTGGCCATCCCGACACGCGATCGCGGCTCCGATGCCAACGGCGGCTGGGATTTCGGCAGCACCATCAGCGACATCAACGCCGACGACATCTCGTCGATCACCGTCCTCAAAGGACCGAACGCAGCGGCGCTTTATGGATCGGAGGCCGCCAACGGCGCCGTCATCATCACCACCAAGCACGGCGCCAACACCGACGGCAAGATCCAGACGCACCTCAACACCAGCTACTCCTTCGACAAGGTCGGCATCCTGCCCGACTTCCAGAACCTCTATGGCCAGGGCGCCGGCGGACAATTCAACTACGTCGACGGGTTAGGCGACGGCATTCAGGACGGCAACGACCAGAGCTTCGGTCCGCGTCTCGACGGGCGCCCGATCGACCAGTTTACCGGTGCGCAGCAGCCATGGATCGCACATCCGGACAACGTGTCGTCGTTCTTCAACACCGGCGGGACGTTCGAGGCGAACCTCGCGGTAGATGGCGGCAGTGAGAAGTCGAACGCCCGCATGGCCGTGGGTGTGCAGAACCAGAGCGGCATTGTCCCCAACAACTTCTTCCACAAGTGGACGAGCTCACTCGCCGGCAACCTCAAGATCGGCGACAAGTTTACCACCACCGCCAGCCTCCAGTTCCTCCGCAACAACGGGCTCAATCGGGCGGGTGTCGGCTACAACGCAGGCATCCTCGAGGGACTCGATGTCTGGTTCGGCCGCCAGGTGGACATGAATCAGCTCCGTCAGCACTACATGGATTACAACCAGTTCGGGAACCGCTATAACTGGAACAGCAACTACCACAGCAATCCGTTCTTCCTCCAATACATGAATCCGGAATCCGACACGCGGAACCAGTACATCGGATCCGTGTCGGCAACGTATCGGATCACCGACTGGCTGAGCGCGACAGGCCGCGCAGGCGGTGACATCTTCAACGCGCAGTCGCAGCAGGATGTCGCGTCGGGCAACGTGAGCTGGGCGGGCGCGGGCCTGGAAGATCTGGCCTATCAAGGCGCGTTCAACTTCTACAACGAAAGCCAGACGGATTACTCCACCGAGGGGCTGCTCAACGCCACGAAGGATCTCACGAGCCGGCTGCAGCTGAATGCCCTCGCGGCGGTAGGTGAGCACCAGGCGAACTACCATCGGAATCAACAGCAGACGCAGGGCATTTCGGTCCCGAACATCTACAACATCAGCAACGCGGCCATCTCGCCGACGCTTACCCAGTTCGACGAGAAGGACCAGACGAACAGCGTATTCGGCTCCGCGTCGCTCACGTGGGACAACTGGTGGACCGTCGAAGGCACGGCCCGCAACGACTGGTCGTCCACGCTGCCCAAGGGGAAGAACTCGTACTTCTATCCCTCGGTGAACACCTCGATGGTGCTCACCGATGCGCTCCCGTCGCTCAAGTCGAACGTGCTCACGTTCCTCAAGCTGCGCGGCTCGATCGCCAAGGTCGGCAACACGGCTCCGGCGTACTCGCTGCTGACCACCTTCGATGGCCAGTCCACGAAGTTCGGTGGCCAGCCGCTCTACACGCTCGACGACGCGTTGGCCAATTCCGAGCTCAAGCCGGAAATCACGCGCGCCAACGAGGTGGGCTTCGAGTTGGGTCTGTTCGGCGACCGCGCGACCGTCGATGCCTCGTATTACTCCCGGGCGACGACCAACCAGATCATCAACGTGCCGGTGTCGCCGACGTCGGGCTTCCAGGACAAGTGGATCAACGCCGGCAAGATCACCAACAAGGGCTACGAAGCATCGCTCAACGTGACGCCGGTCCGTGCGTTAGGCGGCGACTTCGAGTGGAACACCACGTTCACGTTCAACAAGAACAACAGCCGCGTCGACGCGCTCACCAACGACGTCCAGACGATCGTGTTGGGCGGCTCGTGGTACCTCACCGAAGAGGCCCGCAAGGGCCAGCCGTACGGCGCGCTCTATGGCTACCAGTTCCTGCGCGACCCGACCACGCATCAGCTGCTCCTGCACGACGGTCTGCCGCAACTCGGCCCGCAGGCTGTGTTAGGCACCGTGCAGCCGGACTGGACCGGCGGCTGGAACAACGAGTTCCGCTACAAGCGCCTCACGGTGTCCGGTCTCCTCGACATCCACGAGGGGGGCTCGATCTTCAGCGTCACGAACTTCTTCGGCGAGTACACGGGCGTGCTCGCGTCCACGATCCACGGCCGCGACAAGGACTGGAACGACCCGGGCCTCGTGATCAAGGGCATCGACGACGCGACCGGCCAGGCGAACACGACGGTCGTCACGGCCGAGGAGTACTTCCAGAGCCTGTTCCCGATTCACGAGCCGTTCATCTACAAGGACAGCTACCTCAAACTGCGCGAGGTGCGGCTCTCGCTCGACGTGCCGCCTAACCTCACGAGCTTGCTGCACGCATCCCAAGTCCAGATCGCGCTCTTCGGCCGCAACCTGTGGACCAGCACCAAGGTGCCGAACATCGATCCGGAATTCTCCACACAAACGGGGAACTTCCAGGGCGTCGAATTCGCCTCGCTGGCGAATCCGAAGTCGTTCGGTATCCAGTTGCAGGTCACGCCGTAACCGCCACCAGTGGAGAGACCGAACATGCAGAAGCGAATCGTCTCGGCGGTGGCTGGGTGCGTCGTCATGCTGGCCGCGATGGCCTGCGACAACAGCCATATCACCGCGCTGAACAACAACCCGAACAACCCGACCGATGCGCCGGCCGGTGCCGTCTTCACGTTCGCGGCACAGACAGCGGCACACTGGGTCGGAAATGGGCGCGATCTGCGCGCCACGGAGTTCGTGGCGCAGCACGTCGCTGAGGTACAGTACCCCGACGAAGACCGATACAGCCGCCTGCAGGGGCCGAGCACGACGTCGTACTTCGACGACGCGTACTTCCAGGAGCTGCAGGATCTGCGCAAGGTCATCGCGAAGGGACAAGCCGAGGGGAACCCGGCCATCTGGGGCCCTGCAACCGTGCTGCAGATCTGGGTGTTCGAGAACCTCACCGACATCTGGGGCGACATTCCGTATTCCCAGGCGTTAGGCGGGGACTCGACGGGCGGCACGTTGACGCCGGCGTACGACAAGCAGCAGGACATCTACACGTCGTTCTTCTCGCGGCTCGCCGACGCGGTCGCCGCGATGGAGTCGACCGACTCGGCCGGACTTGGCGGCGCAGACCCGATCTATTCGGGCGACCTGACCAAGTGGGTGAAGTTTGCAAATTCGCTCCGCGCCAGGCTCGCGATGCGCATCGTCAACGTCGACCCCGGGACCGCGAGCACCCAGCTGGCGGCGGCGCTGTCGGACCCGGGCGGCGTGTTCGCCAGTAACGACGACGACGCGAAGATGCCGTGGCCGGGCGACGGCGTGTACGACAATCCGTGGGCCGACAACTTCAAGACCCGCGACGACCACCGGATGTCGAAGACGCTCATGAACGAGATGGTGCCGTTCGACGACCCGCGCGTGCCGGTGTACGCGCAACCCGTGCTCGACTCCACGTTCTATCCGAACGGCTACGGCGGCATGCCTAACGGACTGAACGCCGATACGGCCGGCACCTGGTTCAACGTTGCATCGCGACCGGGCGTGATTTTTTATCCGGGCGCCACGTCGTACGGCACGTTCGGCGATGGCTCGGGCCTGCACCTGCCGACGTACCTCATGACCTACGCCGAGGTGATGTTCATCAAGGCAGAGGCCGCGGAGCGCAGCATGGGCGGCCTCTCGCCGGCCGAAGCCGCAACGGACTACTACGCCGGCATTCAGGCGTCGATGGACCGGTGGGGCGTCACCGACGCGGCGGCGATCGCGGCGTTCGAGGCTAAGTCGGGTGTCGCATATACGCCGGGAATTCCTGCCGGACTGAATGAGATCGCGATCCAGAAGTATGTCGCACTCTTTGGCGACGGGACGCAGGCCTGGGCCGAGTGGCGCCGCACATGTCAACCGGTCACGGTGCACGCCGGGCCTAACGCAATCGTCAGCTTCGTGCCGCGGCGCTTCGAGTATTCCCAGACGGAATACTCGGTCAACGCGGCCAACGTGGCCACGGCGCTGTCGCAGATGGGCGGCGCGGATAACTTCGCCACGCGCATGTGGTGGGACTCGAATCCGACCGCCGCGCCGACGCACACGGCAGCATGTAACGAACCGACCGGACCGTAAGGATCGCCGGGCCGCACGCGCTGTCGCGTCGCGACAGCGCGTGCGACCCGAGCGGTCAGTCGGACGTCTTGAGGAAAATCAGGATCACACCGTACGGGCTGCTCTCATATCCGCCCCGCGGCTGTCCATTCGGGTAGATCTCCACGCGCTGGAGATCCATCACGTTCATCATGTCGAGCACGCACGTGTTGTTGGCGCGCTCACCGTCCACGTAGATCGCCGGGCTCGACGATGTCGAAATCGTCGAGCGGCCGCGCAGGAAGACGTCGGGGCAGGGCGTGGCGTCGACGACCGTCATCGACGGGACGCGCGACTTCATCAGTTCGAGCAGCGAGCGGCTCTGCTTCTGCAGCACCGCGGACGTGAGAATGGTCACGCCGTTATCGGTGCGGACCCCCTGCGGCGACGCGTCGGTCTTGGGTGCCGGATGCGCCGCGCACGCACAGACGGCGCCTACGCCTAACGCGCCAGCCATGCGCCTCACCGAGCCAGCCATGTGACCTCCTTGGGCGTCGTCGCCGGGAGAAGTAGACGGAACCTATCCGTTAGGCCTGCAGGCGGTACCCGGTCTTGCGCACCGTCAAAATGTGCCGCGGCACGGCGGGATCGCGCTCCAGCTTCCCGCGCAGATTCGCCACGTGCGTGTCGAGCGTCCGGCTCACCACATCGGATTCGTACCCCCACACTTCCTTGAGCAGCTCGACGCGCGCCGCAGCCGCGCCATCGCGCCGGATGAGCGCCAACAACAACTCGAGCTCGAGGGGAGCCAACTGCACCGGCGCGCCGGAGCGCCGCACCTCGCGCGTCGCGGCGTTCACCTCGACGTCGCCGAACCGGTAGGTCACACGGAAGGTCTGCGAGCTGTGCTCGCTCGCGCGCCGCGCGCGCGTCCGCTCGATGAGTCCATCCACGCGCGCGAGAAGCTCCGACGCGCCGATCGGACGGACCGCGTGCTGGTCCGCGCCTAACCGAAACGCCTGCACCCGATCCGCCTCGCGCCACTCCGTGCTCAAGGCGATTACTGGGACCTCGTTGTGTTCCTCGCGCAGCTCGCGCAAAAACTGCAAGCCCGACGTGCGCGGCAGCGCGAGGTCGACCACCACGAGATCCGCGCGCGGAAGCGAGCGCACACGATCCATTGCGCTCTCGACATTTCCCGCGGCCTCGACCGAATGTCCTCCGGTCTCCAGCGTCCTCACCAGCCATTCGGATGCTGTGCGATCCTCTTCGATCACGAGCACCATCGTCATGCTGCCACCTTTTGCCTTGGACTCATGCTGCGAGTGAAGGTGTGGTCGGCCAAACCGCGGAGCACCTTCGCCCCGCCGAAAGCGATGTTCACCAGCCTCGGCGCACCAAGATAAGCTTGTGGCAGAATTTCGCGAGGAGTCAGCCATAGGGAAGATGACCGTTCCCTGACATGGCAGAGCCCGTCAGGCGCCGTGGGCGGTCATCGCGCAATCAGAAAGGCGCCCGGCGGTGACGAGAACGTCGCTTGACACGCGAACCGAGAACGCCCACCATCGGGTCCCCTTTGGGCTCCCGATTTCTTTTTTCGCTGGAGGTCCTATGACCGACACCCCCGCCAAAGGCCGCATCGTCTGGCACGATCTCATGACCCCCGACGTGCAATCCGCGGTCTCGTTCTACACCGAGGCGGTCGGTTGGGGAACCGAGCCCTTCGAGATCGGCAGCGGACCGCCGTACACGATGTGGACCGCCGAGGGCACGCCGTTGGGCGGCGTCATGGGCATGCCGCCGGCCATCGCCGACATGCCGCCGCACTGGCTCGCCTATGTGAGCGTCCCCAACGTCGACGAGACCGCGCAGCAAGCGGTCGCGTTGGGCGGCTCGATCCGCAAGGAGCCCACCGACATCCCGGACGTCGGCCCGTTCGCGGTGATCGCCGACCCACAGGGCGCCACCATCAGCATCTACACCCCGAAGCAGTCCGATGCTGCCGCCGACGTACCGCCCAGGCTGGGCGAGTTCTCGTGGCACGAGCTGAACACCACCGACGTCGGCGCCGCGCTCGACTTCTACTCCAAGCTCTTTGGCTGGACCGCCGGACCCGCGCACGACATGGGTCCGATGGGCATCTATCAGATCTTCGAGCGCAACGGCGTTCAGTTAGGCGGGATGTTCACCGCGCCGCCCGCCGACAAGATTCCGCCTAACTGGCTGGCCTACGTGCGCGTCGACAGCGCCGACCGCGCGGCCGAGCGCGTCACCAAGGCCGGCGGCAAGGTGGTAAACGGACCGATGGACGTCCCGGGCGGCAGCCGCATCGCGCAGTGCATGGACCCGCAAGGCGGCATGTTCGCGGTCCATTCGATGTAGCGGCGCGAACTATCTCGTGGAGAGCATCTTGGAGTAGCTGCCTACTTTGTAGGCGCCTACTGCATGATGGCTCCAAAAATCACATCGAATCGGTCGCGCGCAGTGGCCGACTCCTGACGCTGCCCATACTTTCTTAGCGGGCGCCGGGTGCCGGCCACCCTCGCGTTCAACCCTGGCGAAAGACAAACCGCGCCTCTCGCGCACTATCCCGCATGCACATGTCACGTCCGCTCGTCGTGCGTTCCGCTCTCGGTCTCATCGCCGTCGTAAGCATCGCAGCGCTCCCGCTCGGCGCGCAGGCGAAGCACAAGACGGACACCAGCACCGCCCCCGACACGACCGCCGCCGCGAGCATCGACTCGCTCTCGTGGCTCGGCATCCGAAACCTCGGGCCGACGGTTGCCGGCGGTCGCGTTGCCGCGGTCACCGGCGTACCGGGCGATCCGAACACCTACTACGTGGGCCCCGGTGGCGGCGGCGTGTTCAAGACCTCCGACGGCGGCATCTCGTGGAAGGCAGTGTTCGAGAAGCAACCCGAAGCGTCGATCGGCGCCATCGCGCTCGCGCCCAACAATCCGAACATCGTGTGGGTGGGCACCGGCGAGGGCAACATCCGCAACGACGTGGTCAACGGACACGGCGTCTACCTCTCGACCGACGCCGGACAGAGCTGGCACTTCATGGGCCTGCGCGACGTCGGACAGATCTCGCGCATCGTCATCGATCCGACCAACAGCGACCGCGTGTTCGTCGCCGCCGTCGGCAATGCGTGGAAGCCTAACGCAGACCGCGGCGTGTTCCGCACCACGGACGGCGGCCACACGTGGAAGAAAGTGCTGTTCGTCAACGACACCACGGGCACCGGCGACCTGGTGATGGAGCCGGGCAACCCGAGCGTGCTGCTCGCCGGCATGTGGCAGGTGCGGCGCTTCCCATGGAAACTCGACAACGGCGGGAAGGGCAGCGGCATCTGGCGCTCCACCGACGGCGGCGACACCTGGACGCGCCTCCACGAGGGACTGCCCGACGGCCCGTACGGCCGCATTGCGTTAGGCACGTCCAAGTCCGACCCGACGCACGTGTACGCGATCGTCGAGGCCAAGTCCGGCCTGCTCTGGGAAACGCACGACCTGGGCGACCACTGGTCGTCCGTGAGCGGCAACCACGCGCTCGACGTGCGCCCGTTCTACTTTTCGCGCATCGACGTCTCGCCCACCGACGACCGCCGCGTGTACTTCTCGTCGTTCCAACTCATGGAGAGCCGCGACGGCGGACACACGGCGCACGAGATCGACGGCAACACGGTGCACCCCGACCACCACGCACTCTGGATCGATCCGACCAATGCCGCGCGCATGATCCAGGGCAACGATGGCGGCGTGTACGTGAGTCACGATGCGGGCGCGAGTTGGCGCTACCTGAACAATATCCCGATCGGCCAGTTCTACATGGTGGCGGCCGATTCGCGGCAGCCCTTCCGTTTGTGCGGCGGCCTCCAGGACAACAACGCGTGGTGCGGTCCGTCCAACAATCAGGTGGAAGGCGACGGCAGCGGCGCCGAGTGGTACACGGTGACGGGCGGCGACGGTGAATACGCGGTGCCGGCGCCGAGCGACTCGAACATCATTTACGTGGATTCACAGAACGGATTCGTCACGCGGCTCGATCTCAAGACCGGCGTGTCGCGACTCATCCGTCCGTACATCCCGGGCGTCGAGCAGACGGCGCCCGTCAACCTCAAGTACCGCTTCAACTGGACGTCGCCCATCGCGGTCTCGGCGACTAACGCAAACGAAGTGTTCCTAGGCGCCAACGTGCTGTTCAAGAGCGGCGACGGCGGCGCGCACTGGACGGTGATTAGCCCCGACGTCACCCGCAACGAGAAGAGCAAGCAGGTCACGAGCGGCGGCAACGTGGAGTACGACATCTCGGGCGCCGAGACGTACAACACCATTCTCGCGATCACGATCGCGCCCACCGACACCAACGTGATCTGGTTAGGCACCGACGACGGCAACGTCCAGGTGACCAGGGACAGCGGGAAGACGTGGACCAACGTGCGGCCCAAGGCGAAGGGGCTGCCCGACGAGGGACGCGTGTACCAGGTGGGTGTGTCGCCGTTCGACGCCGGCACCGCCTACATCACGCTCGACTACCACGAGTTCGGCGACGACACGCCCTACGTGTTCAAGACGACGAACTACGGTGCGACCTGGACGGCCATCTCGTACGGCCTCCCGGCGTACGCGGCCCACGTGGTGCGCGAGGACCCGGCGCAGAAAGGCTTCCTTCTGTTAGGCACCGACAACGGTCTCTGGTACTCGCGCGACGCCGGCGGCACGTGGAAGTCGATGGCGAGCGCATTTCCGACGGCGCCGGTGTTCGACATCCTGTTCGTCAAGAACACGCGCTCGGTGGCGATCGCCACGCACGGGCGCGGCCTGTTCGTGCTCGATGACATCGCGGCGCTCCAGGCGCTCACGCCGCAGGTGGCGTCGACGGCCTTCCACGTGTTCGACGTGCAGCCGGCCACGCTCTGGCACTCCAACGAGTACGGCGGCCCGTCGGCCTCGGCGTACCACGCGCCGAGCACGCCGCGCGCGGCGGTGATCCAGTACTGGCTGGCCAAGAAGCTCGAGCCGACCGCGATGCAGAAAGCGCGGCACGAGGGGGCAGTGCGCATCGCCATTCTCGACGCGCAGGGCGACACGGTGTACACGGGCGACGGCGGCGCAAAGGCGGGCATGAACAAGTTCGAGTGGCGCCTGGGCTACAAGGGCCCAACCAAGTTAGCCATCGCGCCGGCTCCGCCGCCGGGCGCCGGCGACGACGGCTTCCCCGGTCCCGAGGTGCTGCCTGGTACGTACACCGCGCTCGTGACGGCGAACGGCCAGACCGAGCGCCGCACGATCGACGTACGGTCCGACCCGCACCTGACATTCGACGCCGCCGCGGCGCGCGAGCAGTTGACCAACGCGCTGGCGCTGCGCGACGACGTGTCGTCGGCCAACGCGATCCTGAACGGGTTGCACAGCCTGAGGCGGCAGCTCGCGGACGTCGACTCGACCGCCGTGGCGCTCGCGCCTAACGGAGTGGTCGCGGACACGACGGTGCTCCACGCCGCGCACCAGCTGGACGACAAGGCCAAGGCGCTCATGGACACGATGTACAACTCGAGCCTCCAGCGCGAAGCGCCGGAGGATGACATCCACTATCTGCAGAGTTTCTACGACCAGCTCGTGGGCATCGGCTTCGGCGTGCAGTTCGTCTACGACCAGGCGCCGAGCGATCCGGTGAAGGATGAGTTGGCGACGGTGAAGAAGGACCTGACGTCGTACCAGGCGAAGTACGATGCGCTGCTGAACACCGATGTGTCGGCGTTCAACGCGGTAGCGCAGAAGGCGGGGGTGCCGGGAGTGAAGCTATAGTTATAGTAGGGAAACAGATGCCGGCGGTTGCGTTCTCTGCCGCCGGCCGTTTACACTTTATGATGCAAAGTACTTGACATATGCGCGACTCGCCGTACATTCCGGACATGCCGCTTGCCCTCCACGATCGCGCGATCGATGACCTCCGGTTCATCCGCGAGACCATGGAGAGCGCATCATCGTTCACCGCCGTGTCGGGGTGGGGCGAAGTTGCGATCGGGATAACGGCGGTGGCGGCGGGGCTCGCGGCGCAGGGTCCGCCGAGCGCCGGCCGGTGGTTAGGCATCTGGATCGGCGAGGCCGGCCTCTCGATCATCATCGGGCTCGCGGCGTCGGCGTGGAAGGCCCGTGCGGCCAAGCTGCCGGTGGTCTCGCCGCCGCTCCGCAAGTTCGTGTTCGGGTTCGCGCCGCCGATCGTGGCCGGCGCGGTCATCACGGCGGTGGCGTCCCGGTTAGGCCTGATGGATGCGCTGCCGGGGCTGTGGCTGCTGCTGTACGGTGCCGGTGTGATGACGGGTGGAACGTTCTCCGTGCGCGCGGTGCCGGTGATGGGCGCCTGCTTCATGCTATTGGGCGCCGCGGCGTTGGTGTTGCCCGTGGCGTGGAGCGGCTGGCTGCTCATCGCCGGGTTCGGCGCGCTGCACATGGTGTTCGGCGTGATCATCGCAAGGAGGTACGGTGGCTGACTCCAATACGGCTCGGCGTCGCCGGTCTGATCCCGGGGGCGAGGCGGGGCGGAGCAGATCGTTAGGCGCGGTGCGCGCGGATGCGGCGCCGGCGGCGTCGGAGGAATCGCGCGCGCTCGACTCGCTCATCCATCACCGCATGCGGTTAGGAATCGTGAGCGCGCTGGCGGCCGAAGAGTCGTTGACGTTCAACGAGCTCAAGTCGCTGCTCCGCACCACGGACGGCAACCTGAGCGTGCACGCGCGCAAGCTCGAGGACGCCGACTACGTGACGGTCACCAAGCGGTTCGAGGATCGGCGGCCGCGCACGGAATACCGCCTCACGGCGGCGGGCCGCAAGGCCCTGCAGCGGTATCTGGACCACATGGAAGCGCTCATTCGAGCGACGCGTGACACGTTGCAGCGCTGAATTTTTTTTCTCCATTCACTTTATGCGACCAAGCACTTTGATTACGTCGATCCCCCCCGGCTTGCACGTCGGCATCATCATGGACGGCAATGGCCGGTGGGCCGTAGCACGCGGGCTCCCGCGCTCGGCCGGTCACCGCCGCGGCGCCGAAACGGTTCGCAAGATCGTCGAGGCCGCGCCGGATTTAGGCATCCGCACGCTCACGCTCTACGCGTTCAGCTCCGACAACTGGCGGCGGCCCGAGCGCGAGGTGGTGGCGCTCATGCGTCTTTTTCGCACGTATCTCCGCGGCGAGACGCGGCGGCTCGTGCGCAACGGCGTGAAGCTCTCGGTGATCGGCCGGCGCGACCGGCTGGAGCTCCCCGTGCAGGCCGCGATCGACGCCGCCGAAGCGGCAACCGCCGCGGGCACGACGCTGCACCTCCGTCTCGCGATCGACTACTCGTCGCGCGATGCGCTGGCCCGCGCCGCGACCGCCGCTTCGCGCGGTGGCACCGCCACGGTGACCGCCGACGCGTTGGGCGTCGCGTTAGGCGCCGCATACGGCCCGGGCGCGGCGGCGCCCGACGTCGACCTCCTCATTCGCACCGGCGGCGAGCGCCGGCTCAGCGACTTCCTGCTTTGGGAGTGCGCGTACGCCGAGCTCTGGTTCAGCGACATCATGTGGCCCGCGTTCACGGCCGCCGACTTGGCCGCGGCGGTTTCAGACTTCCACAGCCGCGAGCGCCGCTTCGGGGGACTCGTCGCTCAACCCGTTCAGGCGCCCGCGGCGCGGGCGGT
>DATJET010000192.1:0-2126 GCA_035496295.1 Gemmatimonadaceae bacterium
GTCAGTCATCGACCCGTGCACCGCCAAACGCTCCGCGCCGGAGTGCCCAGTCGAATACGAGTGCCGCAACCAGCGCGGCGACAAACGCCGGCAGTGCCGTCATGATCGGCCAGATGGCAAGCGACAGGGCCAGCGCCAATGCGTGTTCGCGCGCACCCACAGAGTACGTATAGACATTTGCTGCGACCGCAAGACCGAACGCTCCAAGCGCTGCGGCCGAGGATGCGTGCAGCGCCGTTGTTCTTGGCGAGGCGCGCGCGCGAGCTCGTTCGTACAGGATGTGCGCTCCGAAGACGACGCCGCTCAGAGCCCATGCGGCCCAGCGCCACGCGACGCGTCCCTGATTCGATGCGGCCCGACCGGCGAACGCTCCGAAGACGACGCCGACGACGAAGTACACGACGCCGAGGAACACCACGGTCCGCACGACGGCGACCTTCATTCGAGTACCTGGATCTCCGGATAGCGCGGTGATGCGATGTTCAACGCCGAGGTGCCCGGGCTCTTGAGAAAGTGGTCGAAAAAGGTGTGGACGCAGTACGTCGTCACCGCAAGCTGTCGCCGCGCATCGATACCGAGCTTCCCCAGCGCGCGAAGCACCCCGCGCACGATCCCGCTCTTGAGCAGAGCGCCGTCGTCACTGAACATGAAGTGGAACGCGCCGCGGATCGACACGCGCAGCCTGCGGTCGGATGGGATGCGGTCATAGATGGACTGGATGTCCCGCTCGATCTGAACGCTGGCCGAGTCGGTTTCGGAGCCGTGGTCGCTGAGCAGGAACATGAACGGTTGTGCGAGCCCTTCCCGAACCACGCTGCCGTGCGGAGCGCCGTCGATGTCGATGCCCGCCTTGCATCGCGAATCCTCGTGGCAGAATTGCGCGGCGACAGCGCCGCCGAGTGAGTGTCCGAATACGCCCACGCGGGTCATGTCGAGCCGACCCGTGAACCTGCCTGACGAGTCGGCTGCATTCATTCGCGTTAGGCGATCGAGCACGAACGCGATGTCACGGGTCCAGGCAGTCAGTATACCCGCTGCACACTGCTCCATTTGGGTCCGGTCCGGAATCACACAGCGTTCGGGGTTGTTCTGCTCCACGCGTTGGATCACGCGCCCGTCCGGGAATATGACACGTCCCGTGCGATACGGCGCGTCGAAACCGACGACGACATACCCGTGGCTCGCCAGGTCCTCGGCGAGTGTCGAGTAGTTCAGCACGGATGCCGACGCACCCGCTCTCATGATCACGACCGGATACGATCGTTGCTCGCGCGACACGTCGGGGTCGCGAGCGCTATGGCCGCGAACGTTCGCCGGGGCTCGAGTCAGCAGCGTCCAGATGTTCGCGCGATCAGCGTTCTCGGGTAGCGGGCGCAACTCGAGGGGAAGGTAGTCATCCGCCGCTACCGATTGCGCGCTTGCCGACGGATACCAGATCCAAACGAGGAGCTCGCGCTTCGTACCTGGCACGGGCGCCAGCGGGTCTGCGTCGACAGAGTCGGTCCAATCGCGGATCGTGCGGCCGACGCTGAAGGACCCCGTGGGGACCGGGAGCGTGACCATGGACCTGTGCTCGAGCCACAGGAACGCGAGCAACGCACCGATCGCGAGGCAACCGAGCATCGCAATTGCGGCGAAAACCCTGAGCGTGCGACGCAGGAAACGCGTCATCATTGTCGGCCGCGAGTCTTGTATTGCCAATAACTTTACAATACAAAGCACAACCAGGCAAGGTCAACAGCCGTGCGCTCGGCGGCCGGTATATTGCGGCGTGCCGGCGCGGGCGCGACCCGATCTGCGCCGCCTTCCACCGCGCGTGCACTCGGATTCTCAGCGAGAAGACAAGTGTCCCAACACAGCGGCTCGACGAGCTCGGCGACCCCATCTCCGTCGGTCCGAGTTCACATCCTCGGCGCAGGCCCCGTGGGCCTTCTCCTGGCGGCATTGCTCCAACCCATCGAGCGGTTCTCGGTGCAGCTGTATGAAAAGCGACACGATTACACGAGGACGCGGATGGTCCAACTCGCGTCGTACCTCGTGGCGGATTCGGTCGCGGACTACTCTACCGACCGCATCGATGAAGAGAGCGTGTTTGCCATCTTCGATCCTCGGGAGATCGACGAGGG
>DATJET010000193.1:0-4490 GCA_035496295.1 Gemmatimonadaceae bacterium
GATCGCGCCGCCGCGTTCGCGCGTTGCCGTGAGCGCGCGCGCCGCCGCGTCCGTCACCTCGAACCACTCTTCGTGCATCACGTGTTCAGCCGGATCATCCACCTCGACCGGCTTGAATGTACCGGCGCCCACGTGCAGCACCACGTTCACGCGCTCGACGCCGCGTCGTGCAATCTCGTCGAGCAACGACGGCGTGACGTGCAGACCCGCCGTGGGCGCGGCGACCGAGCCGCGCTCATCCGCGTAGACGGTTTGATAGCGCTCCGCGTCGAGCGCCGTGTCCGGGCGCGCGATGTACGGCGGCAAGGGAATGTGTCCGTGGCGCTCGATGGCCGATGCAATGTCACCGTTGGTTACGCGCAGGCGTACGATGCGCGTGCGCCGGTCGGTCTGCTCGAGGATTTCGACGTCGAAGCCGGGAGCGACGGTCATCATGCGGCCCGGGCGCAGCTTGCCGCCGGGACTCACCATGGCTTCCCACCGGTCCCGGTCCAACTGCCTGAGCAGCAGCACTTCACCCGGCGCGCCCGAGGGACGCGTGCCTAACAACCGAGCGCGAAACACGCGCGTCGTGTTGAGCACGAGCGCGTCGCCCGCGTGCATAAAGGTCGGAAGGTCGCGAAAGATATGATGGGAGATACGACCGGACGCGCGGTCGAGTACCATGAGCTTGCACGCGTCGCGCGGCTCGACGGGCTCCTGCGCAATGCGCGCCGGATTCAGCTCGAAATCGTAATCCGCGGTGCGCGCACCCTGTGTCACTCCGAGACCGTGATCGTACTCCGGCGCGTGACGCGGCGTCCGGTGTGATCATCGGACACGGTCACATCGAGGTGATACGAGCCAGCCGGTGCGTTGGCCATGTCGAGCGTCACGTAATCGACGGCCGCGTCGCGCGCGGGAATCTGCCGCGGGAACGAGAGCGACACCGAATCGGCCCCGCTGCGGGAGAGGCCGACGGCCCCGGCCACGCCACCCACGATGCGCGCGACGAGCGCGCCGAAACCCGTACTCTTCGCTCGGGAGACGACGATGGACACGTTGTACGCGTCCGATCCGTTTTCCGGTGCGAGACCATACGTCTCCCAGAGCAGCGAGAACGGCTTGCCGCGCTCCACGCGGCCGAAGTTAGGCGTGATATCGAAGTCGCTCCACCGCTCGGGTTCCCCGCCGGCGCGAGGCGCCACCTTGGCGGCGACCAGCAGGTCGCTGAGGCCAAACCCGTGTTCGTTGAGCAGCTCGAGCCGGCTCGCGCCGCGTGCGCCGCGCATCGCATCCGGCTGTAGTGCTTCCACGCGGTATAGGAACGTGCCCGGCGCGATCCGCTCACGCCACGTGCGCACCTGGTCCGAATCATCGTGCGCGAAATTCACCACGTGCTGGTCGGAACGGCGGAACACCGAGTCGGCGCGCCACGTGAAGCCCTCGAACACCACCTCGAGCATGCCGCGCACGAGATCGATTCCGCTGAGCATGCGACCCACCGGCACGTCGGCCGCCACGAACACGTCGCCCGAATCGCCGGGCGCGCGGAATCGGACTGCGTTGACGTCGATCGAGTCGACCAGATGTCCGTCACCCGCATTGCGCCACACCACGGGGATCGTGTCGCGCAAGCGCCTAACTTCGCTCTTGTCGAAGGGCTCGAGCGTCACCACGCCGTACGTGGGCAGCTGGTCGAACAGGAACGCCTCGTCGGCCGCGTACCACCAGAGCACGCGGATGTCCTGCCGGTGTGTGACGAAAGGATCGGGCGGAATCGAGATCACCGCCGGTGGCGGTCCATACCGGACGTACACTTCGCCTTCGTCCGTGTCCGCGCCGTGGATGTCGAACTCCTCCACGCCAAAGCATAGCTCCGCGTATACCACGCGACTCAGAAATTCGAGACGGTGGGCGTTGTCGGCCTGCGACCAGAGCGGGTCCGCCATCAGCCAGTACATGCGCTGCAGGTTCTGCAGCTCGGCGGGCGGCAAGTCCGCGGTCTCCACTGAATCTTTCGTCGTGAAAATGCGCGACAGCCGATCGTAGCGCGCGCGCTCGACCTCGGGCAGCAACGCGAGTCCTCTGCGGAATGCCTGCGACGATGCCATGTCATCGTCCAAGCGGTGTTCGGCCAGTCCATCCGCCAGCCACGCCCACCCGTCGGTCGAATCCTCGTTTAGGCGAACACGCGCCATGTGCTGCATCTCGACCCAGCGCTTGCGGTCGGCGAGCGCCATGTACGCGTGGCGCAGCGCGCTCTCGTTGGACCGATTGAAGGCGAGCGCCTCGGAAAACGACTCCCACGCCTTGAAGTATTCGACCTGGCCCGACCAATCCTGCGCCGCGGTGCGAATGGTCTGATTATCGATGAAGTAGCCGATGGTGCGCGGATCGCGCAGCACCGTGCGGTCTTTGATGTTCTTGAGCACCACGCTGTAGATGTGGCCGTTGGCGCGGTCGAGATACTGGCGCCATTTCGTCATCCCGACCTGGTCCGCCGCGCGCGACACGCCTAACGAATCGTGCGCTTTCCGCGCGAGGTCGAGCGCCTTCTCGAACAGCGATGACGCGTGCGACCGAACCGATGCCGAGTTCGACGTCAGATAAAACTTGCCGAGGTCGACGAGATACTCGGGCGACGCGGTGTTGTACTTGGTGGCGAGGCGAAGCGACGAATCGGCCAGCGTGAGGAGCGAGTCGTTGGCCGCGCGCTTCATGTAGCCGGTGCGTTTCTCCGCGTTCGACAGCCGCCATGCGAGCACACCGCGCTCGTGCCACGTCGCACCATCGGTGTGATTGGTGCGGAGCACATCGTCCATCGCGTGCAGCGCCGAGAGCGAGTCGGCGTGCGTCGACATCGTTCGGTGTGCGTGCGCCGACGACGCGACTGCTTCCTGCGCGCTCGAGACCCGGGCGGTGATGGATGCAGCGCCGACGCAAACGATGAGGACGAGAAACCGGCGCATGCGCAAGCAATACCTAGCGCCGTGCTCAAAAGTCAAGCGCCGGGTGTGCGTGCGACTAGAACAACGACGCCTGCGGCCCTCCGGACTGGGGCACGGTAAGCCCAAGATGGCGGTACGCGTGCGGGGTGGCGACGCGGCCTCGCGCTGTCCGCTGGAGAAAACCGTTCTGCACCAGAAACGGCTCATACACTTCCTCGATCGTCACTTCGTCTTCGCCTATTGCAGCCGCAATCGCGCCCAACCCCGCCGGACCACCGTTCCATTTTTCGATGATCGTCTTGAGGATCCGGCTGTCCATGTCGTCCAGCCCGAACGCATCGACGTCCAACATCTCGAGCGCCAAGGCGGCCACCGCGCTCGTGATCCGCCCGTCTGCTTTCACCTGCGCGTAATCACGCACCCGCCTCAGCAGCCGATTCGCCACACGAGGTGTGCCGCGCGAGCGTCGCGCCAACTCGACCGCACCGGCACGGTCGATCGGCACCTTGAGCACCGACGCCGATCGGATCACGATCTCCTCGAGATCGTCCACCGGGTAAAAGTCCAACCGTTCGGTAATACCAAAGCGCGCCCGCATTGGCGGAGTCAAGAGTCCGGCGCGAGTGGTGGCTCCGATCAGGGTGAACGGCTCGATGGGCATGGTGATCGTTTGGGCCTTTGGACCCTCGGCTAACCGGATGTCGATGCGGTAGTCCTCCATGGCCGGATAGAGAAACTCTTCGATCACGGCGCGCAGCCGGTGGATCTCGTCGATGAAGAGGATGTCGCCCTGGCGCAGGTTGGTGAGCGGGCCAACGAGATCGCCGGGTTTTTCGAGCGCCGGACCGGACGTCGTGCGAATGTTGACGCCCAACTCGCGCGCGACGAGCTCGGCGAGTGTGGTCTTGCCGAGTCCGGGCGGGCCGGAAAACAGGATGTGGTCCAGCGTCTCGCGGCGGCCGAGTGCGGCGTCGATCGCGAGGCGCAGGTTGTTTTTCGCTTTGCTCTGTCCGATGAACTCGGCGAGGCGTTGCGGTCGGAGGGACAACTCCACGGTCGAGTCATCGGCGATGATTTCGGGCGTGGTGATTTCGGCGCGCGCCATACGAGAAAAAGAGCGAGGTGAAGGCGAAGGGGGAAGGGGTACGCACTGCGGGCGCGGCCGGGTGGTTGCGCTGCGCCACCGAAGCTCCTACTTTCGCTCCCATAGAATTCCTTTGGGAGACACGTCGTGGCCACCCAGGTCGATCTCGTGCGCGGTACGCTGGACATGATGGTGCTTCGCGCCCTCTCGTGGCATGCCATGCATGGGTACGACATCGCGCGGTGGCTCGAGCGTGTGAGCGACGACGCGCTGCGCGTGGAGGAAGGCTCGCTCTATCCGGCGCTGCACCGGTTGGCGGCGCGCGGCTGGGTCACGGCGCAGTGGGGCGTTTCCGAGAACAACCGGCAGGCGAAGTACTACACGATCACGTCGGCGGGACGGCGGCAGCTGCGTCAGGAGACCGAAACGTGGGGCGCGTTCATCGCGGCGGTGGCCAAGGTGCTCGAGGCGCGGCC
>DATJET010000194.1:0-27081 GCA_035496295.1 Gemmatimonadaceae bacterium
GTTCAAGAAAGTATTGATCGCGAACCGCGGCGAGATCGCGCTGCGGGTCATTCGCGCGTGTCGCGAGTTAGGCATCCAGACGGTCGCCGTCTATTCCGAGGCCGATCGCGAGTCGCTGCACGTGCGGTTCGCCGACGACGACGTGTGCATTGGTCCCCCGCCGGCGCGCGATTCGTACCTCAAGATTCCGCGCCTCATCGCGGCGGCCGAGATCACCGGCGCCGACGCGATTCATCCCGGCTACGGATTTCTCGCCGAGAACGCCGAGTTCGCCGAGACGTGCGCGGCATCCAACATCGCGTTCATCGGGCCGACCGCCGAGCAGATTCGGGTGATGGGCGACAAAGCGTCCGCGCGGAAGGCGATGGCCGCGGTAGGCGTCCCGATCGTACCGGGAACGCCGGGGCCCATCGAAGATGTGGACGAGGCGTTGGGCTTTGCGCGCGAGATCGGATTCCCCGTGATCATCAAGGCGGCGGCGGGCGGCGGCGGGAAGGGGATGCGCGTGGCGAACGACCCCGAGGACTTCTCGCGCGCGTTCCAGTTAGCACGCTCCGAAGCGCTGTCGGCGTTCGGCTCGGGCGACGTGTACGTCGAGAAGTATCTCGCGCGTCCACGGCACATCGAGTTCCAGATCGTGGGCGACAAGCACGGGCACGTGATTCATTTAGGCGAACGCGATTGCTCGGTGCAGCGCCGTCACCAGAAATTGATCGAAGAGGCGCCGAGCCCCGCCGTTGGGCCTGCGTTACGCGAGCGGATGGGACACGATGCCGTGCGCGGCGCGAAAGCCATCGAGTACGTCGGCGCCGGCACCATCGAGATGCTGCTCGACGAAGACGGCTCGTACTACTTCATGGAGATGAACACGCGCATCCAGGTCGAGCACGGCGTGACCGAGATGCTCACCGGTGTGGATCTCGTGAAGGAGCAGCTGCGCGTGGCGGCGGGCGAGCCGCTCTCGATCTCCGAGTTGCCGCCGCTGCGCGGACACGTGATCGAAGTGCGCGTGAACGCCGAAGACCCCGCGCGCAATTTCCAGCCGTCGCCGGGGCGCATCGACGTCTTTCATCCGCCCGGCGGCCCGGGCGTGCGCATCGACTCGCACATCTACACCGGGTACACGGTGCCGCCGTTCTACGATTCGCTGCTCGCCAAGCTCATCTGCCAGGGCCGCGATCGCGCCGAAGCGGTGAAGCGCGTCCAGGTGGCGCTCGAGAGTTTCGTGCTGGAAGGCGTGACGACGACGATTCCATTCCTCGCGCGCGTGATGCAGAACGCGGCATTCCAGGCGGGGCAGGTGGACACCAAGTTTCTCGAGCGCGAGGCGTCGCTGTTGCGGGAGCCTTGAGGATGCGAATCGATGTGTTGTTCGGACCGTCGATGCTTTCGCCGGCGGCGGTCACGGGACGGGTGGTCGCGGTGATCGATGTGCTGCGGGCGTCCACCACCATCGCGACGGCGCTTGCCAACGGCGCGCGCAAGGTGGTACCTCTGGAAAGCGCCGACGCCGTGATCACGCGCGCCAAACAGTTCGAGCGCGCCGACGTGCGGACGGCCGGAGAACAGAAGATGCAGCCGATCCCGGGATTCGACCTCGGCAACTCGCCGCGGGAGATGACGCGCGAGGCCGTGGACGGCAAGACGGTGCTCTTCACGACGACCAACGGCACGGCGACCTTGCTCGCGGTGCAGGGGGCGCGCGACGTGGCGATCGCGTCCTACGTGAACGTGGCTGCAGTGACGTCCCTCCTGCGCACGGCCGCGCGCGGCGGCACCGACATCAGCATCGTGTGCGCGGGGCGCGATCGGCAGCTGTCACTCGAGGACGCGGCGTGCGCCGGACGCTACGTGCGGCTCGTCACCAAGCAGATCGACGGCGCGGAGTTAGGCGACGGCGCGTTCGCGTGCACGGTGCTCGACCGGCGCTACGGCGACCGGCTGGACAAGCTGTTCGCGGACTCCGAGCACGGGCGCGCGCTCGCCGGCGCGGGCTTCGGCGAAGACCTCGTCGCGTGCGCCGCGGTGAACGCGCACCCGGTGATCCCCATCTACCAGGACCGGCAGATCACCCTCCTCGGCCCGGACCGGGAGCGTTAGGCAGTGACGACGTCGCCCTCGCACCGGACGCGCGAAGCGGCGGGCGTCGCGTTGTTGGCGCTGGCCCTGTTTCTCGCGTTTTCGATCGCGTCGAGCCGGTCGGGCGCCGGTGGCGCGTGCCATCAAACGCGATCGCTCATGGGGCCCGTGGGCGCGTGCACGCGCGCCGGCCTCGTCTGGTTGGTCGGTGTGCCGGCCGCGTTCCTGGTCCCCTTGCTGCCGGCGGTCCACGCGCTGCGCTTGTTCGGGCGCATGCGATCGGACACCGATCGCAACTGGCTCCTCTTCGTGTTGGGCCTCGTGTTGCTCCTGCCCGTGGCGATCGCGCTGGCGATGCGCCTGGGACATGGATGGAGCGACTACACGGGATTCTGGGGCGGGTTCTTCGCGTTCTACTTGTCGCAAGCGCTGCTCTGGGGCGCGTGGATCTTCATCGGGCTCGCGTTCAGCGCGCTCACCATCTTCACGCTGGCGTGGAATCCGGTGCGCGTTTTGTTAGGCACGCATCCGGCCGGCGTGCTGCGGCTGCCGTGGCGTCGCGCCGCTTCCGCGTCGGCGCCCGAGGTCAACGAGCCGACGCCGGAGGAAATGCCGGCCATCGAGCCGTATGCGCCGGAGCCGGCCGGCGTCGATGGTGCGACCGTCGACATGCCGCGCGGAAAACGCCGCAAGAAATCGAAAGCGGAGATGACCGCGGAGCACGACGAGGAAATTGCGGCGGCCATCGATGCGTCGGCCAATCCGGACGTCGCCGACGACGAGCTGCCGCCGGCCGACCTCCTGGCGCCGCCGCCGCCGCACAACGCGGAGACGAACCGCCGCGAGCTGGACGCGATGGCCGTCAAGCTCAAGGAAGCGTTAGGCACCTTCCGCGTGGATGCCGAGATCACGGGGCGGACGACGGGGCCGGTGGTGACGCAATACGAGGTCGAGCCGGCGCCGGGCGTGAAAGTGCGGCAGATCGCCAACCTGTCCAACGACCTCGCGCTCGCCATGCGGGCGGCGAGCATCCGCATTGTGGCGCCGATTCCGGGCCGCGGCGCCGTCGGCGTCGAAGTGCCCAACCCGACGTCGGAGATCGTCGCGTTCCGCGAGCTGCTCGAGTCGCGCGAATTCCAGACGGCGCGCGCGGCGCTGCCCATTGCGTTAGGCAAGGACCTCGAGGGCAAGCCGGTGATCGCCGACCTGGCCAAGATGCCGCACCTGCTCATCGCCGGCGCGACGGGCTCGGGCAAGTCGGTGTGCGTGAACACCATCATCACCGGGCTCATCTACCGCCACACGCCGCGCACGCTGCGATTCCTGATGGTGGACCCGAAGATGGTCGAGCTGTCGGTGTACAACATGCTCCCGCACCTGCGGCACAAGGTGATCACCGACAACCGCGACGCGGCGTCGGTGCTCAAGTGGGCCAAGGACGAAATGCAGGAGCGCTACGAGCTGCTCGCGGCGAACCAGTGTCGCAACATCCAGGACTTCAACCGCCGCCTGCAGTCCGGTGCCACGCTCACCCGGCCGCGCACGCCCGATGTGGCGTTCGAGGATCTCACGTACACGGGCGGCATCCTGCCGTACATCGTGCTGGTGATCGACGAGCTGGCCGACCTGATGATGACGGTGCAGGCGGAAATCGAGACGCCGCTTGCGCTCATCGCGCAGAAGGCGCGCGCGATCGGCCTCCACTTGATTCTCGCCACGCAGCGGCCGAGCGTGAACGTGATCACAGGATTGATCAAGGCGAACTTTCCGAGCCGGATTGCGTTTCGCGTCGCGTCGCAGGTGGACAGCCGCACGATCATCGACGGCGTGGGCGCCGAGACGTTGTTAGGCAACGGCGACATGTTGTTCATCCCGCCCGGCAAGTCGGAGCCGTCGCGCCTGCAGGGCGCGTTCATCGGCGGCGACGACACCGAGCGGCTCATGCGGTGGTACGAGGAGCGCACGACAGCCAAGCGCGCCGCGCTTGCGGCCAAGGGCCTCGCCGCCGAAGAAGTGTCCGAGCCGGACATTCTCGAGATCGTGCGGCAGAAGGAGGCGGTGGAGTCGGGCCTCGCGTCGCTCGACGCGGACGATCCCGGCGACCGCGACAAGTTGTTCCGCGATGCCGCCGAGGTCGTGATTCAGCATCAGTTGGGCTCGACGTCGCTGCTGCAGCGGCGGCTCAAGGTTGGCTACGGACGCGCGGCGCGTATCATTGATCAGTTGCACGAAGCCGGCATCCTGGGTCCGCCCGACGGATCGAAGCCGCGCGACGTGCTGATGGGGCTCGAGGATCTCGATCGCATCTGCGGTCCTCGCGTCTAACGGAGCCGCGCCGTGGCGCGGGTACGGGAGGCAGGAATGACGGTCAAGTGGCTCGTTCCGGTGGCAGTGGCGGCGCTCGCTCTTGCGGCGCCGGCGGTCGCGCAGTCGGCGGATCCCGCCGCGCCGCTCGCCCAACCGGGCACCATCGCTCGGCTCAAGCCGATGAAGTGGCTCTATGTCATCTCGCTCGTCACGGGCGAGAGCACGCCGCAGCGCATCGGCTTCCGCACCCTGAGCCTAACGGACACGACCTACGCGGGCACGCCGGCGTGGCTCGTCATCGATTCGCGGCAGATGCAGACGGTGACGTACGCCGAGTCGCTGTTCGTGGCGCGGGCGGACCTCAGGCCGCTCTATCGCGTCGAGCACACGCCGACCGGGCAAACGGTCTCGCGATACGCGGCCGACAGCATTCGGACCGTGTTCGATGACGACAGCGGGCACGTGGCGGTGGCGATGGCGGCCGAGCGCGGCGCGCTGCCGACGCTGTATCTGGTGGAGGGGCTCATCGGCGCGTCGTCGTTAGGCCCGCGCTGGGCCGCCACGACCCGCATGACGGCCATCGGCCGCGACAGCAGCGGCGTGGTGTCGATCGCCCTGCGTACCGTCGGGCAGGAGCGAACCAACGTGCCGGACGGGTCGTTCGACGCGTGGGTCCTGTCGCTCGCGTTAGGCAAAAGCGAGGAGACGCTGTGGGTGCGCAAGAGCGACGGCGTGGTGCTGCGCGAAGAGCTGCCGGTATCCGGCATGGCCGGCGCCAGGGTCCAGATGCTCCTCGGCCTCAACGGGGTCCAAACCGCTCGCCCGTAGCGCCCGCACGATTTTGCACCGGTCTGCGTTCTTTTGAGCCTGGCTTTGGCGCGCGCTGCTCTAGATTCGCGCCCATGTCGACACAGGCACTAGGACTCGCCGGCGAAGCCTACGCCGCCCAGTGGCTCGAGCACCTGGGCTGGACGCTGCTCGATCGGCGTTTTCGCAATGGCCATCGCGACCTCGACCTCGTCGCTCGCCGCGGCGGCGTGGTGGTATTCGTGGAGGTCAAAGCGAGGCGAGGCAGCGAGTTCGGCGATCCGGTAGAGGCGGTCGATTGGCGAAAGCGACGCGAGCTCATCCGGTCGGCGCACGTCTGGGTCGACCGCTTCGGAAAGTCGACCGACAGCTACCGATTCGATGTGATCGGCGTGCTCGTGGACGGCGGTCGTGTCCGGATCCGGCACGTGCAGAACGCGTTTTCGGTCGCGTAGACAAACTTGACGCGCTGGCTGGCGCTTCGTATTTTGTTCGGTATGCGAATTCCCGAAGATTTCGGGTAGATTCGAGAGCCGGCCAGATCAACCAGCAGGCTCACCATCTCTCACCGGGACACACGAGAATGGCGGTTTCCACTCTGCAAGATGAGAAGAAGAAAGCGTTGAATCTGGCCATCGCGCAGATCGAGAAGAGCTGTGGAAAGGGCTCCATCATGAAGATGGGATCGGACAGCGCTCGGGTGCGCGTGGAAGCGATTCCAACGGGGGCGATCAACCTCGATGCGGCCATTGGTGTGGGTGGTATTCCGCGCGGGCGCGTGACCGAGATCTACGGGCCAGAGTCGAGCGGCAAGACCACGTTGTGTTTGCACGTGGTGGCCAATGCGCAGCGCGCCGGCGGGGTGGCCGCGTACATCGACGCCGAACATGCGTTAGACACGGACTACGCGTCGAAGTTGGGCGTGGACGTCGAAAACCTGTTGGTCTCGCAGCCCGATACGGGTGAGCAGGCGCTCGAGATCTGCGAGATTCTCGTCCGCTCGGGAGCGGTCGACGTCGTGGTGATCGATTCGGTTGCCGCCCTCGTGCCCAAGGCCGAAATCGAAGGCGAAATGGGCGACTCGCACGTTGGGCTCCAGGCTCGGCTCATGAGTCAGGCGCTGCGCAAGCTCACGGGTGCGATCGCGCGATCCAAGACTTCAGTCATTTTCATCAATCAGTTGCGCGAGAAGATTGGTGTGATGTTCGGTAATCCCGAGACGACCACGGGCGGTAAGGCACTCAAGTTCTATGCGTCCGTCCGCCTCGACATTCGCCGCATCGGGCCCGTCAAAGAAAAAGAGGATGTCATCGGCTCGCACGTTCGCGTGAAGGTGGTGAAGAACAAGGTGGCGCCGCCGTTCAAGCAAGCCGAATTCGACATCATGTACGCGGAAGGCATCAGTCATACGTCGCTGCTGGTCGACATTGGTGCGGAGTCGGGAATCATCGAGAAGTCGGGCGCGTGGTACAGCTACAACGCGCAGCGCATCGGCCAGGGACGTGAAAACGCCAAGTTGTTCCTCAAGGACAATCCTGTGATGCTCGCCGAGATCGAGGAGAAGGTGAAGGGTGTGCTCGGCATTCGGTTGGCAACGGGCGCGGAGGGCGATCTCGTCGAGGAATGACCCACACGCATCACTCGGCGTTGGTGCCGAGGGGGTGGAACGCCGAGATGAGGGGTACCCGGAAATTACTCCAATCTCGCGATTTCCTCCCTCGGCACTTTCTTTTGCCGTGCGCCACGGAGTGGCGGCGCGGTGTGAGGGACGCACGGTGCGCGTGGTGGGTTTCGTGAAAAAAAAACGGCAACGGCTTCAAAGGATAACAAAAGTGAAACAAGAGGCGATGACGAACGTGATCGTTCTGCGCGGAGGGAAGAGCCTTGCCTCATGGCTAGAAATGCTTTTTGTTGTTGAACAACAAGACACCTTTCTTTACCGTTAGGCAACGCACTCACCTCCGCGCAGCACGATCACTTTCGGTATCGCCTCTTGTTTCACTTTCGTTATCCTTCCAAGCCGTTGCCGTTTTGTTCGACGCGGAGAAGACCACGTATTGTGCCGGATCGGAGATCGAGGGTTTGTCGGTGCCTACCGTAACTGCTGTCACGCCGAGCATCCGCCGCGCGCAGCGACGTTCGGGCGTGCGCGCCGAAACGCGCGAAAGCGTCAGCAGCCGGTACAGCATTGCCGTGGATGGCGCGACGTTGGGCGATCTGTCGCTGGACGCCATCGAGCGTCTCGACATCCATGTGGGTGCGGACGTGTCGGATCGCATCATCGCCGAAATCACGCGAGAGACGCAGACGCTCCACACGTACGATCGCGCGGTGACCCTGCTGGCCGCCCATGCGCGCGCGTCCAAAGAGCTCGAGCGGTTGTTGGTCAAGAAGGGCGAGCCCGCCGCACTCGCAAAGGCAGCCGTCGCACGCCTTACTGAACAGGGATTCCTCGACGACGCGTCCTTCGCGCGGCAGTTCGCGCGCACCAAGCTCGCGGGCGGATTATCTCGGCGACGCATGCAAGCCGAGCTCGCGCGGCGCGGCGTCGCACGCGACGTGTCCGACGCGGCTATCGACGAAGTCGTGATCGACGAGGAGGTCGATGAAGCCGGCGCGTGCGAGAAGGTCGCCACGCGCAAGATGCGATCGCTCCGAGATTTGCCGCCCGACGTGCAGCGGCGGCGCCTGTATGCGTTTCTGGCGCGCCGCGGCTACGAGCTGGACGATGTTCGCGCCGTGGTCGACCGACTTGTTAGGTAGCGCGCCCTACTGACTCGTACGCGTTCTGTACGAGTATATTGTTGCGTTATGCGCGCTTCCGAGATTCGCCAGCGCTTCCTCGACTACTTCGAGCGGAACGGCCACGCGGTGCGTCCCAGCTCGTCGCTCGTCCCCAAGGACGACCCGACGTTGTTGTTCACCAACGCGGGGATGGTCCAGTTCAAGAAGATTTTCCTGGGGCAGGAGGAGTCGTCGTTCGGTCGGCGCGCCACGACGGCGCAGAAGTGCGTTCGTGCCGGCGGCAAGCACAACGACCTCGAGCAGGTGGGTCACACAGCGCGCCACCACACGTTCTTCGAGATGCTCGGCAACTTCTCGTTCGGCGACTACTTCAAGCGCGACGCCATCCGGTTCGCGTGGGAGTTCGTCACCGAGGAACTGGGCATCGACAAGCGACACCTGCGCGTGACCGTGTACGAGTCGGACGACGAAGCGCGCGCGCTGTGGCGTGAGGTGACCGGTCTGGCCGATTCGCGCATCTATGGACTCGGCGAAGCGGACAACTTCTGGCAGATGGCGGACACGGGTCCGTGCGGTCCGTGCAGCGAGATCTATGTCGACCTCGCGCACTTCGCACCGGACTGGGCGTTTCCCACTGGCGCGACCGGCGAATGGACTGAGCTCGATCGCGCTGAATTCTCGCGCGACGCGTTCGTCGAAGGTGCGGAGGCGGGCCGGTTTCTCGAGATCTGGAACCTCGTGTTCATGCAGTTCGACCGACAGGCGACCGGCGAGCTCAAGCCGTTGCCTCGTCCGTCCGTGGACACGGGCGCGGGGCTCGAGCGCATTGCCGCAGTGATGCAGGGCGTCACGTCCAACTATCACACCGATCTGTTCGCGCCGTTGCTCGAGGCGGCGGAGCAGGCGGTGGGCATTCCGTATCGTGGCCGCACCTCGGACGACGAGTACATGGGGCAGGCGGGGTCGCGCCGTGTGACCGTGCAGCCGGCGTCGTTCCGCGTGCTCGCGGATCACGCGCGTGCGGTGGCGTTCCTCCTGGCGGACGGTGTGTATCCGTCCAACGACGGACGCGGCTACGTGCTGCGTCGCATTCTGCGCCGCGCGGTGCGGCATGCGTGGTTGTTAGGCAGGTCCGAGCCGACGCTGGTGGACGTGGTCGAGCGCGTGGTCGACACGATGCGCGATGTGTATCCCGAGCTCGAGGCGCGTCGCCGATTTTTGCTGGACACGACGCGTGCGGAGGAGGAGCGGTTCCTGGCGACGATCGAAGGCGGCATGCAGCGCTTCGATCAGCTCGCACCGGCGCGCAGCACGCAAGGTTCGATTGCGCTCCGCGGGACCATCTCCGGCGAGGATGCGTTCCGGTTGTACGACACGTACGGATTCCCGATCGACCTCACGGAGCTGATGGCGCGGGAGCGCGGGTACACGGTGGACATCAGCGGCTTCGATCGCGCGCTCGATGCCCAACGGGAGCAGTCGCGGGAGGAGCGTCGCGCGCGCGACCTCACCGTGACGGCGGACGTGCTGGCGGACGCGTCGCAATGGGATCGGGCGACGCCGGCCCAATCGCCGTCGCGGTTCGTCGGCTATGACATGGTCGAGATCGAGACGCAGGTGACCGCGGCGCGCCGGCTCGACGACGGGCGCATCGCCGTGATGCTGCGCGAGACGCCGTTCTACGCCGAGTCGGGTGGGCAGATCTCGGACGTCGGCGAGATCGTTGGGCAGGGCTGGCGTGTGGACGTGGACGACGTGCGCAAGGTGCATGGGACTAACGCAGCGGTCGGCACGTTGGTCGGCGAGTTCCGGTTCGGCCCGGCGATCGCGCGGGTGCCGACCGATCGGCGTCGCGACACGGAGCGCAACCACACGGCGACGCACCTGCTGCACGCGGCGCTGCGCGCGATTCTGGGCGAGCACGTGCATCAGGCGGGCTCGTTAGTCGCACCCGATCGGCTGCGGTTCGACTTCACGCACCACGGACCCGTGGGCGCCCCGCGCCTGGCGGAGATCGAAGAGTGGGTAAACCGCGGGATCTGGGCGGACGTGGACGTGACGACCACCGAGAAGCCGTACCGTGAGGCGGTGTCGGGCGGCGCGATGGCGCTGTTCGGCGAGAAGTACGGAGACGTGGTGCGCGTGGTATCGATTCCCGGTTGGTCGATGGAGTTGTGCGGCGGCACGCACGCGCGCAACACGGGACAGATCGCGCTGTTCAAGATCGTGGCCGAGACTGGGGTCGCGGCGGGCGTGCGGCGCATCGAGGCGGTGACGGGTCCCAAGGCGTACGAGCTGGTGCGCGAGGAGGAGCGCCGGCTCGATCGGTTAGGCGAGCTGGTTCGCGCGCCGGCGGAGAGCGTGGTGAGGCGCGTGGAGGCGCTGCTCGAGGAGCGGCGTGCGCTCCAGAAGCGCCTCGACGAGGCGATGCGCGGCGGCGGCGACCAGGTGCAGCAGCTGGTTGCCGCCGCCGAGCGCGCGAACGGGACGCGCATCGTGTCGGCGCTGGTGCAGGCCGGCGACGTGAAAGAGCTGCAAGCGTTAGGCGACGCCCTGCGCGAGCAGTTGGGCAGCGGCGTCGGCGTGTTGGGCTCGTCGTTCAGCGATGGGAAGAACACGCTGCTCGCCGTGGTCACCGACGATCTGCGCGACCGCGGCGTTCGGGCCGACCAGTTGATCAAGACGATCGCGGCGGCGGGCGGCGGGCGCGGGGGCGGGAAGGCGCACATGGCGCAGGCCGGGATGCCCGACGCCGAGCACGTGCGCGCGGCGATCGCGGACGCGCCGGCGATCGTGCGCTCTGCGTTAGGCGGAGCGACGTGACCGTCGGCGCCTGGCTGGACACGCGGCAGCCCGCGCCGCCCCCCGCGCTGGGCGCCGAGCTGCGGCGCGCGCTGGGGCCGGCGTTGGACGCCGATGCGTCCACGGTGCGCGAGGCGTCGCTCGCGGCCGCCGAGTCGTTGCTGGCCCTGGCGCTCACGGCGGGGTGTCGCGACCGGGCGCACGCCATCGTGCTGCTCGCCGCCGACGCACTCGTGACGTACGCGTTCGAAGCCGCGGCCGACGAGCCGGACGCGTTAGGCGAGCGCGCCGCGGCCGCCGTGCGGCGGCTGGCGAGCCTCGCCGCGGCGGCGCCGGGCGTCGCCGCGGACGCGGCCGTCGGAGGAGCCGCGTGACGCTGCTCGGCCGCCTTACGGAATCGAGCGGGCTGGCCGTGCTCATCGACCCGGCGCGCACGTCGCCGGAGAGTGCCCGCGAGCTCGGGGAGCGCGCGGCCGGTGAAGGCGTCGCCGTGCTGCTCATCGGCACCAGTTTCGGGCAAGGAGCAGACGCATCGGTCACCGTTCGCGCGCTGCGGTCCGCGGCGCCGGATGTTCCGTTAGTCCTGTTCCCGGCGTCGGCGTCCGATCTCGTGCCGGGCGTGGATGGCGTACTCATGCTGTCGCTCGTGTCGGGGCGTAACGCGCAGTACCTGATCGAGGAGCACGTGCGTGCGGTGCCGTTCTTCGATCGTCATCCTGAAGTGGAATCGATCGCAACGGCGTACTGCCTCGTGGACGGCGGCTGCGTGACCGCCGTGGAAGCGACCAGCCAGACGCGGCCCCTGCCGGCCGACAAGCCGGAGTTCGTGCATGCCCATGTGAGCGCAGCAGCGCGACTTGGCATGCGCGCGACGTATCTCGATGCCGGCAGCGGCGCGCGCCGTCCCGTGAGTGCGCTTCTCGTACGCGCAGCGCGGGCGGTGTCGCGCGGACCGCTCTTCGTGGGCGGGGGCATCCGCAGCACCGAGCAAGTGCGCGTGGCGCGCGACGCCGGCGCGGATTTCGTGGTGGTGGGTACGCTGTTCGAGCAGAGCGGCGCCCGTGCGGTTGGTGCACTCGTCAACGCGGCGCAAACGTGATCGACATCCACACGCACCTGCTCCCGGGTGTGGACGACGGTTCCCCATCGATTCAGGCTTCGCTCCCGGTGCTGGACAAGTTCGGGCGCGACGGCGTGAACGTGGTCGTGTGCACGCCGCACCTGTTGGCCACCGACGCGATGCGCGCGCCGGTCGAGAAATACGCCTCGATTCTCGCTCGGCTTGCCGCACGAGCGCCAACCAAGCCGGAGCTCTTGCAGGGCTGGGAGATCATGCTCGACGCGCCCGGGATGGACCTGCGCGCGCCGGGCCTGCACCTGGGGGGCTCGGATGCTGCGTTAGTCGAGTTCCCGCGCATGAACGTTCCGCCGGGCGCGTCGCACGAGCTGCTGCGCATCCGCATGAGCGGCGTGATTCCCGTGCTCGCCCACCCCGAGCGGTACTACGGCGCGACCATCGAGCACGTGTACGAGTGGCGCGACGTGGGTGCCGTGATCCAGCTGGATGCGATCATGCTCTTCGGCACGTCGTCGGGCTGCCGCCTGGCGCGGCAGATGCTCGAGGAAGGCTTGGTGGACTGCATCGCCAGCGACAACCATGGCGACGCGCGCTCGCTGGCGTCGGCGCGTGAATGGCTCAACGAGTTGGGCGCGCCCGAACAGGCGCGGCTCCTGACGCACACGAATGCCCAACGATTGTTGGCGGGTGAGCCGCTGATTCCGGTGGCGCCGGTGCCGCACGCCGAACCGGGCATGCTGGGCAAGCTCCGGCACATGCTGTTTGGACGCAAATGAGCGCCCAGACCGGCGACACGCCCGCGAAGTTGACAGAGGCGTTGCGCGATTTGGCCGCGGCCGCGTCGCGCACGGCTGACGCACTGGAGACCGATATCGGGCGCGCGGCGACGATGGTACGCGACACGGTTCGCGCGGGCGGGACGCTCTTCTTTTGCGGGAACGGCGGCAGCGCGGCCGACGCCCAGCACCTGGCGGCGGAGTACGTGGTGCGCTATCAGCGTGCGCGCCGCGCGTGCGCGGCCGTTGCGCTCACCACCGACACGTCGATTCTCACGGCGACCGGCAACGACATGGGCTTCGAGCACGCGTTCGCGCGCCAGGTCGAAGCCCTCGCTCGGCGCGGGGACCTGCTGGTGATCCACTCGACCAGCGGACGTTCGCCTAACGTACTGGAGGCCGCGCGTGCGGCGCGCGCCAAGGGGGTCTCGGTGTTGGCGTTCACGGCCGGCGACGGCGGCGCGTTGCGCGGGCTCGCCGATCACGCGGTGGTGGTGCCCGTGTCGCGGACGGACCGCGCGCAGGAGCTCCATCTGTGCATCGAGCACGCGATCTGCGAGCTCGTGGAGCGCGACCTGTGATCTCGCTGCGCGGGCGGCGCGCGCTGGTCACGGGCGGATCGCGCGGGATCGGCGCGGCCACAGCCATGCTGCTGGCTGAGTGCGGCGCGGACGTCGGCATCGGGTACCGGAGCCGCGAGGCCGACGCGGCCGAGGTCGTTAGGCAGATGGCGGCGCGCGGCGTGCGTGCGTTCTCCGTGTCGGCCGACATCTCGACGGAAGGGGGCGCCGAGGCGCTGTTCGACCGCGCGGCGCGCGAGTTCGGCGGCCTCGACCTGTTCGTCGGCAACGCCGGCATCTGGCCCGTCGACGACATGGCGTTGAGCGCGATGGACGACGCACGATGGACGCGGACGATGGAGCAGAACCTGCTGTCTCTCTTCTACACGGCGCGGCTGGCGGCGCGCCGCGTGTCCGACGGCGGGCGCATCGTGCTCGTATCGAGCACGGCGGGGCAGCGCGGCGAAGCGTATCACGCGGACTATGCGGCGTCCAAAGGCGCGATGATCTCGCTGGTGAAATCGCTCGCGGTCGAGCTGGCCTCGCGCGACGTGACGGTGAACAGCGTCGCGCCGGGCTGGGTGGACACAGAAATGTGTGCCGCGCCCTTCGCCGAGGGCGGGCGGGAGCGCATCGCCTCCGGCATTCCGTTAGGCCGAGTGGCCACGGCGCGCGACATCGCGGGGCCGATCGTGTTCCTGTGCTCGGAGTTCGCGCGCCACGTGACGGGCGAGATCCTCAACGTGAACGGCGGGAGCGTGCTGTGCGGCTGAGCCGACCGTTAGGCATCGGCGATCGATGATCGTCATCCTGTTCACGGGCGGCACCATCTCGATGCGGCATGATCCCGCGGCGCAGGGCGCGGTACCGGCGTTGTCGGGACGAGAGATTCTCGAGGCCACGCGCGGCATCGAGGACGTGGCTCGCGTGGAGATCGAAGACTGGGGCGCGTTCCCCGGGCCGCACATGACGATCGAGCGGATGTGGGCGCTCCGGAATCGCATCCGGCACCACCTGAGCCGCGGCGACGTACGGGGCGTGGTGGTGGCGCACGGAACCGATTCGATGGAAGAGAGCGCATACTTCGCGGCACGCTCGCTCGCGCCGGCCAAGCCGATTGTGTTCACCGGCGCCATGCGCACGGCGAGCGACCTCGGCTGGGACGGCCCATCGAATTTGCTCGACGCGGTCCGCGTCGCGGCGAGCGAGGGCGCATGCGGGTACGGTGCGATGGTCGCCATGTCGGGCCGCGTCTTCACGGGTCTCGATGTGACCAAGGCGCACACGCACTTGCTGGATGCGTTCGAGAGTCCGGGACTCGGGCCTGTGGCGGTGATCGACGATGGCGAGGTGATCTTCAGGCGAGCGCTCGTGCCGTCGATGCCTCCGCTCGATCCGGCCGATCCGGCGACGCCGGTGGATCTCGTGTACGCGGCGGCGGGAACGGACGCGAGACTGCTCGATGCATCGCGGCGCGACGCGCGCGGGATGGTGGTCGCGGCGATGGGGCGCGGCAATGTGCCGCCGGCCATGGTGCCGGGGATCGAGCGCTGGGTGGCGGAGGACAAGCCGGTGGTGCTCGTGTCGCGCGCCCAACGGGGGCGCGTGAACACGACGTACGGCTACGCCGGCGGCGCGCGCCGCCTCGTTGAGGCCGGCGCGATCCTCGCGCCCGGCCGCCGGCCGCAACAAGCGCGCATCGATCTCATGCTTGCGTTAGGACTCGGCATGGACACCGCGGGCGTCCGCGCGCTGTTCGAGAGTTAGGCATATATGCCGCGCGCCGCGGAGGACCGGGCACGGTTGGCGCCGCCAGCGGCGGTGGTCGAGATCGCGCGCGTGCTCACCACGGCCGGGTTCGAGACCTGGTGCGTAGGCGGCGCCGTGCGCGACGCGCTGTTGGGCGAGACGCACCTCGACTGGGACTTTGCGACGGCCGCGACGCCGGCGGACGTCCGCCGCATCTTCCGGCGCACGGTGCCGGTGGGCATCGAATTCGGGACGGTGGGCGTGCTCGACGCCGAGAACGTGATGCACGAGGTCACGACGTTCCGTCGCGACGTGAAGACCGACGGCCGTCACGCCGTGGTGGAGTTCGGCGTGTCGCTCGACGACGATCTCGCGCGCCGCGACTTCACCATCAACGCGATGGCGTACGATCCGTTAGGCGGCAGCCTGCGCGACCCCTTCGACGGCCGCCGCGACCTCGCCGCGCGCGTGGTGCGTGCCGTGGGCGACCCCGAAGCCCGCATGCGCGAGGACCGCTTGCGCGCGCTCCGCGCGATCCGGTTCGCCGCGCGGTTCGGGTTCGAGATCGAGCCGCAAACGTGGCGCGCCGTGGTCGAGTCCGCGCCCTATACCACGCGGCTGTCGCGCGAGCGTGTGAAGCAGGAGATCGAGAAGACGATGCAGCAGGCGCGGTACGCGGGTCGCGCCATCAGACTCTGGCGCGAGAGCGGGGCGCTGGCTGCAGTCGTTCCTGCGCTCGCCGGCGTGTCCGACATGACGCTACGATCTCTGGACCTGTTGCCGCCACCGCGGAACGACGCCAAACCGGACCGCGAAATGCAACGCATCGTCGCGTTGGTTGCCGACCTTGCCCCGCGCGACGCGGAACGCGCGCTGCGCGACCTGCGTTTCTCGAACAAGACGGTCGCGTGGGTGGGTTCGGTGTTGCGCGGATGGAATGCCATTGGCGATGATGTGCGGCGCGCACTGTCGCAGCCCACGGGTCCAACCGATGCCGCATTGCGGCGTTGGGCAGGCACGACGGGTCGGACGCGCGCGCGCGCTGTATGGCGGCTCGGCGCTGTGCGCTTTGGTGCCGAGCGAGAGCTCGGCAAGCCGGCGCCGACGGCGAATGCGGTGGCGTCGGCGTATCGCCGCGCGATGCGGATTGCGTTTCGGGACCCGGTTGAGGTCGGCGACCTGGCGGTCGATGGCGACGACCTGCTCTCGGCCGGCGTGCCGGCGGGTCCGGGAATCAAGACGGTGCTCGAGCGACTGCTCGACGACGTGCTCGAGGATCCCGCCCGGAACACCCGCGACGCGCTGCTGGCGCGCGTGGCGACCCTGGGCGGTCGCAGTTAGGCAACGGACGAGGCGAGCATGTTCTTTCGCGGGCGGCAACCGGATCAATCCGTGTGGAAGCGGTTTCGCACCGCGGCCGATGGCTTTTCGTTTTCGCACGATGGCGACTATTACACGGCGCACCTCGTGGCGAACGCGGAGCGCGTCGTCGATCTGTTCATTGCGCTCATGGAGCATCTGCCACCGGCCGTGGACGTCGCGATCACCGATGAGCGGTCCGACCGGTCGTGGAAGGGCGAGGCCCTCGCGCTGCCGGATGTGCGCGAAGCCGTGTCGCGCATCAAGACGCTCCTCGCGACGAACGGAGGAACGGAGATCTCGGTGTACACGAGTGAAGATCAGCTCACCGTGAACCCGATGCTCGAGCTGTTCGTTTACGCGCGCACCGACCAGTGGCTCTACATCCTGAAGGGCAAAGGTCTCGAGGAGCGGCGCCTCGTGCGCACGCGGAGCTGGCGGGGTTTACGGCGCGAGTACGCGGATGCACCGGAGCTGGTCGCGGCGTTGGCGCAGATGGCGGCATCGCTTCGGCTGTCTCCGGCGTGACCGCCACGCCTTGGGCGTACGCGATCGCGGCGGCAGCGGCCAATGTGTTAGGCGCCGCCGCCGTCACGTGGCGGTCGCGCTGGAGCGTCGCGGCGCTCGAGGCGTTGGTCGCGTTGTCGGCGGGATTCATGATCTCGGTGTCGCTCACCGACATCTTCCCCGATGCGATCGCGCGGAGCGGCGAAGCCGGCGCGATGGCAGCGTTGCTCGGCTACTTGCTCGTGCACTTCACGCAGCACACGCTGGCTCCGCACTTTCACTTTGGCGAAGAGACACACCACGTGACCGAGCGCGTGGGCGTGTCGGCGCTCGTCGGGCTGCTGCTGCACACGTTCGTGGACGGCGTGGCCATTGCATCGGCGTTCATGGTCAGCCATGCGTTGGGCACGCTCGTGTTTCTGGCGATTGTGCTGCACAAGCTGCCGGAGGGTCTGGCCATCTCGAGTCTGTTTCTCGCTGCCGGTGCTGGTCGCAAGCGCGCGCTCTACGCGGGCGTCGCGCTCGGTCTGGCGACGCTCGTGGGAGTCGTTGTCACCGGCCGGGTGTCGACGCTCGCGATGTACGGGCTTGGTCTCTCGGCGGGCGTCACACTGTATGTGGGCGCGTCGAACCTGGTGCCCGAATTCCAGGGCAAACATGGGTGGCGCCTGCAACTGGCGTTCTTCGTGGGGTGCGGCTTGTACTTCCTGGCGCGGTCCGCGGTGAGGATGTGAGCATGCCGTCGCGCGCCGGTCGTTCCTCGCGCGGACGTGGCGAGCCGCAGTTGTTTGCGGCGCCGGAGAGCGCGCAGCCGCTGGCCACGCGCATGCGGCCGCGCACGCTCGACGATGTCGTTGGGCAGGAGCAGTTGTTAGGCCCGGGCACTGCGCTCCGCGCAGCCATCGAGAAGGGCACCGTGGGCTCGATGATCTTCTGGGGCCCGCCCGGGTCGGGAAAGACGACGCTCGCGCTGCTCCTCGCACGCTACACTGACCGAGTGTTCGTGCCGTTCTCGGCCGTTACGGAAGGCGTTCCGCGCGTGCGCGAGATTGTCGCGGAAGCGGAGGATCGCTTGGCGACGATGGGCCGAGGGACGATCCTGTTCGTGGATGAGATCCATCGGCTGAACACGGCGCAGCAGGACGCGTTTCTGCCGCACGTGGAGCGCGGCACGATCACGTTAGTCGGCGCGACCACCGAGAACCCGTCGTTCGCGATCAACGGTGCGCTACTCTCGCGCTCGCGCGTGTTCGTGCTCAAACCGCTCGATGCCGCGGCCATCGAGACGCTCGTTAGGCGGGCGTTGGCCGACAGTGAGCGCGGGCTCGGCGCCCAGGAGCTCGTGCTCGACGATGATGCGGCGCATCTCATCGCCGAGGAGGCCGACGGCGATGCGCGGCGCGCGCTCACCGTGCTCGAGGCCGCGGCCGCGCACGTGGGCGCGCACGGTCGCATCACGGTCGCCGAGGCGCGCGAAGCCATGCAGCTGCGGTTCGCGCGGCACGACAAGGCCGGCGAGGAGCACTTCAATCTGCTGTCGGCGTATCACAAGTCGCTGCGCGGGAGCGACCCGCAAGGCGCGCTCTACTGGATGGCGCGCATGATCGAAGGCGGCGAAGATCCCATGACCATCTTTCGGCGTGCCATCGCGATGGCGGCCGAGGATGTCGGGCTCGCGGATCCGAATGCGCTGCAGTTGGCGGTGGCGGCGCGCGACGCATACCACATGTTAGGCGCACCGGAAGGCTATCTTCCGTTAGCCGAGATGACCATCTATCTCGCGACGGCGCCGAAGTCGAACAGCGCGAAGGCCGCGTTGGGCGCGGCGATGGACGCGGCGCGCGAGACGCCGGCCGAGCCGGTTCCGATGCACATTCGGAACGCGCCGACGCCGCTGATGAAGGAACTGGGCTACGGCAAGGGGTACCAGTACGCGCACGACGCGCCGGAGGCATACATTCCGCAGGAGTATCTGCCCGAGAAACTGCGCGACACAGTGTTGTACGAACCCGGCAAGTTCGGATTCGAGAAAGAGATTGCCAGGCGATTGGCGTGGTGGGCCGACCTGAAGCAGAAAGATCGGAACACCGAATAGCAAACACGTCGCTACGGAGCCGCTCATCCCGAAAGACACCATCTCACTTGCCCCCCCGGTCGAGCGCGCACTCCTCGTCGGCGCGCCCATCAAACGATCCGGCGCGCGTCATGAGTTAGCCGAGCACTTAGCCGAGCTGGCCGAACTGGCGGACACCGCGGGAGCGGTCGTCGTCGGCGAGGTGACACAGTTCCTCGAGCGGCCCAACCCCGGGACATACCTCGGCAAGGGAAAGTTGGACGAGCTGGTGGAGACGATTGGCCGAGAAGGCGCGACACTGCTCATCTTCGACGACGAGCTGACGCCGGCGCAGGCGCGCAACATCGAGGAGCTCACGGGACGCCGCGTGATGGACCGCGCCGAGCTCATCCTCGACATCTTCGCCACGCGCGCGCGCACGGCCGAAGCGCGGATGCAGGTGGAGCTCGCGCAGCTCGAGTACATGCTGCCCCGCCTAACGCGGATGTGGACGCACCTCGAGAAGTTCCGCGGCGGCATCGGCATGCGGGGCCCGGGCGAAACCCAGCTCGAGACGGACCGCCGCCTCATTGGCAATCGCATTCGCGTGCTCCGCGACCGGCTGGCCCACGTACAGAAGTCGCGCGTCGTGCAACGGCACGGACGCCGCGATGCGTTCCGAACCGCGCTCGTGGGCTACACCAACGTCGGCAAGTCATCGATTCTGCGCGCGCTCTCGGCGGACGACGGCATTTTCGTCGAGAACCGGTTGTTCGCGACGCTCGATCCCCTCACCCGTGCCGTCGACTTAGGCGACGGCCGACAGGTGCTCGTGAGCGACACGGTCGGATTCATCCGGAAGCTGCCGCACCATCTCGTGGCTTCGTTCCGCGCGACGCTCGAAGAGGTCCGCGAAACCGAGCTCCTCCTGCATGTGGTGGACGCGAGCCACCCGAACTGGGAAGACCAACGCCAGGTGGTAGACGGCGTGCTCGCGGAGCTGGGCGTGCAGGACCGACCGATGCTCTACGTGTTCAACAAGATCGACCGCCTGTCGCCGCCCGACTTGGCCGCCCTGCAGGACCGCGTGCGGCCGCTATTGCCTAACGCAGTGTTCGTGTCGGCCACGGTGGAGGATGGATTGGAGCCGCTGCGGCGTGCGCTGCTCGCTGCCGAGCGCAAGGAACGGCCGCTGAGCTGCGTGCGGCTGCCGCTGTCGGACGGCAAGTTGTTGGCGGAGCTGCACCAGCACGGCGAGGTGATCGAGCAGCGCGCGGTGGGCGACGAGTGGGTGATCACGGCGCGCGTCGACGCCGCAACCGCAGGCCGCCTCGCCCGACTAGGCGCTACGGTTTCGGCGGCCTAACCGAAGGCTATCCGACGGGCGTCGGCCGGTGCACCGTGGGCTCTGGCGGCTCAGCCCACGGCTCGACCTCCGGCGCCGGGGCTGCGACCGGCGCGTCCGTTAGGCGCTGCTCCCACACGGCGCGCAAGAGCGCGATCGCACCCTCGGGACACTTGTCCACGCAGATACCGCACCGCGTGCACAGGTCGGGATCCAGCCGCAGCTGCTTGGGCGGCCCGGCTTGCATCTGAAACGCGCCTTCCGGACACGCGCTCACGCAGCGGCCACACGACGTGCACTGCTCATCCACCACCGGCACGACCGTGCAGTCGAAGCAGCGCGACGCCTCGCGGCGGATCTCGGCGTCGGGGCGCGCCGCGGATGCAGAGAACGGATCGGCGGCCGGCGGCGCATGACCGACAAGGTCCAATGGTGGCGTGGAGAGCGCCGTGTCCGCGCGCGTCTCGTCCCAGTCGTCGGCCTCGACCCATGCGGAAGTGACCGACACGCGCACGGAACGCCCAGTGAGCGCGCCATGAATATTCCACGCGGCGCGCTTGCCGTCGGCCGTGGCGTGCGCGACGGACCGGTGACCGAAGGCGCACGCGCCGCCGGCCCACACGCCGAACATCGACGTCTCGAGCGAGACCGGGTCGACGACGATGAGGCCATCGCCGTCGAGCGCCACATCCGGCGCGAAGCGCGCGGCATCGGGGGCGCGCGGGGCGGCAGTCACGATCGTGTCACACGCGAGCACCTTCGCGGCACGGTCAGTTGGGCGAACGATCTCGATGCCGCTCAGCATGCCGCTGTCGTCGGCCAACCAGTGACCGGCAACCCAGCCGCCGTGCACGACGATCCCTTCGCCCACGGCAGCCGCAATCCAGGACGGCGGCACATCGGACTCTTCGATCGGCCGCTCGAGCACAAGCTGTACGCGCGGCAGCGCGCGCTCGTCCCGGGCAGCGCGTCGCACGATGACGCGTGCCGTATCGAGCGCCAGGTCGCCATCGCCCACGACGACGATCGTGCCGTCGAGCGGCACGTCTGTGCCTAACACAGTGAGGGCGTCCATCACCTGCGGGTGATCGGGTTGGGCGCCGAACATCGGATAGCGCGGCGCCGAGGCGCCGATCGCCAGAAACACCGCGTCGAACTCGCCGGTGAGCAGCGCGCGCAAGTCCGCGCTGCCCTCGATGCGGTAGCGCGTCTGCAGCTCGAGCCCGCCCATCGCCAGCACGGCGGCGCACTCGGCGCGCGCGCTGGCGACGGGAAACCGAAACGCGGGGAGGGCGGTAGTGAGCAGACCGCCGGGCTCGTCGGCGGTGTCGAACAACATCACGCGATACCCGAGCAGCAGGAGGTCGTGCGCGCATGCGAGTCCGGTCGCACCGGCGCCGATCACCGCGACTCGCGTGTCGTTGCGCGCCGCACGGAGCGCCATGTCGGGCGTGAGCCCAACGAGACCGGCAACAGAGCGCGCGTCGTGCGGGCTGGTGCACGGACCGCTCGGCGTGACGAGACGCGGCGGCTCGAGTCCGGCGGCCTGTGCCTCGAGTGTCGCGATCGCGACGGGTGCACCGAAATGACGCCTCCGGCACGCACGCTCGCACGGCGCGTGACATCCGTGTCCGCACGTACTGGCAAACGGATTCACCGCGCGAACGATCCGCCACGCGGTGTCGCGATCGTCGCGCGCGAGCGCGGCGGTGAGCGCGGGGACGTCGACGCCGAGCGGACACCCCGTGCCGTGGGCGCAAGGAACGAGGGCGCCAACCGAGGCCGGCGCGAGCGGAAGGGGATAGCTTTTCGCTTGAACGGTCACTGTGCTGCGGTTATGTTCGAGCGATTGAGTCAACTTGACGCTGGAATGCGACTAGTTTGACTTAGACGCCGCGGTCGCAACGAAAGGACTGTCAGGCTACCCCCCGGGTTACCGCGCCCAAGCCCCCGGCGTCCGAGGGGAGACGCACACGCAACGTGGCGCGCCGCGCGGAGATACGATCACCGCGCGGCGCGCGACTTAAGGGAACCGGTCCGGTCCTCGAACCCAACGATCAGTCATGAGCACTTTCGACGCGCTGTCGGACAAGATTGGCCAACGCCGGGTGACATGCGGCGTCGTCGGGATGGGGTACGTGGGGCTGCCTCTGGCTGTCGAGATGGGCAAAGCCGGACTGCGTGTGATCGGGTTCGAGAAGTCCGCGCGGGTGGTGGACCTGGTGAACGGCGGCGGCAGCCACATCAAGGATGTCGCCGCCAAAGATGTTGCGGCGCTGCGCGCGAGCGGCAAGCTCGAGGCGACGTTGGACATGTCGCGCCTCGCCGAATGCGATGTGATCTCGATCTGCGTGCCGACACCGTTAGGCAAGACGAAGGATCCGGACATGTCGTTCGTCGTGACGGCCACGGAGTCGGTGGCCGAATCGCTGCGCCCGGGCCAGCTGGTCGTGCTCGAGTCGACCACCTATCCCGGCACGACGCGCGAGGTGCTGCTCCCCACGTTCGAGAAGCGCGAGCTGCAGGTGGGCGAAGACTTCTTCCTCTGTTTCTCGCCCGAGCGCGTGGACCCCGGCAACGGGCGCTGGCACACCAGGAATACGCCCAAGGTGCTGGGGGGCATCACCGAGCGCTGCACGAAGTTAGGCGAGCAGGTGTACGAGCTGTTCATCGATGAGGTCGTGCCGGTGAGCTCTCCCGAGGCAGCCGAGCTCACCAAGCTGCTCGAGAACACGTTCCGCATGATCAACATCGGCCTCGTCAACGAGATGGCCGTGATCTGCGACAAGTTGGGCGTGAGCGTGTGGGAAGTGATCGATGCCGCGGCCACGAAGCCGTTCGGCTTCATGAAGTTCTCCCCTGGACCGGGGCTGGGCGGTCACTGCATCCCGCTCGATCCGCATTACCTCGCCTGGAAGATGCGCACGCTGCACTACAACACGCGCATGATCGAGCTCGCCGGCGAGATCAACACCGAGATGCCGGCGTTCTGGGTCGGCAAGGTGGCGGACGCGCTCAACGACGCGGGCAAACCGATGCGCGGCGCACGGATTCTTGTGTTAGGCGTCGCCTACAAGAAGGACATCGATGATCTGCGCGAGTCGCCCGCGCTCGACATTCTCGACCTGTTGAGCAAGAAGGGCGCGGAAGCGCGGTACCATGACCCGTTCGTTCCGGAAATCGTGGACGACGGCCACACGCCGGAGGGCGCGGTGGGCCGCTCGGTACCGCTCAACGATGACACGCTGCGTGGAGCGGACGCCGTCATGATCGTGACCGATCATTCGGCCATCGACTACGAGCGCGTGAAGCGCCTGGCCACGATCGTGATCGATTCGCGCAATGCGCTCTCGCGCGCCGCGGCGCGGCAGCCGGAGCCGGCCGGCGCGGCGAGCTGACGCGCCATCCCATGAGCATCGAGCAGACGACCAGGCGGTTCCGCATCGCGCTCGTCGGGTGCGGCCGCATCAGCGAACGGCATTTCGACGCGATCGCGCGGACGCCGGCGTTGCAGCTCGTGGCGGTGTGCGACGACGTCGCCGAGCGCGCACGACAAGCCGGTGAGAAAATGAGCGTGCCGTTCTACACCAGCTTCGCGCAGCTGCTCGAGGAACGGCCGTGCGATGTCGCGGCGATCTGTACGCCGAGCGGCCTGCACCCCAAGCACGGCGTCATGGCGGCGGAAAAAGGCGCGCACGTGATCTGCGAGAAGCCAATCGCGACGCGACTCGAGGAAGCCGACGCGCTCGTGCACGCGTGCGACGAAGCGGGCGTCTACCTGTTCGTCGTCAAGCAGAACCGGCTCAACCCGGCGATCCAGCTGCTCAAGCGGTCGATCGACCTGGGCCGGTTCGGGCGCGTCTATCTGGCGAACACGACCGTGCGCTGGCAGCGGCCGCAGTCGTACTACGACATGGCGCCGTGGCGCGGCACGTGGGAGTTCGACGGTGGCGCGTTCATGAACCAGGCGAGCCATTACGTGGACATGATCCAGTGGCTGGTGGGTCCGGTGGAATCGGTCTCGGCGAAGACGGCGACGCTCGCGCGCCGCATCGAGAGCGAGGACTCGGGCGTCGCGGTGCTCCGGTTCCGGAACGGTGCGTTAGGCACGATCGAAGTGACGATGCTCGCGTACCCGCGGAACCTCGAGGGCTCGGTGACGATCCTGGGCGAGAAGGGCAGCGTGAAGGTGGGCGGCACGGCGCTCAACCGCATCGAGACGTGGGAATTCGCCGAGTATCACGACATCGACCGCGAAGCGGAGATGTTGCGCGGCGCGCCCAACCCGCTGTCGGTGTACGGTTCGGGCCACAAACCGTATTACGAGAATGTCGTGCGCGTATTACGCGGTGAGGCGGCGCCGGAAACGGACGGCCGCGAGGGCCGCAAGTCGCTCGAGCTCATCCTCGGCATCTACGAGTCCGCGCGTGCCGAGCGCGAGATCGCGCTGCCCTTGCGCGCGTTTCCGCCGGAGACCGAATCGGGAGGCGGGAGCCGTCGCGCGTGAGCGAGATGCGCGAGGTGCCGGCCGCGGGCGGCGGCAGCGCGCTGGTGCACCAATCCAGCTACGTGGATGACGGGGCACGCATCGGGCAGGGCACCCGCATCTGGCACTTCTGTCACGTGATGGCGGGCGCGGTGATCGGCGAGCAGTGCAGCCTGGGACAGAACGTCGTGGTGATGCCGCGCGTCACGTTAGGCAGGAACGTCAAGATCCAGAACAACGTCAGCCTGTACGAGGGCGTCCGGTGCGAGGACGACGTGTTCCTCGGCCCATCGATGGTGTTCACCAACGTGCTCAATCCGCGCAGCCACGTGTCGCGGAAGAACGAGTATCGCGAGACGCTCGTGAAGCGCGGGGCGTCCGTCGGCGCCAACGCGACCATCGTATGCGGCCACGACATCGGCGAGTACGCGTTCGTGGGCGCGGGCGCCGTGGTGACGCGCGAGGTGCCGCCGCATGCGCTGGTGACCGGGGTGCCGGCGCGCGTCGTGGGATGGATGTGCGAGTGCGGGGAGCGGCTGGATCTGCCGGCAAAGCCCGACGCGGGCGCTCGGGCGACCTGCGCCGCGTGCGGGAAGCGCTACGCAGCCGACGCCGGCGGCGTGCGGCGCGCCGGCTGACCAGCACGCCGGCGCCGCGCGTTAGGCATAGAGCGACTCACGGCTCCGGCACGAGGGCGGCGACGAGATTCACCGGCCGCTTGATGCCGCACGAGTCGCCCGCGACCACGACGCTGTCTTTCTCGAACGGCAGATAGCCCGGATGCTCGACCGTGACATCGTAGGTGCCGGGTCGATTCACGGCCGCGCCTAACGACACGATGCCGCCGACGGCACCCTGCACCGGCCTGAGCGAATCGACGTAGTCTCCGTCTCGGACGACACCCTTGGACAACGTGTCCCTGATCGCCGGGCCCGAGGCCGCTGTGACTTGGACGACGATCGCCGGACGCAGTGCCTCAGGCGAACATCCGCCGGGTTGGGTCGCGCCGCTGCTGCATGCATCGACAACGACGGCAGCCGCAACCATTGCACACGCTCTGACAACGGACAACTGCATTGCGCCTCTCGATCGTGGGGATCTCTGAACTTGGGTGGGCGCGTGCACCGGATCAAGCCCGTGGCGAGGGCGGCTCAGCCGTTAGGCGAGGTGACAGGTGAGCCCGTCGTCGGCGGTCTACGACCGCGACTACAAGCGCCGCGCGTACCTCACCCTCGGCGTCCAGGAGTATTGGGTAGCCGACCCGATGCAACGGACGATCGAAGTCTCACGGAGCCTGGATGAGGCGCCACGCGTCGGGGGCCGCGTCTTCCGCTACGACGTGCCTGGGACCACGCACTGCGTGCCCATCGAAGTGCCGCGCGTCTTTCGCGCCGTACGCGGCCTCATGCGCATGTAGCGGACGGGGCGACGCTGCGAAGCGTTGCCCCCGCGCGCGGCTTGACAGCGCGCACCGATCGCCGACAACCTTCGCGGTAGCGCGCACTGGGGCGCCTCCTGTCCGCGGCAAGGGAGCCCGGCTCCCACCCATCTTGGTTCGGCTCGACGCAGCGAACCTTCTTCCAGGCCTGTACTCAGCGGACTTCGGGCGCGCACGCGGAGGAAGGCTTCGATGGACAGGATACTCACGCCCCAGAGCTCCCTCGAGTCGCTCAAGAGGGAAGCGAAGCGGTGGTTGGGCGCGCTTCGCCGGAACGACCCCGACGCGCGGGCGCGGCTCGCGCGCTCCCACCCGTCGGCTCCGCCTAACGCAACGCTGCGCGACGTGCAGGTCGCGCTGGCCCGCGAGTACGGTTTCGCGGGCTGGGCGGCGCTCAAGGCCGAGCTGGCCGCGCGCACTCACCACGAGCCGGCATCGCGGGAGACGGCGGTGCAGTCGCTGCTCGATGCGGCGGCCCGCGCCGATGCCGCTCGCGTTCGCGATGTTCTCGACGCGCACCCGGGCATCGTGAACGAACGCGCCGCGCTGCCGGGTCACACCGGCAAGCGCACGGCACTGCACTTCGCGATGAACAGCGAGAGCGAGGACGTCGTAAACGAGCTTCTATCGCACGGCGCGGATCCCAACATTCGCGATGATGGCGACAACGCGATGCCGATTCACTTCGCAGCCGAGAAGCGGAACCTCGGGATCGTGAGGCGGCTGATCGAGCACGGCGCGGACCCCATTGGCGCCGGGGACTATCACGAGCTCGGGGTGATCGGTTGGGCGACGTGCGTCGGCGATGCGTCCAATTTCACGGTGGCCGAGTATCTGCTCGCCCACGGCGCGGCGCACACCATCTTCTCGGCGGTGGCAATGGGTGCGACCGACGCCATTCGCCGGATCGTCGGGATTTCGTCGGGCGAGCGCGAGCGCGTGATGGACAGCGCGAATCGCCGCCGCCGGCCGCTGCACCTGGCTGTGGTA
>DATJET010000195.1:0-10133 GCA_035496295.1 Gemmatimonadaceae bacterium
ATCCCCCTCTGGTAGGGCGGGTCGCTCACGTGTTACGCACCCGTTCGCCGGTGAGTGGGTTGCCCCACCCCCCTCGACTTGCATGTGTTAAGCACGCCGCCAGCGTTCGTCCTGAGCCAGGATCAAACTCTCCAATAGAAAAGTTCGTTGTGGCTCTTCCGACAGCTGCCGTGCCTGAGCACGACAACGCCAGAATCACAAAAGTTGTTCAGGTCGACTCTCCCTCGCGATCTGAACAGATCACGAGTTCATAGAGTCCGCCTCGCACAACCGTCTCTCACATCGATTGTCAATCAGCGTCACTCAAAATTCTGTAGCCGCCCAAATAATCTGCGGCAGCCGTTAATGCTACCGTTGCGCTCTCGCCGAGTCAACCCCTACGCGAGACAATCGCGCCTCAAATCGGCAAGGGGCGAGCAACTTACTGGCGGATTTTCCAGAGTTCAAGGGTTACGCCCTGCGCACTTCATGAAATGATGCTCATGCGCGAGTTGTGCTCGCGACCCGCGCGCTCGTCTGCCTAACGGAAGGCCCACGGTCCAACAAATCGCGACGCGCACCGCTCTGCCGCGACCGCACGACGGCGGCGCACGCGGCGCTGCCCGCTCGAGCGTGGCCTTGCCGGGCCAACAGTTCCCTCTACACTAGCGCTCGCTTCCGGCGCGCCGCACGGGCGCTCCACCGGATTGGCGGCGCCGGTCCCATCGCCGCCGCTCGCTCGCGAACGTTCGCGAGGAGGCTTCCATGTCGCGTTCACGCTTCTCACCCATCCGCCGAGCGCTCGTGGCGCTCGCCGGCGTCGCAGTGGTGCTGGGCATCGGCGCCTGCAGCGATGCCGCTGTGCCGACGACGGCGGGCAATCGCAAGCCGGTCGATGCGCGGCTTCCCACGCATGACCAACTGCAGCAAGCCCTCGTCGGGGCGCGGAACTCGAACAACGGCGGACTCAATCTCGACATGTGGGGTGCGGTCGTGGATCGGAACGGCATCGTCGTCGCGGTCGTGTTCACCGGTGAAGCGATCGGCGACCAGTGGCCGGGCAGCCGCGTGATCGCCGCGCAGAAGGCGAACACCGCGAACGATTTCAGCCTCACGTCGCTCGCGTTGTCCACTGCCAATCTCTACGCGGCGACGCAACCGGGCGGCAGCCTCTTCGGCTTGCAGGAGAGCAATCCGGTCGATCCGGACGTCGCGTACGGCGGCAATCCCAAGGACAACGGAACAGCGCACGACTTCATGGTGGGCAAACGGATCGGCGGCATCAACGTCTTTGGCGGCGGGGTTGCCCTCTACGCCAGCGACGGCACGCTCCTCGGCGGACTCGGCGTGAGCGGCGACATGAGCTGCGCCGATCACAACATCGCGTGGAAAGTGCGGTTCCTGCTCGGTCTCGACCATGTGCCGGCAGGCGTGAGTCCGGCGCCGGCGTTCGACAACATCATTTACGATTTGAGCGGGGTCGGTGCAGACCAGGTGAGCGCGAGCGGCTTCGGTCATCCAACCTGCACCGCAGGGACGACGGCGGTGAGTATCGCGCTTCCGACCGATTTCCCTATCGGGCACTGAGTGCCTCGCGAGCGCCGCGCCGAGGGGCGCGGGCTACCGTTAGGCACGTCACAAAACAACGGCTCCGGCGAAATGCCGGAGCCGTCGTGCTTCTGGTTGTGCGTTTCTCGCTCGAGTGCGCCCTGTAGGAATCGAACCTACAACCTAATGATTAAGAGTCATTTGCTCTGCCAATTGAGCTAAGGGCGCCAAGTCCACTCCGCCACGCGCCAGGGAGGACTCGAACCTCCGACCCACAGCTTAGAAGGCTGTTGCTCTATCCACCTGAGCTACTGGCGCTCGAACCGATCCCTTCCGCGCGGCGGCTTTCCTTCGTCCCACCTGCTCGTGACTCGGGACGACTGCCAGGTCGGGGCGACCGGATTTGAACCGGTGACCTCCTGCTCCCAAAGCAGGCGCGATACCAGGCTACGCTACGCCCCGCAATCACAGCACGACAACATCAACCACGGTCACGAAGTTTCACAGACGGTCAAACATAGCCGAGCTCTAACCGGCGGTCAACGCGGCATCGGTCGCTGCGCGAGCCACGCCGCGAGCTGCGCAAACGCTCGACCGCGATGGCTCACGTGCTCTTTCTGTTCGCGTGTCGCTTCGGCGAACGTGACTGCCAAGTCGTCGGACAGGAAGAGCGGGTCGTATCCGAAACCGCCCGTGCCGCGCGGTGCATCGAGAATGCGACCCGTGCTCTCGCCGCGAAACACGCGCTCGCCATCGCAATCGACGTACGCAGCGACGCACACGTAGCGCGCGCGCCGATCGGCAACGCCCGCGAGCTCACTCAGCATCTTCGCGTTGTTCGCCGCATCGAGCGCGCGCCCGCTCAGATCGGTGCGGCCGCTCCAGCGTTTCGTATGCACGCCGGGGCGTCCGCCGAGCGCCAACACCTCGAGGCCTGAATCGTCGGCCACCGTTGGGCGGCCTCCGGCGCGCTCGAAGAAATAGCGCACCTTGGCGAGCGCGTTGTCCTCGAACGTCTCGAAGTGCTCGAGGTTTTCTTCTTCGCCGCGATGCTCGGGGACACCGACGTCATCGAGGGTGATCGTGTGGATGCCGTGTGCGGCGAGCATTGGCCCCAGCTCGTGCAGCTTGCCCAGACTGCGCGTCGCCAGGACGAGCGGCGACGCCGGCCGCCCGCTCACTTGCCTAACGCACGCGTCTGTGCGTCCACCAGTGCGCGGACGCCGCCGGCGGCCAGCTCGAGCAGCTGATCGAGCTCGCCCCGCTCGAACGTGGTGTGCTCGCCGGTTCCCTGCACTTCGACGAAGCGCCCTTCGCTGGTCATCACGACGTTCATGTCGACGCCGGCGCGAACATCTTCGGAGTACTCGAGGTCGAGACGCGGCTCCCCATCGATAATGCCGACGCTCACCGCGGCGACGCGACGTTTGACGGGCGATGCAGCGAGCCGTCCGCGCGCGACGAGCCACGCAAACGCATCGCACACGGCCACGCACGCGCCGGTGACCGACGCGGTGCGCGTGCCGCCGTCGGCCTGCAGCACGTCACAATCCACTTTGACGGTGAGCTCGCCCCAGCGAAAATCATCGAGCATCGCCCGGAGACTGCGGCCGATGAGGCGCTGAATCTCCTGCGTGCGTCCGCCCACCTGAGATCGCTCGCGCGCGGTGCGCGTGTGTGTCGCGCGCGGCAGCATCGCGTACTCTGCGGTGAGCCATCCCTCGCCGCGTCCCTTGCGCCACCCGGGCACGCCTTCCTCGACGCTTGCCGTGCACAGCACGCGCGTCGATCCGAACGCAATGAGACACGATCCCTCGGCGTACGGCGCGGCGCCGCGCTCGATCGTTACGGCGCGGAGCTCGCGCGGGCCGCGGCCGGTGCGCGGCACGGGGACATCAGTTGCGGTCACGAAGCGATTCGATGGTTGCAGTGGTGGAATGTCCGGGACTGAGCGGGACGATTACAAGGCGACCGCCCCACCCTTCGACCTCCGAGCGTCCAACGACATCTGCCGGCGCGTAGTCGCCGCCCTTGATGAGCACGTCGGGATGCAGCGCCCGAATGATCGCGAGCGGCGTGTCTTCGGGGAAGATGACCACGGCGTCGACACACTCGAGTGCCGCGAGTAGGTACGCGCGGTCGGCCTCCGACCGCACAGGACGTCCCGCGCCCTTGAGACGCCGCACGGAATCGTCGCTGTTGATGCCGACGACGAGCGCGTCGGCGGTGGCGCGGGCGGCGAGGAGGAGATCGACGTGTCCCGGATGCAGCAGGTCGAAGACGCCGTTGGTGAACGCGACGCGGCCGGCGGCGGCACGCCACGCAACGGCATCGCCTAACGACAGGACCTTCGAGGCCGGCGGCCGAACGCTCAGAACGAATTCTCCGCGTGCACCGTGAAGTCGACCTCGCGGTTCATGCCGGGCAGGAACACGGAATCCGCGTACTGCGACCAGATCGTGATGCCCTTTGCCGTGCGCCGCACATGGATCCGTTGCGCCGCCGGCGGGAGGCCGAGCGAGTCCGCCTGCGCACGGAGTCGTGCGATGATGGTGTCATCGGGCGCGCCGACAGCGAACTTGGCCTGCTGCGTCATCGCATCCTGAAATCGATAATTCCGCCAGTACACCTGCCCCACCGCATTCCCCACGTAGGCGAGGATGATGACGAGCAGAGCGAGCACGAGACATCCGACGGTCACGCGCCCGGATCGCGCGCCCGCGGACCGGGTCACCATTGCGATTGCGCGCCCGCCACGACGTCGTTGACGATTTTTTGGATGGCTTCCTTGCGGCCTGAGGCTTCATCGCGCTGGCTGTACGAGCCGTCGCGCATCATGCCCTTCTGAGACCAGATGGAGCGGCCGGTGGCCTGGTCGATGATGTCGACGTCGATGGTGATCTGCACTTTCCGTTGGGCCGAGTTGGCCTGCGTCGGATCCGCGCTATAGGCGACGGGAATGTCGGGCTCGTATTTGGTGATCGTGCCCTTCACGACGGCGTCGGCCTTGTCCTCTGCCGCTTCGTGGAGACCGAGACGCGACTCGACATCGCGGCGCATTTCGGTGTACAGCTCGCTCTGCAGCGTCGCTGCGGCCGTCTGGTTATCGAACGGCAACACGGCCACGCTCTTGATGCGCGGCGGCAAACCCCCGCCCGCGAAGCCGTAGATGCAGGCCCCGGTGAGAAGCGGGAGGAACGCGAGCCACCAACTAATGCCAGATCGACGCATCGAAATTGGAAACAGTGTCCACGCGGACCACCGTGAGACTCAGCGAGCGGTGCGCGTCCGTCCGTTCATACATCACGTGCCGGTCGTCGTCGCGGACGGTGCGCTCACGAATGCGGTCGCCATCGATGAGCTCGAGCCGGCGCAACGAGGATCCGGCGAACGTGGCGCGCCATCGGGGCCCACGACCAATCTCGACGCGCAACGTGTCGCCGTCAACGCGCGCGACGGTATCGGGAAGCGACGGAACGGCAAACCGGCCGAGTGTGGCCCAGATCATGGGGACCGGCGGCAGGTACTCGTGCACACGGGAGTCCGTCTGGTTGGGCACGGTGAGCGAGTCTCCGATGAGACGCGCGAACCCGCCGCCCATTCCGTTGGACACAAAGAAATCCAAACGCGTGCTGTCGGGCGGCGCGACGCGCGCGGCGCCATCGCCTCTTGCCTTGTAGTTCCCGTCCGAGAAGACCCAGTTGAACACGATCTGCTGATGCACGCGCGGCAGACTCGTGTTTGGAATGCGGGCAGGCACGACGCTGCCGGCGAGCGGGGGCGCTTTCGGTGCGCAGCCGCACACGGCGACCGCGATTCCAATGAAGACGAGCGAGCATCGCATGCGCATGCGTGACATACCCGCGAAACGCGGGTTGGTCGCGACGCGACGCGGCATCACTTGGCGCGCACCGCCAATAAACTATCGCCTTGCACGATGGCGTCGAGCGCAGCGTACCCGGAAGTGACGTGGCCGAACACGCTATATCCGCCATCGAGGTACGGCTGGGGCGAGAGCGTGATGAAGTACTGACTGCCGCCCGTGTCGGGCCCGCCGAGTGCCATGCCGACGGCGCCGCGATCGTAGAGACGGCGATTGAGCTCATCGCGAATGGCGTACGACGGGCCGCCGTTACCGTCGCCGCGTGCGTCGCCATCCTGCACCACGAAATCCGGGACGACGCGGTGAAACGCGATGTGGTCGTACGTTCGGGCGCGTGCGAGGGAAAGAAAATTGTAGACCGTGAGCGGCGCGTCGGCGGCATCGAGCTCGATTTCGATCGGGCCGCGCACCGTGGTTAGGACAGCATGCGGCAGCGTTCCGGCGAGCGCCGGCACGACGAGCTCGCGCACGCGCGCTTCGTACCACTCGAGTGGATGGACCGGAGTGGGCGGCGCGGATTTCCACGCAGCGAAGAGCGAACAGTCGCCTGCGGCCGCGCGCAGGAGCGCACTCGCGGGCGCCGGCAGCGCCCGAACCTTCGCCGCGAGTGTGTCGGAGAATGCGGCGCTGTCGCGCTTCCAGGCGCCGGAGATGTAGTGCACGGTGGCGACGCGCGCGTCGTCCACGGTGTCGGCGCGGGCGCGCTGCCAGCTCGACCACACGCGCGAGAGCTCGGCGGCCGATGCATGCGGCGTCAGCGCATCGATGGCCAGCGCTCGAACGTACGCGTCGCGGTCCGTTAGGCCGAAGTACATGTACCGCCGCCGCCATGGATGCTCCTCGGCCGTGTCGGCGTGGGGCGCGAGGGCAGCGAAGCCGGCTTCGCGGACACGCGGGTCGGGGTCGCGAGTGGCCGGGAGCGAGACCTCGCGCATGCGCTCGATCGACGGTGCGTCGGCGCCGGCGTTGGCGACGGCGGCGCGATAGCGCCAGTCGCCCACGTGTGACCACGAGTCGGGCTCGTCGAATTCGGCGGCGGGGAGGACGACGTCGTGTTTCATGGCGGACGCGAGCACCGCCGATCGGTACGCGAAGCCGGTGTCGGCGCGCCACGCGCTCATCCACACGGTGCGCGGGCCGTCGAGGACCATGCCTAACGATTGCGCCGCGGTGAGGCGGACGTTGGCGTCCGCGTCGTGGAGGGCGGCGAGCACGAGCGCGCGCGACGAGTCGCCGTAGGTGGCGGCGGCGCGCAGCGCTTCGATCCGGACGTGCGCCGACGTGTCGCGCGCGAGGGTGTCGAGCACCGGGCGGGCCACGCCGGCGAGCGAGTCGCCCGCGGCACGGTGCGACATGGCGCGCGCAACCTGCTGTCGGAGGAGCGGACTCGGGTCGCGGCCGAGACGCGCCGCCTCGCGTACGGCAGCGCCGACGGGCGAGCGCGACACCGCATACACGGCGGCCCACCGGAGTGTGTCGCTGGCGTTGTGGAAGAACGGCCGGATGGCATCGACGGGCACGGGGCGCAGCTTGGCGGCAGCGAGGAGCAGGGCCCGCGTCACCGACGCCGGATGCGCGGTGCCTAACGCGCGCCGAATGACGGGCGCCGCGGGTGCGCCGATCGCGCCGAGGCTCCAGGCGGCGACCGTCGCAACGGCGGACGGTGCGCCGAGCGCCTGCTCGAGCGCGGCCAGGCCCGCCGAGTCGTGCAGTAGGCCTAACGCAAAAGCGGCGTTGGCGGCGACCGCGGTGTCGCGATCCGCGAGGAGCGCGCGCACGGCGGGCGCCATCGTCTCGCCGTGCACCCGCCCAACGGCGAGCACTGCCTCGGCGCGCTCGGCCGTGCGGCCGGACTGGAGCGACGCGCGAATGAGCGCGGTGTCGAGACGACGCGCGTCTTCCATTTGCAGGAGGCGCGCGTACGCGGTGACATCGATGGATGCGCCCCGCGACGGCGCCGGCGCGCTGCCGCCGTGCGGCGTACACGCGAGCGCAGCCGCGAGCAGCGCGACGAGTGCGCGCCTAGGACAACTCGGCCGCGTCACGGGCGAGGAGATCCCGCACGTCGCGCGGCAGCGTGACCACGCGATGGTCGCGGTCCAGCGACACAAGCACAGTGCGCGCGGTAGCGAGCGCCTCACCTGTGTCGGCATTCGAGATCACATAGTCGAACGTCACGGTGCGCGACGCCACTCCGCTGATGACCGTTTGCACGCGTATCATGTCATCGTAACGCGCGGGTGATTTGTAGCGGATTTCGGCCTCGGCCACGGCGAGCGCAACGCCCCGCTCTTCCATTTCGCGGTACGGCATGCCGCATGAGCGAATGTGGTCGGTGCGGCCGATCTCGCACCACACGAGATAATGCGAGTGGTACACGACGCCCATGCGATCCGTTTCCGCATAGCGGACGCGAAACTCGACTGAGGATGTGCGCGGCGGCATCAGACCGCGAGGACGATGCGCGCACCGCGGCCGTTTGTAAAGGTCGCGCGCGTCGGCTAGAATGTGCACATGCTCGACGCGCCGTGCTACGTATTCTCGGATGCGCATCTCGGAGCCGCGTCGGCGGAACGCGAGCGTGGACTCGTGTCGTTCCTCCGCAGCCGCATTGGCCAGCCCGGCTCGTTGGTGGTGAACGGCGACCTGTTCGACTTCTGGTTCGAGTGGCGGCACGTCGAGCCGCGCGGACATTTCCGCACACTCGCCGCGTTAGCCGATCTGCGCGATGCGGGCACGCGCGTGCTCTACGTGGGCGGCAACCACGATTGCTGGGGCGGCGACCTGCTCACGCGCGAGGTGGGCGTGGAGTTTCACCTGGGGCCGTGGTCGGGTGCGTTGGGCGGGTGGCGCGCGCTCGTCGAGCATGGCGATGGGTTGCGACCGCGCGAAGACCGTGCGTACCGCCGCCTGCGCACCGTGCTGCGCAATCGTTGGGCGATTCGCGCATTTCGCTGGATCCATCCCGACTGGTCGGTGCGCATCGCGGCCGGGAGCTCGGACGTGAGCCGCTTGCGCGCGGCGGGCGATGGCGGCAAGGGACTCGAGGCCATCGCGATGCGCCACCTCACGACGCAGTCCGATCTCGACCTCGTGATCTTCGGGCACTCGCACATCTCTGCGCTGCGCGGCATGCGGGACGGCGTGTATGCGAATCCCGGCGCGTGGATGGATTCGCAAACGTTTTTGGTCGTTCGGCCCGAGCGCGTCGAGCTGCGGCAGTGGACCGGCTCAGCCGAGGGTGACCTTCTCGACGTCGTCGATCGCGGCGCCGAGAAAGCGCTGCCCCTGCCGTAGGAAGTGATCGGGCGCGTCCGACGCGACGAAGCGGTGCGTGCCGATGCTGCCCGGCGGGGCCACGAGATCGCGCTCCGTTAGGACTCGGCACGTTTCGGCGGCTGTCTCTTCTGCACTGTCGATGAGCCGTACGTCGCGCCCAACGAGCTCGGCGAGCATCGGTTTGAGCAGCGGATAGTGCGTGCAGCCCAGGACGAGCGTGTCGATGTGGTCGGACGTGAAGGGGCGGAGATATTCGCGTGCGATGAGGCGCGTGGCCTCGGTATCGAGCCAACCTTCCTCGACGAGCGGCACGAAGAGCGGACACGCCTGGGCGACGACCTCGGCCTCGTGCGAGATGGCATGGATGGCGCGATCGTACGCACCCGAGTTGATGGTGCCGAGCGTGCCGATCACGCCGATGCGGCGATTGCGCGTGGCGCACACCGCGGCGCGCGCGCCGGGCTGCACCACGCCGATGACGGGCAGGGGGAAGTCGCGCTGCAGGTGCTCGAGGGCATGCGCGGTGGCGGTGTTGCACGCCACGACGATCACTTTGACGTTCTGCTCGGTGAGCCAGGTGGCGATTTCGTTGCTGTAGCGGCGGACGGTATCGGGACTCTTGGGTCCGTACGGGACGCGCGCCGTGTCGCCGAAATAGATGATGCGCTCGTGCGGCAACTGGCGCACGAGCTCACGGACGACCGTTAGGCCGCCGATACCGGAATCGAAGACCCCGATGGGGTCGCGCTGGGAGGGGGACATCAAAAGGGTACCGTCACGCTGATGCGGGCGTTCTTCGCATCAGACTGTCCACGCACCTCGACGGGCACATCCCAGAGTTGTGCGGCGACGAAGGCGTCGGCGGCGGATATCAGGTGCGTGAAGATCAGCAAGAAGGTCCAGTCCTCCACCGCCTGCTTCCGCGCCGGAATGCGGCCGGCGTACGGGTTGGCCACGTTGACACCCAGGCTGTCCGAGAACACGCTGTCGCGGGCAAGCTCCCTGGCGGCGTTCAACTCTTTCTTGGACTGGATGAGCATGGCGATCGAGGTGACCTCGAGCGCCGCGAAGAGGCCGCCGGCCGTCGAGCGGTGGAGCGACGCCTGCCCCCACCCCGGCACCGCCAGCGATTCGAGGAGCGCGCGCTTGGACGAGATGGGCGGGCGGCGGAGCGCGTCGCGCGCGACGGGTACCGTATCCGACGCGACCGGCGCGGTAGGTCCCACGCGCGTGCTGTCGGCGCGCTGCGCGCTTGCGTTAGGCGCGCCTAACAGAATACCAGCGAGCGCGGTCGCGAGCCATGCGACGCGCCGTGGCGGGAACGTGTGGGAATCGAACCCACCCAACCCGACGTCGTCAGGTCGCAGCGGTTTTGAAGACCGCGAGAGCCACCAGGCCCCATCCGCTCCCAAACGGCTCACGAGACGATGATGTCGAACGAAGA
>DATJET010000196.1:0-2600 GCA_035496295.1 Gemmatimonadaceae bacterium
TTCGACAGTTCCGTCCTTCAGGCCGAGGTGAATTCCTGGCCGGCGCCCGCGATCGCGCCCGGAAATGGCGCCGGTACGGTCGCGACTTATACGATCGATTACAGCGGTGCAGCGCCGCGCGGCGTCGTTGTGGGCACACTTGATTCAAACGGCGCGCGCTTCGTCGCCATGACGGACCCGGCAGATCCCGCCATCGCCAATGCGATGATCGATGCCGAGCCGCTGAACGCGCGCGTGACGGTCGCGCTCAATGACCAGGAACGCTCGATCATCAAGACATTTTCACCAGCGAGCTAAAGCTCGACAGGCTTGCCGTGCGGCGTGCGGCGGTAGGCTTCCGCCCAGTCCTGCTTCCGCGCATCCAGTAGCGACTGCTCGGCCAACCCGCGCTGGCGCACAAGCCGCTCGAGCGCGGTAAGCCAGCGCTCATAATAGCGCGTGCCATCATCGCGCTCGCCCCGCGCCTCCGCCTGCTTGATTTCCTCGGCCAACGCGCTTGCCCATTCCTGCCAGGAGAACGCACCTTTGGCGTGCAAGTGGACTGCGAGCGCAAAGGCCTGCGCCTGCCAGGGCTCGTCAAAAACCGGTTCGTCCATTTGCTGGCGTGCGGTGAGCAACGACTCGAATTGCTGCATCACGTCGCGATCAGGCGGGCTCAAGATAACTCTCCCAGAGGTCCAGGTAGACGGCGTTTTGTTGCGCGCTTCCCCACAACTCGTGTGTCTCGAAACGCACTTGGTAGAGATGCTGCGGCTGTTCGCCAAGCCCGTGCGCATTCGTGTCGGGAAAGACATGCGCGCCGTGGTGGCGCGTGATCGTTCCAATCCTACCCCGCACGTAGCGGGGAAGCCGCGTATGACCGGAAGGATGCAGGTTGCGCGCGCGCACCACGGCGCCCTTCGCAAAGCGTGGGGTGGCGGCGATCTCGCGCAGCGTCGGTCCGCCGCTGGCGAGGCTCACTGCGACGCGATCAACCGTGAGCCGCGGGCTGGACTTTTTCGCCCCCGGAGCAGCATGCGCGTCCTCGATTTCCTTGCGCGTCACCAGACCGCTCTCGACCAGTAACGCGACCAGGCCGGCGACCCATTTCTCGTAATAGCTCATGCGCAGATAATCGGCCGCCGGAATGCGCTCGCGCGCGTGGCGAGATTGATCGAGCGTCCAGCGGCCCCAGGCGCCAACCGCGAGCGTCAACGCCAAGGCGCGTGCTTCCCAGCGGTGATGAAACACCGGCTCGTTGGGCTCGGGAGCGATGGGGCCGAACCCCTCCATGCCGCCCATGTCATGAACGCCGTTCACGCGGCGACCTCTTTCTTGGCTAGGGCGACACCGATCATCGAATCGCGCGTCACAAGTTCGGCCAACTGTTCTTCGTTCAACGCTTCGGTGCCAGACGGTCGTTCGGGAAGGACGAGATAGCGGATCTCGGCCGTCGAATCCCAGACGCGGATTTCGACATCGTCGGGCAGTGCAAGACCAAACTCGGCGAGCACGCCTCTTGGGTCGCTGACGGCGCGCGAGCGATAAGGCGAGGACTTGTACCAAACCGGCGGCAGACCAAGCACCGGCCACGGATAACAGGAACACAAGGTGCAGACCACGAGGTTGTGGACGTTTGCCGTATTTTCGACGACCACCATGTGCTCGCCTTGCCGGCCGCCGTAGCCGAGTTCGGCGATCGCGGCCGTGGCATCGTCGAGAAGCCGACGTTTGTATTCGGGATCGCTCCAGGCTCGCGCGACGACGCGAGCGCCATTGCGCGGGCCAACCTTGTGCTCATATGTGTCGATGATCGCGTCGAGCGCGGCAGGATCGACAAGGCCTTTTTCGACCAAAAGAGATTCGAGCGCCTTGACGCGAAGTGTCATCTCCGACGGCGGGTCCTGTCCCTCGCCGTCATGGTGGTGATGGTCATCGTGGTCGTGTGTCGCCATGCTGACCAGAGTAGTATACAGCGCGTTCAGGCGCGACAGCCGCCTCAGACGACGGAGCTGCCGCCGTCGACGTGCAGCACCTGACCCGTCGTGTATCCGCCGCGCATCAAATAGAGATAAGCCTCGGCGGCTTCCTCCGGTTCACCGACCCGCGGCAGGGGCTGGCGTTTTGTCATCTGTTCGAACTGCTGCGCACGGCGCTCTTCCGGGATGCTGTCCCACACGCCGGTATGAATGAGGCCCGGACAAACTGCATTGACGCGAATGGGTGCAAGCTCGACGGCGAGACCGCGCGTCAGATGCTCCACCGCGCCCGCCATGGCCGTACTCACGGCCGAGCCCTTGCTCGGGCGGTGGGCGATCATTCCGTCGGTCAAGGTGATCGAGCCGCCCGGCGAAATCGATTTGTGCGCATGCTTGATGACGGTCAGCGCGCCCCAGAAGCGCACGGTAAAGTTGGACTTCGCCTGTTCGAGATTCAAATCGGCAAGAGGGCCGCGGCGCCAGTTCCAGTCACCGGCGGTGAACACCAGATGATCGAACTTGCCGAGTTGTGCGAAGACCTCGGCGACCGCGCCTTCATTGGTCACGTCGAGCGCGACCCCGGACGCACCCTCCGCCAGCCGTTTGACGGCCGAATCGACGTTTGTCTGATTGCTCGAGGCG
>DATJET010000197.1:0-11898 GCA_035496295.1 Gemmatimonadaceae bacterium
TCCTCGTCGAGACGCTCGAGTTAGGCCGCGTCGACGAGGCCCGTTCGCAGATCGACATTTTGGGTGACCGCCGCGCCGACCTGTACGGCGCGAACTTTCAACTCGCCAATCATCGATGACACACGCTATGACCGAGGCGCCCCAAACGGCGCCCGAGCCGTCTGGTCCCATTCGCGATTTCCAGAAGGGTGACGCGATCAACGAGCACTTCCACGAGATCGTGCCTGCGGCGACGCACACGTACAGCAAGGGCGAAGATCAGTTTCCGAAGCGCTCGCCCAAGTTGATCGCCCGCGCCCAAGGCGCCTACTGCTGGGACGTCGACGGCAACCGCTTCATCGACTGGGCCATGGGCAACCGCGTCATGGTGCTCGGCCACGCCTACCCGGCGGTGAACGAAGCGGTCAAGCGGCAAATCGAGTTAGGCGTGAACTTCACGCGTCCCGGCATTCTCGAGTATGAGTTGGCCGAGTATCTCGTCGACCTCCTCCCCGTCGCCGAGATGGTGAAGTTCGGAAAGAACGGCTCGGATGTCACCACGGCCGCCATCAAGCTCGCGCGCGCGTACACCAATAGAAAAATGGTGGCCGTGTGCCAGGAGCATCCGTTCTTCAGCATTCACGATTGGTTCATCGGCACCACGACGATGGATGCCGGCGTGCCGCCCGAAGTCGCGAAGCTCACCGTTCGATTCAACTACAACGACATCGCGAGCCTCCAGGCGCTCTATGACCGCTACCCCGGTCAGATCGCCGCGGTGATCCTCGAGCCCGTGAAGAACGACGAGCCGCGCAACAACTTCCTCGAGAATCTTCGCGAGCTCACGCAGCGTGAAGGCTCGGTGCTGATCTTCGACGAGATGATCAGCGGTCTCAAGTTCGATCTGCGCGGCGCGCACCATCGCTGGAACGTGTATCCCGATCTCGCGTGCTACGGAAAGGCGATGAGCAACGGCTATTCATTCTCGTGCCTCGCCGGTCGCCGCGACATCCTCGAGTTAGGCGGCCTGAAGCACGACAAGCAGCGCGTGTTCCTCTTGTCGCAGACGCACACGTCAGAGACAGTGGGCCTGGCCGCGTGTCGCGCGACGCTCGACGAGTATCAAAGCAAGAATGTCGGCGACCACATCTGGTCGCAGGGTGCCAAGCTCGTTTCCGGCATTCGCGAGCTCGCCAAGTCGGAAGGCGTCGCCGATTACATTCGCGTGATCGGATTCGATTGCAATCCGTACATTCTGTGCACGCGCGCCGATGGCACGCCGTGGCCCGCGTTGCACACGTCCTTTCACGAGGAAGTGATTTCGTGGGGCGTGCTCATTCCGTGGATCACCATCACCTACTCGCACGGAGCGGAAGAAATCGCGCGCACGCTCGAGGCGCTGCAGCACGGAATGCGCAAGGTCCGTCGCGCGCTCGACGACGGATCGGTCGAGCGGTCGTTCTTAGGCGAAGCCGTGAAGCCCGTGTTCCGTCCGTTCAATCGGTGCTGTCAGAGCAAGTGCGGACGGCTGTACACCGACGCGCCGCGCCTTGCGTGCTGCACCGACGACGGGGACGACGCGTGATCGGCGCAGTCGTCCAGGCGCGCATGGGTTCCACCCGGCTGCCTTGCAAAGTGCTCATGCCGGCGGCCGGGAAGCCCCTGCTTGCGCACCTGCTCGAGCGGCTGAGCCGCGCCCGCACGCTGGAGACCATTCTCGTCGCGACGTCCGACGATGCGCGCGACGATCCAATCGCCGCGCTGTGCTCGCAGTTAGGCGTTCCCGTCTTCCGCGGCAGCGAACGCGACGTGCTCGACCGATATTACCAGGCCGCGCGCGGTGCCGGCATCGACCTCGTCGTCCGGATTACCGCCGATTGTCCGCTCGTCGATCCAGCGATCGTCGACGCCATGGCGCAGTATGCAATCGATCACCGTGGTGAGTTCGACCTCGTCACCAATCGGCGCCCGCTCACGTTTCCGGATGGCTTGGACCTGGACGTCATTCCGATCGACGCGCTCGCCGAAGCATGGCGCGAGGCGCGTGAACCGATGCAGCGCGAGCACGTCATCCCCTGGTTCTGGGACACGGGCCGGCGCCTGCACAACCTCGAGCACCCGGCCAATTTGTACGCCGAACACCGGTGGACCCTCGACTACGCCGAGGACTACGCGCTCATCCGTCGTGTGATCGAGGAGCTGACGCCGGTGTACGGATCGACGTTCGCGATGGACGACGTGCTCGCCTTCATGGACGAGCACCCGGAGGTCGCGCGCTCGAACGCGCAATTCATCACCGTCCAACCGGTGTCGCCCACGGGACGCATTCTCTCCGTGACCGCCGGACGCGCCCAACCGATCGCCAGCACCCGCAGCGCCTGACTATGTCACAACCCTTCGACTACACGCGCGACGAGCTGATGCATGCGCTCCGCGCCTCGGGCCTCGGTGCCGGCGACGTCGTCTTCGCCCACATCGGCCTCGACACGCTCGGGCGCGCCGATGGCTGCCTAACGGACCAGGACACGAGCGCCATGCTGTTGGGCGCCTTCGAGGCCGTGCTGGGACCCACCGGCACGCTTCTCGTACCGACCTACACGTTCTCGTTCTGCCGCCAGGAATCGTTCGACGTGCAGCGAACGGCGACGCCGGGCGGGCCGTGGAGCACGTACGCGCCATTCCTCGAGTACTTCCGGCTGTTGCCTAACGCTGTCCGCTCGGCCGACCCGATTCATTCGGTCGCCGGTCGCGGGCCCATGGCCGCCGCGCTGCTGCGCGACATCCCGCCGACGTGCTTCGGCCCCGGCAGCGTGTTCGACCGACTGCACGCCGCCGGCGGGAAGGTCTGCACCATTGGAGTCGGTCTCAGCGAAGCCAGCTTCCAACACTTCGTCGAAGAATCCGTCGGCGTACCGTTTCGGTTCAAGAAATTGTTCACCGGTGTCATTCGCGACAACGGACAGGAGCGGAAAACCGGCTGGGTGTTCAACGTCAGGATCCTCGGCGATCAAAGCGAGCCGCACCTGACGCACTTGGAGACCGCGGCGAAGGCCGCAGGAATCTGTCGCATCGCCAACGTTGGGCGCGACGCGATTCGGACCGCCGAGTGCCAGCCGCTGCGCGAGTTGATCCTGCGCAACCTCGCGCGCGACCCATGGTTCACCGCGCGCGGGCCGGCAACCGATCCCATCGCGCTCGAGACCGAGCGCGTGCCGCCCCGTCGCTTCGAGATCGACATGCCGGCTTCGGCGACCATTCCGCAGATGATCGACGCGCTCTGGCGCGTGCCGCGCGACATCGTCTCCGACGGCTACGACGCCGCGCTCCAAGCGCTGGCTACACAGGTGCCGATGACGGTGCACGAGTATCCCACCGGCAGCGAGTGCTGGAGTTGGATCGTGCCCGAGAAGTGGGCGTGTCACGAGGCGTATCTCGAGACGCTCGACGGACGCCGCCTCTTTTCGTACAGCGACCACCCGCTGCACGTCGTCTCGTATTCGCTCCCGTACAGCGGCATCGTGTCGCGCGACGAGCTGCTCCGACACGTTCACGTGGACGAGAAGCAGCCCGACGCCGTGCCGTTCATCTTCAAGTACTACGAGCGCGACTGGGGTCTCTGCTGCAGCAAGACGCTGCGCGATTCGCTGACCGACGCCGAGTATCGTGTCGTCATCGACACCAGCTTCAGCTACGGCACACTCAAAGCCGGCGAAGTGATCGCACGCGGCGCAAGCGATGAGACCATCGTGCTGTGCGCGCACTTGTGCCACCCGGGCATGGTGAACGACGACCTCACCGGCGTCGTCGTCGGCATCGATGTCATGCGCGCGCTGCTGGCGCGTCGCAATCTGCGCTACACGTATCGCTTCGTCATCATTCCAGAGACGATCGGTTCAGTCGCGTACCTGAGTCGCAACGAAGATCTGATCCCGCATCTCAAGGGTGGGTTGTTCCTCGAGATGCTCGGGCTGGACCATCCGCATGCGCTGCAGCTCTCGTTCACCGGCACCACCGAGGTCGATGATTGCTTCACGGCTGCGCTTCGTGCCGGCGATCCAGAGGGTTGGACGGGCGCATTCCGCACCGTGATCGGCAACGACGAGCGGCAGTACAACGCACCGGGCGTGCGCGTCCCGATGTTGTCGCTCTCGCGCGTGCTGCGTCCGGATTCGCCGGACTGGCCCTACCGCGGCTATCACAGCTCGAACGACACACCCGGGATCACGTCTAACGCACGCCTCGCCGAGTCACGAGATCTGGTGTTGCGCATGATCGATGCGCTCGAGTCGAACGTGGTGCCGGTCAACAACTACAAGGGCGAAGTCTTCTGCTCGCGCTTCGGTGTCCACATCGACTTCTACACGAATCCGGAGGGCAACAAGGCGCTCTTCGACATTCTGTTCCTCATCGACGGTACGCGGTCGATCGCGCGCATCGCATCGGAATGCGGCATTTCGTTCGAAGCCGCACAGGCAACGATCGAGGAGCTGCAACGCCGGGGCGTCGTCCGACTCGAGGCGCCGGGTGCCAACGTCGAGCCGGCGAGAAAAGCGACCCGAGGGCCGAGCGAGCATCGGAGCGCCGCGCGTCGACAACCGGCTTGACGCTGGTGGCGCCGACAGCGTATCGACGAACCCTTGCAGCGGTGTTGATTCGTCGCAACAGGCAGCAGGACGACCGTCGGCGCAATGGTGCCGCGGGCATGGCTGGTTAGCTGCGTAAGCCGTTATGCAGCAACGAGATGATTTGACGCGTCGCAGCAGGTGGTTGGCTGCCTTCTCGTGCCCGCATCTTGCGCCTGCCACAGCGCGCACACCGACGCGACCCGCAGTGGGAGACGGTCTCGGCTCGGTACGTATCGCCGTACCGTGCTATCCTGAAAACCGCGGATGGCATCACAAGAGAGGAAGCGCCGTTGTCTGATCGTGGCAGCCTCATGCATGAAGGATGTCTTCGCACTGGATCTTCGGTGAGCACGCGATGAACTGTCTGGCCATTATCCCCGCTCGCGGCGGATCGAAAGGCGTACCCCGGAAGAACATCCGCCTGCTCGCGGGTCATCCGCTGCTGTCGTACAGCATCGCGCACGCCCGTGCGACGCCCGAGATCAATCGCATCGTTGTCTCGACGGACGATCCCATGATCGCGCGCGTCGCGCACGAATGCGGCGCCGAGTCGATCGTTCGTCCCGCGGAGATCAGCGGTGATACAGCGACGAGCGAGTCTGCGCTCATCCACACGCTCGACCATCTGCGTGATACCGAAGGCTACGATCCCGATCTCGTGGTGTTCCTCCAGGCTACGTCTCCCCTGCGTCGCGCCGACGACATCTCGATGGCCATTCGTACGCTCCTCGACGAAGAGGCGGATTCGCTGTTTTCCGCGTGTCCGATGCACGGCTTCGTGTGGCGGCGCGAGCGCGGAGGCAGCGAGTGGCGCTCCGAGACGTACGACTACCGCAATCGCCAGCGCCGCCAGGATGCGCCCGAAGATGTCGTCGAGAACGGATCGATCTACGTCTTCCGGCCGTGGGTTCTGCGCGACCTCGGCAATCGGTTAGGCGGCAAGATTGCCGTGCATTTCATGGACGCGGCGGAGTCGGTGCAGGTGGACACGCCGTCGGATCTCGAGCTGGTGGAGCATCTGCTGTCGCGCCGGCGCGCGCCCGCGAGCGCGGCGGAGCTCGGTCGCGTGCGGCTGCTCGCCCTCGACTTCGACGGCGTCCTAACGGACAACCGTGTACTGGTGAGCCAGTCCGGTGAGGAAGCCGTGGCGTGTCACCGCGGCGACGGCTGGGGCATCGCGCGGCTGCGCGAGGCTGGTGTGCCGGTGGTCGTGATTTCGACCGAAACCAATCCCGTGGTCGCCGCGCGCTGCCGCAAGCTCGGCATCGATTGCACCGACGCCTGCGATGACAAAGTCGCGGCGTTGACGTCGATTGCCGCCAAGCTTGGCGTCGGCCCCAACGAAGTCGCCTACGTGGGAAATGACGTGAACGACCTGGCCTGTCTGCGCTGGGTTGGGCTGCCGATCGCCGTCGCCGATGCGGAGCCCGAAGTCCGGGCGGCCGCGCGTTTGGTGACGACGCGCCCCGGTGGGTCCGGCGCCGTGCGTGAGGTGGTGGACTGGATACTGACGACGCGGGCACCGCGCGACGCAATGTCGCACGACGCGCCCGCGTCGACCCGAGGAGGAGTGCGATGACATCGACAGTGAAGGTCGGCGATCGCCTCGTGGGCGACGGCGAGCCGTGCTACGTGGTGGCGGAAATCGGCATCAACCACAACGGAGACGTCGACATCGCGCGCCAACTCATGGCGACCGCAAAGCGCTACGGGTGCGACGCGGTGAAGTTCCAGAAACGCACTCCGGAGCTCTGCGTACCGCCGGAACAGCGCAACCTCATGCGCGAGACGCCGTGGGGTATCATGACCTACCTCGAGTACCGGCATCGCGTGGAGTTTGCGCGCCCCGACTACGAGGAGATCGATGCGTACGCACGCAAGCAGCAGCTGGCCTGGTTCGCCTCGTGTTGGGACGAATCGTCGGTGGACTTCGTCGAACAGTTCGCGCCGCCGTGTTACAAGATCGCGTCCGCCTGCCTAACCGACGACAACTTGCTGCGCCATCACCGGCAGTACGGCCGCCCGATCATTCTCTCTACCGGCATGAGCACCGTCGAGCAGATCGACCACGCGGTCGAGGTGTTGGGTACGGATGACCTGATCCTCATGCACTCGACCAGCTCGTATCCGGCGAAGATGGACGAGCTCAATCTCCGCTGCGTGCCCGCGTTGAAGGAGCGGTACGGCGTGCCGGTGGGCTACTCGGGTCACGAAGTCGGATTGGTACCGACGGTGGCGTCGGTGGTGCTCGGCGCGTGCATCGTCGAGCGGCACATCACGCTCGACCGCGCGATGTGGGGCAGCGATCAGGCCGCGAGCGTCGAGCCGCAGGGTGTGCAGCGCCTGGTGCGCGACATCCGCGCCGTGGAGGAGTCGTTAGGCGACGGCAACAAGCGCGTGTACGACAGCGAGCTCCCGCTCATCAAGCGGTTGCGTCGCGTCAACGGGAACAGCACCGCTGCCACGGCGCCCAATGCGGGCGCTCAGGCGTGAGCACGATGATCGAGCAGCGAATGCCCGAACCGGTCCGGCCGGCATGACGACGACCACCGCGAAGCCGTACACGTTCCTCAGCGCGCTGCGCGTGGGCGTGCGCTCGTTGCGCGCGCACCCGTTCATGGCCGCGCTGCTCCTCGGGGCGACGATTTCGCAGGGCACGATGCAGGGTCTCATCGTGTGGGCGCTCCGCAAGGTCCTCATGATGTTCGGCGAGGGAAACGGCGGGAGCGCGCAGTTGTTGCTCGGCGGCGCCGGCGTAATCCTCGCACTGTGGACGATCCGAGTCGCCATGACGTACGTGGGCGAACAGGTGTCGGTCCGGCTCGCGCACCGCGTCGAAATCGACTCGATGCGCGATGTGTTGCGCAAGCTGCTCACGTTGTCGGTGCGCTTCTTCGACCGCAGCAGCCAGGGCGACCTGGTGATGTCGTCGTACGACGACCTCAAGGGTATTCGCACGGTCACGCTCGATCTCAGCATCATCCTGCTCGCCTTCTCGCGTCTCGCGGGGTTGGCCGTCGTCGCCTGGGTGTTGAGCCCCAAGCTCGCGGTCATCGGACTCGTGGCGGTGCCGTTAGGCATGCTGCCGGTGTACTTCCTCGGCCAGCGGATGACGAAAGCGGCGAGCTTCGAGCGCAGCGCGATGGCCACGCTGTTCGACAGCTTCCTCCAGGTGTCGTCCGGCGTGCGCGTGATCAAGGTCAACCGAGGCGAATCGCGGGTGCTCGAGCGTGCCGATGCGATCGGCCACGACCTGTTCCACCACGTCGTTAGGCAGGCGGACGCGAGCAACCTCGCGCGGCTGCTGCTCGAGTCCGTGTCGGGCGTCGGCCTCGTGGCCGTGCTCATCGTCGGCGGGCGCGACGTCGCCGCCGGTGCACTGAGCTGGCAGTCGCTGCTCAGCCTGCTCATCGCCGTGATGGCGGTGTACGCGCCGGTCCTCAACCTGCTCACGGTGTACGGTTCCGTGCGCAAGGTGATTCCGAATCTGGAGCGCACACGCACCATCCTCGAGCTCAAGGCCGAGCTGCCCGATGCCCCGGGCGCGCACGCGCTGCACCATGCGCCGGATCGTATGGTGCTCGACGACGTGAGCTTCGCGTACGACGGCCACCTGGTGCTCGATTCGATCAACGCCACGTTCCAGCGCGGCGAGACCATCGGCATCGTCGGACCATCGGGCGCGGGCAAGACGACGCTCGTGGCACTCATGCTCCGGCTCTACGACCCCAACAGCGGCCGGATCACATTCGACGGCGTCGACCTGCGCAACATCAAGCACGCCGACTTGATGGACCAAAGTGCGATCGTACTCCAGGAGCCGTTCCTCTTCCTCGACACGATCGCGAACAACATTCGCATCTCGCGACCCGACGCGTCGATGGCCGAGGTGATCGAGGCGGCGAAAGCGGCCAACGTGCACGACGAGATCGAGCGCATGGAGCGCGGCTACGAAACCATGCTCGGCCGCGCCCGCGATGCGCGCGGCGTCTCGACGGGACAGAAGCAGCGCATCTGCATCGCCGCGGCGCTGCTCAAGAACGCGCCCTTGTTGTTCCTCGACGAAGCCACGAGCAGCCTGGATGCCGTGAGCGAACGCCGCTTCCAGAGTGCACTCGACCGCCTCATGGAGGGTCGCACGACGTTCATCATCGCGCATCGTCTGTCCACCCTGCGGCATGCCGATCGCATCATGGTGCTCGAGCAGGGGCGTCTCGTGGGTCTCGACACCCACGAAGAATTGATGCGCAGCTGTGACGTGTATCGTCGTCTGTGGACGTACCAGATGGGCGGCGCCGCTATGGATCGCCTGGAGCCGGTCGAGCTGTGACGATGCATCGTCTCGCCGAACCGCGGCACATTCTCGTCGATTGCGGCGACTACGAGCTCGGCAACCTGGGCGACGTAGCGATGCTGCAGGTGACCGTGACGCGTCTGCGGGAGCATTTTCCGACCGCGTCGATCGATGTGATCACGCGTGATCCCGCTGCGCTCGCCCGCCACTGCCCGGGCGCACGCGCGGTTCCGTACAGCGGCCGGCAACTCTGGTTCGGGCGCGGCATGCTGCTCGGTCGCGCGGATCGTGTGCTGCAGCGCACGTCGCTGTTTCGCGAGGCCGGAGTCGAAGGCGCGATGCGGCGACACTGCGCACCCGTGCTCGAACGGCTCGTTCGCGCCCGGCTGGGGCGAGGCAGCGCGGACCTCGAGGCGTTCAGCACGTTCATGACCGCACTGCGCTCCGCTGACGCGGTGGTCGTGTGCGGCGCCGGCGGCGTTACGGATCACGCGCGCAAGTGGGCCCTGCCGGTACTGGCCTTACTGGAGCACGCGCATCGCCATGGCGTCCCAACCGCGATGTTCGGCCACGGCCTCGGTCCGCTCACCGATCGCGATCTGACTCGTGTTGCCGCGCGCGTGCTGCCGACGCTCGATCTGTTCGCGCTGCGCGAAGGCCGCGCCGGTCCGTCGATTGCCCGGGCGCTTGGCGTCGACCCGTCGCGCCTGATGGTCACCGGCGACGATGCGATCGATCTCGCACACGCCGAACGGCCCGAGTCGTTAGGCGAAAGCGTGGGCGTGAACCTGCGCGTCGCGCGCTCGGCGGATGTCGACGAGCGGTACATCGACATGATCGGCCGCGTCGTGTCGGCATTCGCGGCTGACCACGACGCGCCGCTCGCGGCGCTGCCGATCGGGCGCGGCAAGGCATCCGACGACGTCAGCACGATCCAGCGCATGCTTGCCGCTGCCAATGGCGCCACGATCATCGAGCGTCCGCTCGACACCACACAGGCACTCATCGAACAGGCGGGTCGATGCCGCATCGTGGTTACCGGTGCCTACCACGCCGCGGTGTTCGCTCTCGCGCAGGGCGTTTCGACCGTGTGCGTGGCACGCTCGAACTACTTCCGAGAAAAGTTGCTGGGTCTCGCCGCGCAGTTCGGCGTCGGATGCAGTGTGATCGACCTGTCTGCCGACGACGTGCCCGGTCAGCTCGAGCGCGCGATGGAACAGGCGTGGGATTCCGCGCCGACCGTGCGCCAGTCGCTGCTCGACGCCGCATCGCGTCAGCTCGCCGCCAGTCGCAGCGCCTATCGCCGCTTTTCGGATTTGCTCGCCGAGCGTGCGATGCGCGGCGGCGTCCGGGGCGCGCGGATCTCCGCGCGGCATGACGTCGCGCCGATCCGGCGCGAAGTTGCCGGCACGCCGGCCGGAGGTGGCAAGTGATCCGCCCGCCGGTGCCGTCGATCGCGCCGCACCGCTTTCTCTTCGTCGTGCCTAACTATCACCGCGATCTGGAGGGACACGCCCTCGTCGCGTACCACCTCGCTCGGCGGCACGGTCACGAGGCCACGTTCACCAACGTCCCGAGCCTCGAAGATGCGATGCTCAGCGTCGCGCCCGATGTCGTGGTACTCGATCGAGTGGACACGCGCGCCCACGTTGCGCGATTGGCCAAGTCGTTAGGCATGAAGATCGCGCTCTTGCCGACCGTCGGCTTCACACAAGACACCACCGAGATCGAGGCGCGGCGCGCCGGGAAGGACCTCGCGTCCGAGCGGTTGGTCGACTCCTGTCTCGTGTGGGGCGATCACGCGCGCCGCATGCTGCTCTCCAGCCGGGCGCTGCCCGAATCCACCGTCCATACGGTGGGATGTCCGCGGTTCGACGCGTACAGCGAGCCGTACCGCGCGCTCGCTGAGCCGCGCGAATCGCTGGCGCCCGAACTCGCGACGGCCGATGCCGACGCACCGTTGATCGTGTGGGCGACCAACACGTATCACGTGCGCACCCGCGACCTGGAAACCACCGTTGCGAGCGCGGTCGCGTCTGGTGTTCCGGAGGCGGAGATCCGCGGACAGCTCGCCGACGAGGGAACGGCATTCAACGATCTGGCCGGCGCGGTCACCGCGCTCGCGGCGCGTCACCCGGACTGGCGGTTCCTCATCAAGCTCCATCCGGCCGAGACGCCGGCGCCGTACGCGGCCGTCGCCGCGCGCTCGCCTAACATTGCCCTCGCATCGAACGCGCGCATACGCGACGTACTGCACCACTGCACGGCACTGGTGGCCAACACATCGACCACTGCCACCGAAGCGTGGATGCTCGGCAAGCCGGTGTTCGAGGTGATGTTCGGGAAGTACCACGTGCCGGCGCCGGCGCGCTACTTGGCAGGAAATCATGTCGTGCGATCGATCGACGAGCTCGATGCGTCGCTCGTCAACTGCGTGGAATCTCCGGAGGCTGCGATCTCCGAGCAGCAACGCAAGGCACGCACCACGTTTCTCGAGGACGTGTATTTCCGGATCGACGGGCGCTCCGCTGAACGGTGTGCGGCTCAGCTGCACGCGTTGGTGGCAGCGGAGCAGCGCCCAGAGGATCGCGCGGTGATGCGCGCGTCGGCCGCGGTGCTGCGCGCCGAGCGACGGCACGCCGCGCAGCGGCGGCCGGGCGCGCGCATCAAGGCCGCGTTAGGCATATCGAACCGCGTGACACTGCGGATCTGGCGGCGCGCATTCTGGCGTCAGTTCACGAACCGCCACTGGCGAAGCCCATGGGTGGAGCCGATCACCATCGAGATGGTGCAGGCGCACTTCGAGCGCTTCGACCGCGTCCATCCGCGTGCGGCCACGACGAGCGGCGCGGCGATGCCGCCTTCCGCGCTATTCACGCGCAACGTCGTGCGCGCGCCGCGCCGGTAGTTCGCAAGACGGTCTCTGAACTGGTTCACGAGGAACGCCATGCCGTTGCCGAGTTTCGTCATCGTGGGTGAACGCAAGAGCGGGACGACCGC
>DATJET010000198.1:0-20064 GCA_035496295.1 Gemmatimonadaceae bacterium
GGGGGCTTGCGGTGGGCGATCGGCGCACTCGTCGGCAGCGCCGCGCGTCGCCCTAGAAGCCGAGTTTGACGTTGATATCGACGAGCACCGATTTGGGTGCTTCGTCGACGACGATGCGCTCACGGCCAGGCCGGATGATGATCCGTTCCATCGGTCCGAGACCATGCCCGTGGCCGTGGCTGCCGCGCCGGAAGTACACTACGCGGGTGCCGTTCACCTCATCGACGCGCACTACCCTGTAACCATGGTTGACGAGCACCTCGCGCGTGACATCCGTCGCGTGATCCATGGTCACCATCTTCTTCGCCTGACCCGGCGGAATCTTGTCTTGATGCCCGCGTCCCTGCGCGTGTGACGCAGAGGCGACGGTGAACGTGAGCACAAGGGCGACGAACGCGCTGGTGAGCAGTGAGAATGGGCGAGTCGACACGAGACCTCCTGACGAAAGCGGGACGTTGCGCATTCCATACTGTCTGACGCCGGGTCCTGGGGTGCGCAACGTCGCTCGCTGGCGCAGTCACATGGTCCGCCTCATTCCGCCTTCGGCTTGTCAGCCGCGCGGCGCGCGGCCGCTTGCTGCTCGAGGGCCGCGGCCCCCATCAGTCCCCCCAGCCCCATCGACTCGACGGCGGTGCTTGGCACGAGCATCAGCGCGCCTTTCTCCTTGAGACCTTCGTACAGGATGTTCATCGCGCGCAGGTGCAGCGCCGTCGGATTCTGCTGATACGACAGCGAGGCCTGATCGAACAAGGCGGCGATTTCCACCTCGGCTTCGCCAAGGATGATGCGTGCACGCTTCTCGCGCGTCGCCTGCGCTTCGCGCGACATTGCATCTTGCAGCGTCGTGGGAATCACGACGTCGCGCATCTCCACCGCTTGCACCTCGATGCCCCACGGCATGCAGCGTTGGTCGATGAGGTCCTGCAGTTCCGTCTCGATCCGCTCACGGCCGCGCAGCAGGTCCGCGAGCGATGTGCGCCCGATGATATCGCGCAGCGCGGTCTGCGCCGCCCAACTCACCGCCTGGGGATAGTGTTGCACGTCGAGCGCGGCACGCTCGGGATAGTGGACCATCCAGAACAACACGGCATCCACGTTCACCGGCACCGTGTCCGACGTCAGCGTCTCCTCGGCGGCGAACGCCGTCGTGATGACGCGCTGGTCAACCCATGCCGACACGTTGTCGACGAAGGGGACCAGCCAGAAGAGACCGGGTCCGCGCGTGCCGATGTAGTGGCCTAACCGGAGCACCACCGCGCGCTCCCAGTGCTTGGCGATCTGCGGCGACATGCCGACCACGAGGCCCAACACACATCCCACGACGATGCCCGCGACGCTGTTCAAAGCGATCAAGCTCAGCAGCCCGAGTGCGATCGGCGCTGCCGCGAGGATCACCGAGATGAAGTTCGGGCGGCCGCCCGCGGGTACGGAATCGCTCACAACCGGCAACGGAGACATAGATCACCTCACGGGCAAAAAGCGTGGGCGGGCGTCGCCCGCCTTCAATTGCACGATGGGGCCCGTGCGCACGCAGTCAAGCATGAGCCACTCCCCAATGCGATTAGATTTGCATCTGCCGTGGAGCGGATGCCCCAGGGAAGGCCGGCCCGGTGGGTTCAATTCCCACGAACGACCATGGGGGTCGGAGCCATTGGCCGGGTTCAACTCCCGGACGGCATTTGGTGTGCCGCTGCCTAACGGGCTCGTTACAGCCGAACTCGTGGAGCTTGCTTCATGCCGTATCACGCGATCAATCTCGCGCAGAAACTCAGCCTCTTCACCGAACACTGGCAACCCAAAGTGATCGCCGAGATGAACGATTACCAGTTCAAGATCGTGAAGATCAAAGGCGATTTCGTCTGGCACGATCACCGAGACACGGACGAGACGTTCCTCGTTCTCGAGGGAACGCTGCGCATTGATTTCAGAGACGGCCACGTCCGTGTCGGCCCGGGCGAAATGTATGTCGTTCCTAAAGGTGTCGAGCACAAACCCTATGCGGACGAGGAAGTCAAACTGCTCCTCATCGAGCCGCGCGGCGTGTTGAACACGGGACACGAAGGCGGCGACCGGACGGCCCAGAACGATATCTGGATTTAGCGCGCCTAACGAGCGCTGCTCACAACCGGACGGGAGAGGCCGACATGAGGCCACTGCACCGGCTACGCCGACGTGGAATTCTTCGCGCTGTCAGGCGGCGGTGTGAAGGAGTCTGGTTGGGTCAACACCACGCTCTCGAAATCGCGTCATCCGCTAGCCGGCCCGCGCAATCGGCACATTCGTTCCGTTAGCTCATTCCACGCGGATCGGTACTCGCGCCAGCAGGTTCCGCTGCCGGCCGTTCTGGCGGATCTCCAGGCGGAGGTTTCCGGCATGCGTCGGCACGTACTCGAAGTCGTATGTCTCGCCGATCGCGATGTACTGGCTCGCCGGTCGCAGCGTTCGCGCCCCGACCGGAACATCGAAGCCATCCTTGGCTAACGGTCGCCACTGAACCGTCATCGTGTCGTCGACGCCCGGCAAAGAACTGTCGGGCCGCGCAGTGAGCCAGGCAATCGGTGCAAAGTTCACCGTCGACAGGTTGAGAAAGCGAAAGCGCGCCGGCCTCCCGATGTGAAGAACGATGGTGTCGGGGTTCGGCGTGCCGTTGATTTCGAATGGATGCTCGGACTCACCAGGGACAAGCCTCGAGCCACGCAACCGGCCGTTGACACCCTTGAGGAAAAAGACGTGATCGTCCGCCGACGGCGCCGTCGCCGAGTCACGAACGATCAGCGCTCCCTCGAGTCCGCCAATCTCGGCGCGCATCTCATCCATGTGCACATGATACATGAACGTGCCGGCCCTCGGCGGCGTGAAACGCGCCTCGAACGAATCTCCCGGTGCAATCTCGGGCGACCGGTGCCCACCCGTTCCGCTGAAGCCCATCACGCCGTCCATGTAGCTGTCCTGGAGCTCGATGCCATGCCAGTGCACGCTGGTCGGCTCGCTCAGTCGATTCACGATCATGATCGACACTGGCTCGCCGCGCGTGAGGTCCAGCTCGGGACTGATGTCCGATTTCGATTCGACGCGCTGCCCGTGCTCCTCGAGATCGAAGCGCATCGAAGGGACGGAGTTGTCGACGCCCTTGCGTCCGGGCAGCGGAGCTTCGACCGCGATGAGCCGCAGTCGGCGCGCGGGCGCGGCTGGAGGCGCGGCCGCCTGTGCGCCCGGTCGTTGGGCAACGTCGACGCCTAACACAAGACCGACCATGCCCATCATATGCGGGTCGTCCGCTTCGGCCGAAATCGAATCGGGTTCGAGGTGAATCGCGAGATGGCAGTGGAAGATCCAGTTGCCGGGACGGTCCGGCGACCAGGACATGGACATCGCCGTGTACGGGGGCAGGAGCTGGGTCACGACCATCTCGCCCGGCGTGGGCCGGCTAAAGTTACTCTGGCCTGAGAATTCGTCGATCCGGTAGTAAAAGCCGTGCAGATGCATCGGGTGTGGAAGCCACGAGGCATTGATGACCCGCCAGCGCAGCGAGTCGCCGACCGTCGCATGGATGCGCTCCGTGTTAGGCCAGGAGCGGCCGTTGATCATGAACAGCACCCGCCCGACGGGCGCGCCTGGCTGGGGTGGACCCTGCACCGTGTCGCGATATGCGTTCAGGATCGAGTCCTGGGCTGCCGTGATGACGAACACGCGGTCGTGTGCCGCTGGCGAGCCGGACGTGTCGACCACGATCGCTCCGGTCAGAAGCCCAGTGACGCCGATTTCTTTGCTCGCTTTATCGGGCATCAGGGCTCGATACATATAGTTCCCGGTCGTGGTCGCGCGCACCGTCAGCGTGCCGGTGGTTTTTGGCGCAATGACCACCGAGTCCGTCCATTTGGGCAGCTTCTGCCCGCCATGGATCGCAGCCGGTATCAAGAACGTGAGCGGTGCGGACAACGAATTGCGCACCGAAACGCGGACCTCGGTTCCCTGTGCCAGGCGAATGAGCGGAGCAGGTACGAGCGGCGCCTTTCCGGCCTCGGCGAACGCAGCGACGACCATCGGTGGTCGATGCGGTCCGTCGGCCCACCACGTGGTCTGACGGGCCTCGAGCGAGACCGTGAGGATTCCGTCGCGCAAAACCCCGGCGCGATCGAGGTTCGGGTTCGGGTGTACGACGGGTAGCTCGTCGTGCGGAGCCGACCCGGCGGACATGAGCAAAACGCCCAGGACCGCTATCGCGCTGAGAGATGACATGGGATGCCTCGTAGCGTTAGGAAGCACACGCTACAGCGGCGCATCACGCGACCGTCACCCCGCCGTCACCTCACAGATAGCGCGACCACGCCGGCTTCGGTTAGTACGGAATCGCCTGCCGCGCGAAGGTGGCGATGTCGATGTTCGATCCGCACACGATGACGCCAACGCGCTGGCCGGCCAGGCGTTCGCGCAATGGGCCGCAGACCGCCGCGGTAGCGGCCGCGCCAGCCGGTTCCACCCCCAGCTTCATGTCGGCGAACAAGAGTCCCATGGCGCGCTGCATCTGCTCGTCGCTGACTAACACGATTTCTTCCACGAAGCGCCGAGCAATGCCGAACGTGTAGGGCAAGACGTACGGTGCGCCAAGACTATCGGCGATGGTGTCGACCTTTTCGATGGATTGCGGCGAGCCTGCCGCGAAGCTGCGGTGCATCCCGTCGGCGCCCTGAGGTTCGACCCCGAATATTTTGCAGCGCGGTTGCATCTGCTCCACCGCGCAGGCGATGCCGGCGATGAGGCCGCCGCCCCCGATCGGCACGATCACGGCATCGAGATCCTCGGCCTGCCGGCACCATTCGAACCCGACGGTCGATGTGCCGAGCACGGTCAGCTCGCTTTCGAACGGATGAATGAACGTGCGACCCTCGTCGGTCTCGATACGCTTCACCGTGTCGAACGCCTGATGCACACCGTTCGCGAGCACGACTTCCGCGCCGTAGGCGCGGCACAGCGCAACTCGCGTGGGGTTGGCGGCTTTCGTCATCACCACTTTTGCGGTGGTGCCGACGAGGCGTGCGGCGAACGCCACCGCGATGGCATGATTACCCGCACTGACTGCCGTCACGCCAACGTTCTTGGCTTCGTTAGACAGCGCCATTGCATTGAGCAGCGCACCGCGCGCCTTGAAGGTGCCGGTGTACTGGAACAGCTCCAGTTTGAGGAAGACGCGGGTACGCGCGCCGATGACGCGCTCGACCGCGTCACTGTGCCAGTGCCATACCGGGGTTTCGCGGACGCGTTCGCCCAGACGTTCGCGCGCGGCACGGATGTCGTGAAGTGTCGGAATGTCGTGCGTCATGCGCACACTCTAGGTGGGTGCGTCACCCGACGCAATTAGTGCGTGAGGCGCTCCTTACTCGCGACGCGCCACTGTCGCCCCGATCTCACGAGTCCGTAGCGTTGCTCGAACTCGAGCGGCGGTTGATAGCCCGCGGTGTCACGCGTCGCACGATATCGCTCGGCGACGAGATAGACCTGCACGGTGTCGCGCGTGAGTCGAAACACCGGCGAGAACTGCACCTTGTACCCTGCCGACTGCGCCTTGCAGATCGGCGCGCCGCGCGGCGACGCCGGCACGGCTGTGCAGGACCCCTGGATCACGCCGCGCGATGTGAGTGCTTGCGTGACAGCTGCCGGAATGGTGTCAGACGGCTCCGCGCCACGCCGCTGCGGCAGCACGGCGGGATCGAGAAGCAGCACGAGCGATGGCCCGAGATCGAACGCTCCGCGGAGCGCGGCCGCGTACGCCGCTGCCTGCTGGTCGGCGGGAAGTTTCTCCACCGCCAGGCCGGCGCCGCGATCGTTGGCGGAGCTCCGTCCGTGATCGCCCGAGCACGCCGCAACGAGCATCACGATCCACGCGGCCGTCGCGCCGGCGCGCGCGCGCCACCGGTGCGGCGCGGACCCAACCTCGAGATAGTCGTCGTGCTGTGCCATGCCTATCCTATCGATGGGGATGCAGCGCGCAACGCCGCTGTGACGCATCGCAATGCTCGCGCCAACGAGAATCGGCGCCGCGAACCACCGCAGAGATAATATGCACCCGCGCGACCGTTAGGCAACTTGGTCAGCATCGTCTCGAGCACGGTTTCGCGAGCGGGGCGAGCGCACGGTGTGGACGGACGGAACGAGCATCGCGACATTCCCATGCAACCATCGAAGTGCGGGTGCGTATATTCCCCCGATCAGTCCGCCACACGCTCTCCGTCTCAGAGGTCGATATGAAGCGATCCGCGCGCATCACAGTCGCCGTCCTTGCGCCGATCGGCGTCGTGCTCGTACTCCTCGCGCTCGTGCCGTTCCTGTTTCGCGATCGGATCGCGCTGCGCGTGCAACAAGCGGTCAACGAGAATGTGAACGCGCACGTCGCGTGGCGAAGCGCCGGGCTCTCGTTTTTCCGGCACTTCCCCAACCTGAGCCTCATACTCGACGACCTCACGGCCGTCGGCACCGGACACTTCGACGGCGATACGCTCGCCGCGGTGAGCCACCTGCGCGTGGTGCTGAACGTGGCGAGCGTGGTGGGCAACGTGCTGCACGGCACGCCGCTGGTGATCGGCGCGGTGGAGCTCGATCAACCGCGCATCCACCTCCTGGCGCTCGAGGACGGCACGGCCAACTGGAACATCACGAAGACGCCGGCCGCGGCCCCGGCCGGGCCTAACGCAAAACCGCTCGCGGTGAGCCTCCGCCGGTTCCAGATCACCGGTGGCACGATCGTGTTCGACGACCGACACGCCAAACTGCTCGCGTCCCTCACCGGCTACGACCAGTCCCTGAGCGGCGACGTGAGCAGCAGCCGCGTCACGATCCAGTCCACGGCCAACGCCGACAGCGCCACCGTCGTCTTTGCCGGCATCCCCTACCTCGACCACGTGAAACTTGGCCTAACGGCCACCGTGGACGCCGACCTCGCCGCGAAGTTCTACACCCTCACCAACACCGAGCTTCGCCTCAACGACCTCGCACTCGGCGTCTCCGGTTCGGCGAAATCGGCGGGCGACCTGCTCGCGCTCGACCTCGCCTTTCAGGCGCCGCGCTCGAACTTCAAGAGCATCCTGTCGCTGGTGCCCGGTGTGTACGCGCACGATTTCCAGAAGGTGCAGGCGTCGGGCACCGTGGCCCTCGATGGCTGGGTCAAAGGCGTGTACGGCCCAACCTCGTTCCCGGCGTTCGCCCTCACAACCAAGGTGAACGACGCCGCGTTCAAGTACGCCGATCTGCCACTGCCCGCGCGGTCGATCGCCATCGACCTGGCGCTCAAGAATCCAGGCGGCAGCGCGGACAGCACCGTCATCACACTCGACCGGTTCCACGTGCTTCTCGGCGCCAATCCGATCGACGCCCACATGGTAATGCGCACGCCGATATCCGATCCCGACGTCGACGCCCGCCTAACGGGCACGCTCGATCTCGCGGACCTCAAGCGCACCGTGAAGCTCCAGGGCGTCGACCAGCTCGCCGGCACCGTCGCGGCCAACGCAGCGGTGCGCACGCGGATGTCATACCTGGAGAAGAAGCAGTACGACAAGGTGGGGGCGAATGGCACCGTGGACGTGACGGGCCTCACCGTGAAGGGCGCCGCGCTGCCCCGCCCCCTCGCCGTGCAACAGGCGTCGCTCGCGCTCGCGCCGCAACACGCCCAACTGAAGTCGTTCACCGGCAGCGTCGGTTCGAGCGACCTCCAGGCCTCCGGCACGCTCGACAATCTCATTGCCTTTGCGCTGCACGGCGACACGCTGCGCGGGTCGGCCACGGTCAAGAGCAAACGATTCGACCTCAACGAATGGCGATCGGGCGGAGAGCTCAACGTCATCCCCGTGCCGCCCAAGATCGACCTCGATCTCGACGCCACCGTGGGTCAGCTACTGTACGACAAGCTGACGATGACCGACACGCACGCCCGCCTGCGCATCGCGAACCAGCGCGCGACCCTCGAGCAGTTCCAAACCAATACGTTAGGCGGGCAGATCGCCCTCACCGGCTTCTACGAAACCACACAGCCCGACAAGCCGACGTTCGACGCGACCGTGAAGATGACCAAGGTGGACGTGCCCTCGGCCTTTCAGGCGTTCACCACGGTGCAGATGCTCGCGCCGGTGGCGAAATACGCCAGCGGCACCGCCAGCACCGACGTGCACGTGAGCGGTGCGTTAGGCAAGAACATGATGCCGCTCTTGCCGAACCTCACGGGCGCCGGCACACTCGCCACGTCCGAGCTCGCGCTCCGCGGCTTCCCGGCGCTGAGTAAACTGGCGGATGTGACCAAGCTCGACATCCTCGACAATCCCACGCTGCAGGCGCTCCGCGCCGCGTTCCGGATCGACAACGGCCGCCTGACGGTGCAGCCGTTCGACGTGAAAGTCGGCGGCATCGCGGCGACCATCGCCGGATCCAACGGACTCGATCAGTCGCTGCAATACACCATGAACCTGCACGTCCCGCGATCCATGCTCGGGAGCGCCGCGAACCAGGCGCTCGCAGGCCTGGCGTCGCAGGCCGGCAAGGCCGGCGTCGACCTCGGCGCCGCTGCGGAGATTCCGCTCGCCATTCAGTTAGGCGGCACCGTGACCAATCCGACCATCAAGGCCGGCGTCGGGAACGCCGCGTCGTCAGCCGTCGCCGCTGCCCAGCAGGCCGTGACGCAGCAGGCGTCCGCCGCCGCGATGCAGCTCGTCGAGCAGGCGCAGCAGCAGGCGCAAGTCATCAAGCAGAACGCGCAGGCACTCGCGGATACCGTGAAGCAGACCGGCTACCGCCAGGCCGACTCGCTCACCGCAAAGGCCGGTGACAATCCGTTGGTGCAGGTGGCCGCGAAAGCCGCGGCCGACAAATTGCGCAAGCAGTCGGACGACAAGGCCGCCGCGATCGTGCGCGCGGCGAACCAGCGCGCGGATAGTCTGGTGGCATCAGCCCGGGCGCAGGCGACCAAAGTTGGAGCGAAGCCGTAGGGCCAATGGAGCAATTCCTCTCCAGCCTCGCGCTGATCGCCATCGTACTGATCGCCGCCGCTCTACTCTCGAGCGTGCTCGAGCTCGGCGGCGTGCCGATCGCCGCCGTGTTCCTCGCCCTCGGCGCAGTGCTCGGGCCCCTCGGGCTGGGATTGCTCGATGTCGGATTTCATTCCGCAGCGCTGCACGCTCTGGCAACACTCGGGCTGGCCCTGGTGCTGTTCAGCGACGCGGTCACCGTTCGCATCGCCGAGTTGCGCGCCCAGCGCAGGTTGGTCTGGCGCGTACTCGGACCCGGCACGCTCATCCCGGCCATCCTCATCGCCCTTGCCGCGTGGCTTCTGTTAGGCGTGCCGCCCGCGGGCGCGGCGATCCTGGGGGCGGCGCTCGCGTCGACCGATCCGGTCTTGCTGCGCGGCGTGCTGCGCTCGCCGGCGCTGCCGGCGCCGGCTCGATTGGCGCTGCGGATCGAGACGGGGATGAACGATGTCGTGTTGCTGCCCATCATCGTGCTCGCCATGCTCGTGCTGCGGGCGCCCGCGAGCGGTGTCGTCACGCACGACGTCGTGCGCAGTGTGCTCGGCCTTTTCTTGCTCGGCCCATTGTTAGGCGCGGCGGTCGGTTGGACCGGGATCTCGGCGCTGGCCCGGGTTCGCGAGCGGATTGGCGTGAGGCGCGACTACGAATCGCTCTATGCGCTGGGACTCGCGTTCGGCGCCTATGCCGCGGCCGAGGCCGTCGGCGGGAGCGGCTTCGTGGCGGCGTTCGTGGCGGGGCTCATGGTCGCGCTGCAGGATACCGAGTTGTGCGACTGCTTCCTCGAGTACGGTGAAGCCACCGCTGAGATGCTGCTGCTCCTCACGTTCGTGGCGTTGGGCACCTCGCTCATCTGGTTGGGATTCGCCGGCGTCGATTGGCGCTTGATCGTGTTCGCGTGCATCGCGCTGGGCACGAGAACCGTGGTCTTGTATCCCCTGCTCGCGGGTGCCGGGATGGAGAAGCACGACCAGCGGCTCGTTGCGCTTTTTGGCGCGCGCGGACTCAGCTCGTTGCTGCTCGTGCTGCTTCCCGTCTTCGTCGAGCTGCCGGGATCCGAACGTCTGTTCGCGATCACGAGCTTTGTCGTCGTGCTGTCAGTGGTCCTGCACGGCGGAGGCATGGGGCTGTTCGTCCGGCGGCATCGGGCCGCCAGGGCGCCGGCCCCTGTTTTGACGGAAAGCGCGACACGCCCTGTCGCCGCGCCGATGAACGAAGAGGTTCCCGAACGGATCACGATTGCCGAGACGCAAGCGATGCAGGAGCGGGGGGAACCCATCGTGTTGGTCGACGCGCGTGCGAACCGGAATTACGACGCGGACACGGTCACCGCCGCGGGCGCGGTGCGAGTGAACCCCGACGACCCGGTGCGCGACGCGACCGCCCTCCGGCTGTCGCAGCGAGCGACGCTCGTGGTCTACTGCGCTTGACTGGATGAAGCCACGAGCGCCCGTGTGGCGCTCCAGCTGAGACGAGCCGGTTGGCCCAAGGCGCGCGCGCTTCGGGGCGGATGGAACGCGTGGAAGAATGCCGGACTGGCCACCCAATCGAAGGCGCCCTGACGTCCAGGGTGGAGAAACTCTGGTTCCAACCAACGCCAACGTGCGTGGCTGCCATCAGGTAACCGCCGTATAACGCCCAGTGTAGCGCTGGGATAACGGCACCCGACCATAGTTCCGCCCGCAACTACAACCTCGGTCGGGTTCCATGTTGGTCGGTCAGCCGAAGTGGGCGCGCGCCGCGCCCGTCGCACCGTCGCGTCCGGCGCTCCGGTCACGAGCGCCACACGCGGACCCCATCCGTGCAATCCACGTTGCGAGTAGCGTCGCGCGCCGCGCGACTCACGATGCAGGCCTAACGCAGCAGGGGGTTCCTCATGTCAGTCATGCGCATGTGGCCGCTCGTCGGCCTGTCGGCCTTGGCGTCGGTGATCGGCCCCGCGGCCAACACGCAGGATCCGTGTTCGCTGCTCTCGGCGGACGAAGCCAAGGCATACGTCGGCACGCTCGCGTCCCCGCCCTTCCGCGCGACCGACGGCACGGGAACGCCTAACGCGACCGGAGAGGTGTGCGTGTATCGCGGCGCCGACAGCCGGGTGCTCACCGTCCAGCCCGACTGGACCGGCGGCAAGAGCATGGCTGGCGCCCAAAACACGGTCACGACGAGCGCGTCGTCGCTCAGCAAGGCGACCGGGTTGACTGCCGGCAGCAAGGTCGCGCAGCAGGACAGCACCGGGCCCTGGGATCAGGCGACGTGGTATCCTAACGGAGCGCTGTTCGTGGTCAAGGGAAACGTCAGCATCATCATCGACGTGAGCGGCGCGAGCGGGCAGAAGGGCGACGCGTACGCGATCGCGCGGACCGTCGTGGCGCGCATCGCCCACCCGCTCGCGTACGACGGCGCAAAGGCCGTTGCGCTGGCGCCAAAGCCTGTGAAGCATCCCGCGAACGCGTGCGATTTCGTGTCCCGCGCGGCGGTGGAAGGCGCGATCGGCCCGCTGTCCGGCGCGCCAGTGCCCGACTCATCGGGCACCGGATGCACGTATCACGTCGCCACCGCGCAAGGCTCGCGGACCTACGCCGTGAGCTACGCGTGGCAGTACGGCGAGAAGAGTTACAACGCGCTCGCACACGGGCCGGCGATGATGAGCGGCCTGTTCGGCACACCCGCCAGCACGCCGATGGACACGATGAAGCCCACCGGCCCGACGGGCGCGATCATGTCGGGGATGATGAAGATGGTGACCGGCGCGCCCAAGTCGCAGGCGTCGGGCGCGGTATCCACCGTCGGGTTCCAAACCGACACCACGCTCAAGGGTCCCTGGGACAGGGCCGCGTTGATTCACGGCACGCAGCTCATCGCCGTAAGGCACGACGTATTCGTCGGCATGGACCTGCAGTCGGCCGACTACCAGAAGGCCAAAGCGCTCATGGTTGCCATCTGCTCGCGCCTGTAGGCGCGCACACCGCCTTACACGGGGAGATTCGTCTCATGACCGAGCGCAAGCGCCGCGTGTTGTGGACGCTGGCCATCATCATCGCGTTCATCATCGGCTTTCTGTTAGGCCGACGCTATTGTGAGCGGCACATGTCCGGCGGCTCCGGCGGCGGCGTGATATTGGGCAAGGGCGGAGCGGGCGGGGGCGGCGGAGGCGGCCGCTTTGCCCCCGGCAGCGGCGGCGGCACCCAGAAAGGCAATGGCGGATACCTCAAGGTTCCCGTCGACACCGATAGTAGCGGCGGCGGCAACGCCAGCCCCGGCGGCGGCGGCACCAGCGATGCCCGCGGCGGCAATGGCGGTGGCAACTCCGAGAGTCCGTACGACTCGGGTGAGTTCAAGAAGAAGCCCAAGGCTGTCGACACACTGAGCGCCGGTTTCGTCGCCCAACTGTCGCAAGACCAGCTCACCGGTCGGGCGCCCAACGGCCCTCCGCCGCCGCCGGGTCCCAACATTACCACCAAAACCGCCGACGACTTCAGTCTCGATCAAACCGCGCTGCCGCGTTTCCCGATGGACGTCACGACTGCGTACAGCGGGCTCTCTACGCGCTCCGATAAGCCCGCCGACACCGGCACCGCCGCGGTGTTTGCCACGAGCGACAGCTACGACTCCGTGACGTCATGGTATCAGCACCACATGCCCGCCAGCACGCACGCGATGAGCGTCGACGCGAGCAAGTTGGCGGCAATGGCCAAGCAACTGACGCCGAAGAACATCATGAAGATGTTCACGGGCTCGGATGACTCCACGAAAGCGGTCGACACCGCGGCCGTCGACAGCACGGTCCCGGATCGCAAGTTCACCGGCTGGACCATTCCCGACGACGGCGTACACGGGCAGCGGACGGTGATGGTGGTCGACGAGCCGGGGAAGCCGACCACGATCCTCATGTCGCGGTCGAAGCGGCCATGAATCGCGCCATCGCATTCGTCGGCGTCATCGCCGTGCTCGGGACGGCCATCGCAGCCATAAACAGGGGTTAGTCTGGCGGACGCGGGTACTCCGCGCGACATTCCCAAAGTGACCACCGACATCGGGCGCCTAACCGCGATCCTCGCCGACCGCTACATCATCGAGCGGGAGCTGGGCGCCGGCGGCATGGCCACGGTGTATCTCGCCCATGACGTCAAACACGACCGCAACGTCGCGGTCAAAGTGTTGCGGCCGGAGCTCGCCGCGGTCATCGGCGCCGAGCGATTCCTGGCCGAGATCAAGACGACAGCGAACTTGCAGCACCCGCACATTCTCCCGCTGTTCGATTCGGGAGAAGCCGACGGCATGCTGTTCTACGTGATGCCGTTCATCGAGGGGATCTCGCTCCGCGACCGGCTCGTGCGCGAGAAGCAGCTGCCGGTTCCCGAAGCCGTGCGTATCGCGACGCAGGTCGCCGCGGCGCTCGACTACGCCCACCGTCACGGCGTGATCCATCGCGATATCAAGCCCGAAAACATCATGCTGCACGACGGCTCCGCGCTCGTCGCCGATTTCGGGATTGCGCTCGCGGCGAGCAAGGCCGGCTCGCGGATGACCGAGACCGGCATGTCGCTCGGCACACCGCAATACATGTCGCCCGAGCAGGCGATGGGCGAACGCGAGCTCGATGCGCGCAGCGACGTGTACGCGTTAGGCTGCGTCGCGTACGAGATGCTCGTCGGTGAACCGCCGTTCACCGGACCCACCGCGCAGGCGATCATCGCCCGCGTGATGACCGAAGAGCCGCGTCGCCTCACGCTGCAGCGGAAGACCATCTCGCCCGAAGTCGAGGGCGCGGTGCTGCACGCGATCGAGAAGCTGCCGGCGGACCGCTTCGCCACCGCGGCGCAGTTCTCCGACGCGCTGTCAGGTCAGGGCCTAACGGTAACGACGCGCGCGACGGCGGCCGCGCCCGGTCGCGACGGCTGGCGCGCGCGATTCCAGGTGGCGAGTGGTGTGGCGATCGTCGCGATCGCATTCGGTATCTGGAGCGGTCTGCGCGGACGGACCGTCGACGGCCCAGTCGAGCGACGCTACATCTCGCTGGGCGACAGTGTCCGGCTGCAGACGCCACAGCGCGTCGCATTGCCGTTAGCGCTCTCTCCCGACGGCTCGCGCCTCGCGTTCATCGGCGACACACTGTTCCGTATCTGGGTCAAGCGTCGCGACGCGCTGGACGCCGCGCCGCTCGCCGGCACTGAAGGCGCGAGCTCGCCGACATTCTCTCCGGACGGTCAGTGGATCGCCTACGTGGTCGACGGCCACCTCAAGAAGGTACGCGCCGATGGCGGCGTGAGCATCACGCTCGCCGATTCCGCCGGCACCGGATTCGGCGAGGCGTGGCTCGACGACGGAACGCTCATCTACACCGACGGCAGTCTGCTCGGCTTGCGCCGCGTGAAGGAATCGGGCGGCCCGACCTGGGTGGCAGTGCCCGACACGACGTTCAAGGGCCTCGCACCGATGTTGGCGACGCCGCTGCCGCACGCGCGCGGCGTCCTGTTCGTGGTCTGCGCGTCGAACTGCGTGACGATGAGTCTGCACGTCCTCGACTTCAGGACGGGCCGTTCCAAACGGCTGGTGGACAATGCATCGGCCGGATGGTACCTGCCCAGCGGCCAGCTGATGTATTTTGAGCCTAACGGGGTGGCGATGGCCGTGCCGTTCGACCTCTCGACGCTGTCGATCCGCGGTGCGCCGATTCCGCTGTTGCAGGGTGTGCGCATGACCGGCTACATCCCGGAGTTGGCGTGGTCGACCTCGGGAAGGCTGGTCTACGCGATTGGATCGGGATCTGCTTCCACGGTCACGCTGCGCGAGGCCAACCGCGACGGAAGCAGCACGGCGTTCGATCCGTCGTGGAGCGGCGCGTTCAACTCGTTCGCCCTCTCGCCTAACGGACGCCAGGTGGCCGTCGGCGTGAGCACGCCCGGCGCCGGCCTCGACATCTGGGTCAAGCAGCTCGACCGCGGCCCGTTCACGCGCCTCACGTTCAGCGGACGCGACCGGCGCCCCACGTGGTCTCCGGACGGGCGGCAAGTGGCGTTCGTCCGGGACAGCGCGAGCGGCGGCGACGTGTGGGCGCGTGCCGCCGACGGCGGCGGCACCGAGCGCCGGCTGACCCATTTCGGCCGAGCCATTCAGGAAGTGTCGTGGTCCAAGGATGGCCGGTGGCTGCTGGTACGCACGGAAACCGGCGCCGCGGGGAGCGGCGACATCGTCGCCGTGTCGGCGTTAGGCGACACCGCGCTCGTGCCGATCGCGGCCACCCCCGCAACCGAGCTGCAGCCCGCCCTCTCGCCTAACGGCCGGTGGATCGCCTACGTTTCGAACGAGGCCGGTGTGAACGAGGTGTTCGTCCGGCCATTCCCGAACGCCGACGCCGGACACTGGCAGGTGTCCAACGGCGGCGGCGGCTCGCCCGTCTGGTCGCCCGACGGCAAGGAGCTCTTTTTCCTCAACGGAAGCGACCGCCTCATCTCGGCCGAGATCGGGCCAGGCCCGGCGTTCAGCGTGACCAGGCTCGTTCCGCTGTTCGACGCGACGGCATTCGCATACGTCGGCTATCACTGGGCGTTCGACGTGACGCGTGACGGGAAGTTCGTGTACATGGGCCAGGCGGACACCGAGCGACCGAACACGGCGCAACTCGTGCAGGTCGACAACTGGTTCGCCGACATCCGCGCGCGGCTGCAGCCGTAACCCGGCCAGCGCGCTCTCTCTACGTACTTGCAACCGACGGCGTCGCGCCCAAAGGCACGATCGAATGCCAGCGGCGTGATGCGCGCCTCGTAAAGGATCTGGAGCCGGCGATTCGTCGCCGGCTCACAATTCCTTGAGCAACCGGTACGTGAACTCGAGCTGGTCGTAGAACGCGTGGACGCCGATGCGCTCGTTCAATCCGTGCGCGCGTGTGTCCTCGGGCTTGTTGGGGTCGACGAACAATCCGCTCACGCCGTACACCGGCATGCCGGCGTTGCGCAGAAACAAGCCGTCGGTCGCGCCCGTCTCCATGCTCGGAATGATCGGCAGCGATGTCCACACGGACGCCGTCACGCGTTCCAGTGCGCGCTCGAGCGCCGGCGGCATCGGCGACGGCGGACTCGGCGTCGCCGTGTCCGCTGGTGCGACCTCGACGGCGGTATCCGCAACGATGCGGCGAATAGTCCGTTCGACTGCTGCCGGATCGGTGCCGGGCATCATGCGGCAGTTCACTGTGGCAGTCGCGGTCTGGGGCAACGCATTCACCGCGTGCCCGCCCTGGAGGAGTGTGGCGACGCAGGTCGTGCGGAGCTCCGCATTGTAGTACGCCGACTGCTCAGCGAGCCGTGTGGCTGCCGCGCTGTCCGGCGTCGCCGACGCGCTCACCGCGCGCATGTCGGCGCCTACGTTAGGCGGCACGAGCGCGGCCGTGCGGGAGAAGTAGGCGCGGGTAACGTCGTTCGTCTGCAGCGGGAACTCGTACGCCGCCACTCTGACTAACGCCGCGGCGAGCTGGTAGATCGCGTTGTCCGGGCGGGGGAGCGAGCTGTGGCCTCCGGGGTTGTGCGTCGTTAGGCGCACGGAATGGAACACCTTCTCCGCCGCCTGGACGTCCATGGCGATCGGGGTGCCGTCGCGCAGCTCGCCGCCGCCGGCGTCCGCGTTGAGCACGTACTGCGCCTTGGTCGCGTCCCGATGATGGGCGAGCAGCCACTGAATACCGTTGTATCCCCCCCCGCCTTCCTCGCCCGCCGTGAGCGCGAGGATGTAGTCACCCGCCGGAACGAAGCCCTCCTTTTTCATGCGCAGCAGTGCGGCGACCCAACTGGCGTCGCCATCTTTCATGTCGAGCGTGCCGCGGCCATAGAAGTGTCCGTCGCGCTCGGTGAGCGTGAATGGGTCGAGCACCCAGTCCGAGCGTTTCGCTTCGACGACGTCGAGGTGGCCGATGAGCAGGATCGGCGCGCGCGCGCCGCGTCCGCGGTACCGCACGATGAGGTTCTTGTCCTTCGCGTCGTTGCCCGAGTCGGGGCCGATCACCTGCACGTCCGCGGCCGGGAAGCCGGCGTCGCGAAAGCGCGCGGCGAGCGATTCGGCGAGCTTGGTCGTGCTGCCGATCGAGTATTCGGTGTTGGTCTCCACCATTTGCTTCAGCAGATCCCTGCCAAGCGACTGGTATGGTGTGAGCGAGGACTGTTGGGCGAGGGCCGCAGCGGGGAGTGTAAGGAGTGCCGCGGAGGCAAGCGCTGGGAGCGCGCGGAGGCGAAGTCGGTTTGACATGCGCGCCAAACTACGAGAAGGGGCCTGCCGAACGCCAGCCCACTGTAGTAGCGGTGGCGCCGAGAGCCATCGCTCGCCCAAGCACCCGACGTCAGGCAGGTCTCCCAGAACCTCGGCGCCTGAGCACGCAGGCCGAGCTGTCGTGACCTGGACAGCTCGGCGAATCCGAAGTGCATCCTCTGTTAGGCAGCGCCTCAGTGCACGAAGCGGATGTCCTGCCGTCGAGGGCTGGCTTCCTCGGTCTGTGCGAACGCGGACCGCGATATCCCGCGCCTAACGGTACACGTCAAGGTCCCGCGCCACGACGAACGGCCCCGCGTACAACGCCCGCAGCATCGCGTAGCTCCGCTCCACCGCCGGCCCGTCCGGACGCTGGTGATAGAGCACGAGCAGCTTTGGCCGCGTCGCCTGCGCGATTTTCGCGAGGTCTTCGACCGTGGTATGAAAACGTCGAAAATACGGCGACGCCTCTTCCGCGGGCACCGTTCCGCCTTCGTGCAGCAGCAAGTCGCATCCCTGGCACTGGCCTAACACACCAGACGGCGGACCCGTATCGCCCGACAACACGATTGTCTTGTCCGGCGTCTGAATGCGATAGCCGAACGCCTGCTTCCACGTTCCGTGATGCTCGAGAAACGCGGTCACGGTGACCAGCGAATCGCGATACACCACGCCTGGCGCGATCTCGTGCACGTGCACCACCGGGCCCGCCTCGCCGGCGTGTTCACCACCGGGCCCAGTGCGCACGGCGATGTCGTCGGCGTACGCGGCGAGCAGGTGATCGGTCATCTGCTGGAGACCCGTCGGCCCGTACACGTCGAGGGGCCGATGCGGCGCTCGCTCGAGCGTCCACGACGTGAGGATGAGATCGGCGTAGCCTAACGTGTGATCCGAATGCAGGTGTGTCACGAACGCAATGTGCAGCGACGACGCGTCGAGCGGTGCGATGCCGGCGCGCAGGGCCGCTGCCCAACGTCGCACGACGCCGACGCCGATGTCGAATAGGTACGGTGTGCTGTCGACGAGAACGACGACGGCGGGACCGAAGCGGTCGGGATCCGCCGGCGGCGCACCGGTGCCGAGCATCACCACGCGCGTGCGACTCTGGCCGGCCGCCGATTGCGCGCACAATTCGCCCGGCGATGCGGCAGCGATGATGAGCATGGCGGTTGCGGCCGCGCGAACCGCACCAGGCACACGTATCATTGCGACGCCACGGTCCGCGAGTCGCACCTTACCCGCCGCCCCCGGCCCCGCTGCCATTGCCGCCGACCCGTGGCCGCACCCGCTCGAATTGGCCCGATCGCCGTCCCATCGAGAGTCGGGTGGGCTGACCGAGATCATTGAGATCGAACGTAACGTACTGCGTTCCGTAGTAGTGGTAACGCCACGTGACCCGGAACGTGTCGTCGTGCCAGTACTCGAGATCGCCGACGAAGTCGAGGTTGCCGAGGCGCAGCACGAGATGGCCGTCCTCCATGCTGACCCGCACGGCGCCGGAAAATGGATCCTCGTAGACGCCGGCATAGTCGGACAAGGGATGCGGCACGCGGCCCGTGCTGTCGCGGGTCGCCGCCACCTTCTCCGCCGCCACCTCGCCCGCCTTCTGCGCCCGCTGCGTCATCGCGAGCAGCGTGTCGCTGAGGTTGCCCGTCGGGAGCCCGAGGTAGGCGTTCAGCACCCGCTGGATGATCCCGAACCGTGCGTCGTTCTGGTTCATGTTGGACAGCACCACGACGCCTAACTGCGCGTCCGGCACGAGCGCAACGGCCGATGCCATCCCATCGATGTCACCGGCGTGCCACACGAGCGTGTGCCCCGCATAGGTCTGGACGAAGAGCCCCAGGCCGTATGTATAGAAAGCGCTGCCCGGAAGCCATGCGCGGATCTCGCGGCCCACACCCGACGTCGCCTCGATGAGCATCTGCGGCGTCTCCATGTCCCGGACGGTCGTCGAGTCGAGCACGGTCTTCCCGTCGTACCGGCCGTTGGCCAGGAGCATCAACATCCAGCGGCTCATGTCATCGGCGCTGGAGTTGATCCCGCCTACCGGCGACATGATGTCCATGTTGTGCGGCCAGTAGGGCTGGATCGTCACCACCTTTCCGTCCGAGAGCCCGTGGGGCACGGCGACATCGTTCGCTGCCGCGACTTCCGCCGCCATGGTGACCGTGTGATCCATTCCGAGCGGTGCGAAGACATGCTCGGCGATGTAGCGGTTCCACGTTTCGCCCGTGACCGCGGGAATGAATCGGCTGGCCGTGAGGTACAGAATATTGTTATAGCAGAACTCCGCGCGGAACCCGTAGTCCGGCTTTTGATAGCGCAAGCGCGCGATCACGTCGCTGTCGTCCGAGGTATACCACATACCGGGATCGCAATAGCCGCTGCGATGCGTGAGCAGATCGCGCAACGTGATCGATTGCGTCACGTACGCGCTGTTCAGCTGGAACGGCTTGACGTAATCCACCACGCGCGCATCCCAGTCGAGCTTCCCGGTGGCGACCAGCGTGCCGAGGGCCGCAGCAGTGAAGGCTTTGGTGTTGGAGCCGATATCGAAAATGGTGCCGCCGTCTACCCGAGCGGGCTTGCCTAACTCGCGCACGCCGTACCCTTTGGCGAGCACCACCTTACCGTCTTTGACGATCGCCACCGCGAGTCCGGGGACCTGCCATTGGTCCATGACGTGCTGCACGTAGGCGTCGAAGCCCTTCATTTGCGCCGGGAGTTTACCGGGAGCCTGTGCGGCGGCTCGGGTTCCGAGCAGTACGATTGCCGCGAAGGCCGAGAGCCATTTCTTCATCACGAAATCCTGTTCGGG
>DATJET010000199.1:0-64093 GCA_035496295.1 Gemmatimonadaceae bacterium
GCCGCGCTTGGCGCGGCGCGGGCGCGGCGCACGAGGCCGCCGCGCGACGAGAAAATCGTCGCGTCCTGGAACGGGCTCATGCTGCGCGCCCTCGCCGAAGCCGCCCGAGCGCTCGAACATGATGCGGCTCGCGCACTCGCGATGCGCAACGGCTCGTTTCTCCTTCGCGAGCTCGTGCACGATGGGCGGGCGGCGCGCGTCTGGAATGCGGCGGGCGGCGCGTCGCACGCGCCAGGCTTTCTCGATGATCAGGCAGCGGTCGCCTTGGCCGCGATTGCCATGTATGAGCTCACCTTCGATGCATCGTGGGTGGCCGAAGCGCGCCGGATGGCCGACGCCATGCTCCGGTGGTTCTGGGACGAACACACCGGGATGTTCTACGATACGGCACACGATCATGAAGCACTCATCACGCGCCCGCGGGAAACGACGGACAACGCCACGCCGTCCGGGACCTCGCTTGCCGTGGAGCTGCTCCTTCGTCTGGGCGACCTGCTCGACGTGCCGTCCTGGCGCCAGCACGCCGTCGACGTGCTGTCGAGCATCGGCAATGCGGTGGAGCGCTATCCGCTCGCATTCGGCCATCTGCTCACGGCGGCGGATGTCGCCGTCTACGGACCCGTCGAAGTCGCGTTGTTAGGCGATCCCTCGAGTGTCGGATTCGTCGCGCTGCAGCGTGCCGCGGGGCAGCAATACGTGCCGGGCTTGGTGCTCGCGGGCGGACGCGCCAACGGCGACATCGCGCTGCTGCGCAACCGCAAGCCGATCAACGACGCGGCGACGGCGTTCGTCTGCCGCCACTACGCGTGCGACGCGCCGACGACGATTCCCGAAACGTTGAGCGCCCAACTCGAGCTCGCGGTAGATGCGCCGCCCGCCGATTCCGTTGGGCAGGCTCCGAACGGCTAGGACCGATCACAGATCGCCGCACGTCATCAGAATGGCGTGGCACTGGTTGCAGATGAGTTTGCATCGCACCCACGCGATATCCGCGGAACCGCAGATGTCGCAGGACGGCGGGTCCGGATCGGGCGGCGTCCGGGGCGGCCCGGTCTCGTGTTCTGGCATCGGCGAGGGTTCTTGCCCGTTATCGGACATTCGTGTCGTGTACGCGGTGGCGAACACTGAGTGTTAGGCGTGGGCGCGACGGTGCGGCGAGGTCAACAATGAGCATGCTGTCGTAACGTAGTCGCCCGCTGCCTTCGCGCGAACGGCCGGATGCGACGCGCCCGCGCGACGTGGTCGCGCGGGCGCGTCGTATCTCTCGAGTGCTGGAGCGTCTAGCGCCAGTGGCCTTCCACCCAGTACCAGCCGCGCCGATCGTGCGCCCAATGCCCAGGCCGCCACGCGTGATAGCCGCGACCGAGCACAATCCATCGGCCGCGTATCCAGACATACGCCCGTGTGTCCCAGTTGTAATGGCCCGGCACCCACACGTAGCCCGGCCCAGGAGCGGGGCCGATCACTTCGACCCGCTCGACCGGAGGAGCCTCGCGTACGTACACGCGCTCGCCCCGCGGACTCGACGCGCACGCGGCGACGCCGAGCAGTGTAGCAGCGAGCGCGACCGTCATCACCTTTCGCTTCGTCTGTTCTATCATCTCATCCGTCCTTTGCGCTCGGAAGCGCATCGATGTCGTCCGCAGAAATGCATAGACCGGCCCGCCGCGACGGGCCGTACAATTCATTGGACGATTTGCGCCGACCGGCGTTAATGGCGGACGCGGCCGTTAGACGGCCTTATTTCGCTCGACCGGCGCCGGGCTCGTGCGCGGGCGAGGACTTGAACACGCGGAACAAGTACGTGATCGACGGCAACAGCACGATGGCTCCCAGCGCCAGTACGATGAGGAACAGGGCGAGGGTTCGCGACGGCGCCGCGGCGTTCGCGACTGTGAGAGTTGGCGGCACCAGGTAGGGCGCTTGCGTAGCGGCCCATCCCCACAAGATGAGCGACACTTGCGCAGCGACCGCGATGCGCGCGATCCGCCACTTCCTGACCCAGAGCGCGGCGATGGCGAGGATCGCGGCGATGCCGGTCAACACGTGCAGCGCCGGAGCCCACGAAGACGCGAGCAGTCCGGCGCTGACGCGCGGCGCCTGCCATCGCGCAAGCAAGAGCGCGAGAAACGCAGTGACGAACACTGCGATTGCCGCAGCAAGCGCACGGCGGCGGAAATCCTCGCGCAGCGCTGCATTGTCCGCTTCAACGGTGAGGTACGTCGCGGCGAGAAACGCGAACAGGCACAACGCCAGCGCGCCAACAGCTACGGTGAACGGAGACAACCATGGCCACACGTACATCGATACGAAAGACTCGCGCGTGCCGCCGCTATTCAACTGCTCGAGCACCGCGCCAACACGTCCAGACGCAATGGCGCCGATGCACACGCCGAGGAGGAGTGGCGTGAGCAAACTCGCGATGGCGAACAGTCGGCCCCATCGTCGCTGGGGCGCGTCTTCGCTGCTGCCGTAACTGCGGAACGCGAACGCGGAGCCGCGTAACACAATGCCGATCAACATGAGGGTGAGCGGAATGTGGAGCGCGATCGCGAGACCGGCGTAAACCGCCGGAAAGCATGTGAACAGCAACACGACGACCAGGATCAGCCAGACGTGATTGGCTTCCCAGATCGGCCCGATGGCCTCGGCGATCAGCGCGCGCTGCTCGGCGCGTCGCGGGCCGGTGGCCAGCAGGTCCCATACGCCGCCGCCGAAATCCGCGCCCGCGAGCAGCACGTAGGCGTTGAGCGAAACCAACGCGACGAACGCGATCGCAGTAGCCATGCAGAAGTCCGTTAGGCGGCGGCGGGCGCGATCGTCCCGTCGCCGTCGCGCGTGATCGGGCTGCGCATCACCAGGTCGTACAGCAGCCACACTACGACGACGCCGAGGAAACAGTAGAGTGCACTGATCACGAGGAATGGTACGATGAGACCAGGCATGGGCGTCACCGAATCCGCTGTTCGCATGACGCCGTAGATCACCCACGGCTGTCGCCCGACTTCAGTGACCGTCCACCCGGCTTCGATGCAGATGAATCCCATGGGCGACGCGATGGTCACAGCGCGCATGAGCCACCGGTTGGCCGCGAGATCGCGCCGTCGCAACGCCTCGACAGCTACCCATATGCCGAGCAGCGCGAGGTACGTACCGAGTGCGACCATGATTTGGAAGGCAACGTGGACAACGGGGACCGGCGGCCAGTCGCGCCGTGGCACGGCATCCAGTCCCCGAACCACGGCGTGCGGATCGTGAAAGGCGAGCAGCGACAGTCCGCGGGGGATCTCGATTGCCCAACGTGTCCGTTGGGCATCGACGTCGGGAATACCGCCGATGCGGAGCGGCGCGCCGGACTCGGTGCGGAACTGCCCTTCCATGGCCGCGAGCTTCGGCGGCTGCCAGTGCGCGACGTATCGCGCGCTCACGTCACCCGAGATCGGCTGCACGATCGCAGCCGGCACTCCGACGATGAGTGCCACACCGAGGGCGCGCCGGTGGAACGCGTTGCGGTGGTCTCGAAGCAGCATGAAGCCATGAATGCCGGCCACCGCAAACCCCGTAGCGGCATAGGCGGCCACCAGCATGTGGAGCACTTCGGGAAACGCCGCGGGCGTCAGCATGGCAGCGAGTGGATCCACGTTCACGGGCGCGCCATTCTGCAGTTGAAATCCCGCCGGTGTATTCATCCACGCGTTCGCGATCACGACGAACAGCGCTGAAGCCGCTCCGCTCACCGCGACGAGGAAGCCGGCCACGATGTGCGCGCGCGGCGAGATGCGCTGCCACCCGTACAGATACACGCCGAGAAAAATGGCCTCGGCGAAGAACGCAAAGCCTTCGAGCGAAAAGGGCATGCCGATGATGGCACCAGCGAATCGCATGAAGCCCGGCCACAGGAGGCCGAGCTCGAAGCTCAAGACCGTTCCGGATACGGCGCCGACGGCGAAGAGAATGGCGGTGCCTTTGGCCCAACGCTTCGCAAGCTCGAGGTACATCGCGTCGCCGGTGCGCCGCCACCGCGCCTCGGCGATGATCATGAGCACCGGCATGGCGATGCCGACGACGGCGAACAGGATGTGAAAACCGAGCGACACCGCCATTTGGGACCTGGCGGCGAGCACGTCGCCCATCAGACTGCCTCGAACTCGAGCTCCAGATCGAGCGCCGGCGCGCGTTGCGTGAGCGCGTCGACGGCAATGCGATCGACTCCGGCTTGTGCGAAGCTTCGCACCGCATCGAGACGCACGTCACCGGTCACCTGCGTGTACACGCGCGACGATGCAACTTCCACGCATTCGCGGACGTGCAGCGGTGTCATGCCATCGAGCAGCACCGCATCCACGCCGGCAGCAACGGCAATGCGCACTTCGGCGGGGGAACGGCACGCGACCTCGATACGCGTGTGGTCCGACGCCAGTTCGCGCGTCCGTCGCACGACCATCGCCACATCGCGATTCGTGGCGGTGAGGTGGCTGTCGCGAATCTGCACGACGTCCAAGCCGTCGCGCCTCACGCCTAACGCGCCGCCGGCACGCGCCGCGTAGTGCTCGAGCTCCCGCAGGCCCGGCGTGGTCTTCCAGGTGTCGACGATACGGGCCGAGGTCCCGCGCACGGCCTCGACGTAGGACGCCGTGAGCGTCGCAATACCCGATAGGTGCCGGAGGAAGTTGAGTGCGACGCGCTCGGCCGACAGGATGGCGTGCGAGAGCGCGGTGATGCGCACGACTGGCGCGCCATCGGTCACGCGGCCGCCGTCGTCGATATCGACGCGCAGGGCGGCGTTGGAATCGAAGAGCCGGAACGCCGCGACGGCTAACGGAACGCCCGCCAGGACGCCCGATTGCCGCGCGACGATCGTCGCGTGCGCGCGTCGAGCGGACAAGACGCTCGCCGCGGTGGCGATGTCGTGGTAGGCGCCGTCTTCGAGCAAAGCCGCGCGAAGACACGCTTCGAGTTGTCGATCCGAGAGCGGGAACCCGAGGTGGTCGTCTTCGGCCACCGGCGCCCCGGTTTGGGGCGTCACGGCACGCGAGGCGCGTCGATCTCGGGATGGTCGCGGGAATCGGGATTCCAGGCCGCGGTCGCTGTTACGACTCGGCTCGATGGAGCGCCGGCGGTCGCTTTCGAACCGTCCTTCCTCCGGCCCAAACATCTCGGGTGTGGTCATGCGCCCCACCTCCTGCCGTCTCCGCTGGAATCTGCAAGCTGACCAGTGCCGGTTGCGGATGCAAGACGCGGGCGCGCAGCAAACGCTTGCCGCTCCCCTCGACCGATCCCAAATTCGCCCGACGCGGCTTGCTGTTCGCGGCTTCCGAAAGCGGCGCAGGTCGATCCGCAGGGAACGCGCGGAATGCCGTCGCAGTTCGTGCAAATGATCCCGTACGTCTTCACGGCCATCGCGCTTGCCGGCGTCGTGAGGAAGACGACTCCGCCGGCGGCGCTGGGCAAGGCCGAGTGATCGAAACGCAACGGGCGTGGCTGCATCGGCGGCTTCCTGACGTGTGTCGTGCTCCAGCCGCTAGATTCCACGCGTGACTTCCCGTTTCGGCACACAGGTCCAGAAGTTCAGGTCGGGTGAGCCCGGCAAGCTCGGCGTCCTCATGGCGACGGCTTTCGTCGACATGGTGGGTGCGTTGATGATCTTGCCGCTGATGCCGTTCTACGCCGAAAAGTTCGGCGCCAGCGACTTCATGGTCATGGTGCTCGTGTCGGCGTTCTCGGCGATGCAGCTGGTGAGCGCGCCACTGTGGGGCCGCGTATCGGATCGGTACGGTAGAAAACCCGCGCTCCTCATCGGGCTTGGCGCTTCGGCGATCGCGTACGTCGTTTTCGCATACGCGGATACCTATTGGCTGCTGCTGCTCTCGAGGGCCGTGCAGGGCGCCGGCGGCGGTACTACCGCCGTGATTCAGGCGTACGTCACCGACAGCGTCGAGCCGCGCAACCGCGCGAAAGGGTTGGGATGGCTGTCGGCGGCGACGAACGCCGGTGTTGTGTTAGGCCCGGCGCTCGGATCGTGGTCCAAGCAATTCGGGGGCGACCACGGACCGGGGTTGGTCGCGGCGGTACTCTGTGTGTTGAACGTGCTCTTCGCGGCCAAGTATCTCGTGGAGTCGCGCGTCGTGTCGGCCGCTGATCGTGCGCGTCGGGCGAGCGGCAATACCACGGTGAAAGCCGTGCTGCGCGTGGCCTCGTGGCATCACATCGGCGATCCGGCATCGCGTCTCGTGTGGATGTACTCGATCGGTATCGGCGCGTTCTATGGTGTCAATGCGCTGATCACTTTGTATCTCGGCCGCGCGTTCAACGTGACGGCCGAATCGATCGGTCCGTTCTATTCGTACATCGGCGCCCTCAACATCTTTTTCCGGCTCATCGTGTTAGGCAAGGCGGTCGACACGCTGGGCGAGATGCGGACGTCGCGCTTCGGCGCGTCGATACTGGCGCTGGGCCTCGCGGTCATTCCGTTGACCGCGCCCGTGCACATCCCCCATTTGACGTATCTGACCATCGGCCTTGCGCTCGCGCTGATTCCGCTCGGCACGGCACTCAACTTTCCGTGCGTCACGGCCACGCTGTCACGAGTCGTGAGCGACGATGACCGCGGCCTGTACATGGGTGTGCAGCAGACGTACGGCGGACTCGCGCGCGTTCTGTATCCGTTAGCCGCCGGTGCCGCGTCGGATCACTTCGGCGTCGGCGCGCCGTTCTGGTTGTCCGCGTTGCTCGTCGCGAGCACGATCCTCATCGGCAAGAACCTGAATCGATTCACGGCCAGAACGGGCGAGCACCCCGTGCCATCCCCTGCTGTTGCCGAAGCCGTGAAGGAAACGCCCGCGATCGCAGAATAGCGGCGACGCCGCGCGGTGCGCTGTCCCGGCTTACTGAATGACGACCGCTTGGGCGCGCGTCCAGCGGCCTTCCGCCCACCGCGCGATGAGCGTGATGGCGAGCACGAGCGCGATCAGCACCACGCTGAACGCCGCCGCCGTACCGAACGCAAAATTCCGCAGCTGCGATAGGATCTCCATGGAGATCGGGCGATTCGCATGAGTGAACAGCACGATGCTCGCCACGAATTCGCCGACGGCGGTAATCCCGGCGAGCATTGCGCCGGCAACGAGCCCCGGGCGCGCGGCGGGAAGAACCACGCGACGCATGGTGAGCCACCAGCTCGCGCCTAACCCGCGCGCGGCGTCCTCGAGCGACGGATCCATCTGGCGCAGCGATCCTTCGGTCGCGCTGGACACGAGCGGGATGCCCCGCACGAAGTAGGCAAGGGGCAGAATCCAGAATGTGCCGACCAGCAGTACGCGCGCACCGAGCAGCGAGTTGCGGTCGAACGTCGATGCCAGTCCAATGGCGATCGCCGTTCCGGGAATCGCCCACGGCAACGCCACGAGAATCGCGAGCAGCCAACGGACTCGGAATCGTCGCAGCACGAGCAGATAGGCGGCGAGGAAGCATACCACGATGTCGAGCGCCGTCGCGATTGCGGTCATCGACACGCTGTTCCAGATCGGCACCCAGAGCTCGTTATCGGTGGCGAGCCGCCGGAAGTTGTCGAGCGTGTACTCGGGCGGCAGCACCTGTGTCGTCCACGTGCCGTCACGCGCGAACGACACGAGAATGACAACGAGCGCCGCGCCGAGAATCGGCGCGAGCGCACGCGCGGTGGGCGACTGCAGTCGGCTGCGCACGGCGGATCCCTTCGATGACACGGCGTATGTGCGCCGGCGCTCGAACCACCGCAGCAGAATCAGCGCCGCGATCGCGCCGACGGCGAGCACGGTGGTCTCGACGTAGGCGAGATCCATCGCGCCATTGAGCTTGGATGCGACGATCTGCGTGGACAGTACGCGCAGCCCGCCGCCGAAGATGTATGGGGCCGAAAAACTGCCGAGCGCGCTCATGAACACCAGCAGCATCGACCCGGCGATCGCGGGCGTGAGCAACGGCAGCGTGACGCGGCGCAGACGGAACGACCGCGACGCGCCTAACCCGGACGCGGCGTCGTCCAACGACGAGTCCAACCGCTCGAGGCCCGCCGAGACAAACAGAAAGACATACACGTACATTGTGTACGCGTGCACGAAGATGATCGCCCCGGCGCCGTTGAGCGTCCACGGCGCATGGTCGAGTCCAAAGAGCGTCTGCACGCCGCGCGTCACCACGCCGCTCTCGCCGTAGAGAAAGAGAAACGCGACCACGCCCACGAGAGGCGGCAGGGCCGCGGGCAGCGTGGCGACCACGCTCAAGAGGCGGCGTCCGCGAAACTCCACGCGTGTGAGGAGAAACGCCAACGGCAGGCCGACGGCCACGGAGGCAATGACCGATCCGATCGCAATCACGAGCGTGGTACGTAACGCTTCGCGATCCGTCGGGCTGGATGCAAACGCGCGCCACGACCGCAAACCATGCTCGAAACTTCCGACGATAATGGACGCGTTGGGGTAGACGACCGTCCACAGGAGCAAGACCAACACCGGCAGTGCGAACAGCCACGTGCCTTTCGCGCCCGGGCGGCTGCTCACGCGACCACCGCCACCGGTTCGCGCGCGACCCGCACCCACACCGTATCGCCGGGCTGTACGTCGCGCACGGTGCTGTGCAGCTCGATATCGACGTCGCCCGCCACCCGCACGCGGTACGCGAGCAACGCACCGGCGAAGCGGCGCTCCTGCACGACGCCGCTCCACGCATCGGTCCCGTTAGGCTGAGAAAAGGCGAGCGCGTCGGGCCGCAGCACGGCGGTGGCGGCCCCGCGCGACGGCAGGCCGGGCGCGGGAGCGGCGCGGAGGGACCGGGACGCGCCGCCTAACTGGACGGTGATGCGGTCCCCGTCCAGGGTGCCCGGCACGAGGGTGGACCGGCCGATGAACGCGGCCACCTCGCGGTTCGCCGGACGATCGTACAGGAGCTCCGCCGTTCCCACCTGCAACAGCCGACCCTCGGCCAGCAGCGCCACGCGGTCGGCGACGGCGAAGGCGTCCTCCTGATCGTGCGTCACGAAGAGCGCGGTGACGCCGAGGCGGCGCAGCGTCGCGCGCAGCTCTTCGCGCGTGCTGCGCCGGAGCGTCGGGTCGAGGTTGGACAGTGGCTCGTCGAGGAGCAGCACCGGCGGCTCGATGACTAACGCACGGGCGAGCGCGACCCGCTGCTGCTCGCCGCCCGAGAGCGATTGGATGGGCCGGCCGGCGGCACCTGCGAGGCCGACGCCGGCCAACGCTTCGGCGGCGCGCGACATGCGCTCGCTCCGCGTCACGCCGCGCGCCTCGAGGCCGAACGCCACGTTCTGCCCAACGGTGAGATGCGGGAACAGCGCGTAGTGCTGGAACACCATGCCGAACTGGCGGCGTTGCGGCGGCAGGCTCGTGATGTCGCGTCCGTCGAGGACGACCGCGCCGGCGTCGGGCGCCTCGTAGCCCGCTACCATGCGGAGGGTCGTGGTTTTGCCGGAGCCGCTGGCGCCGATGAGCGCGACCAACTCTCCCGCGGCAATCTCGAGCGACACGGCGTCCACTGCGGCGCGTGCTTCACTGAATCGGCGCGTCAACCGAACGAGCGCGAGATGCGGCGTGGCGCCGCTCACCGCGAGCTGTTCCGGATGTGCGAGTCCCAGTACTGCATCCACTCGTCGAGATGCTGTTCGAGCATCGCACGATCGAGCGGCATGGGTTTGATCTGTGCGCGGGCCTCGCGAATCCACGGCGGAAGCGAGTCCGCCGGAATGTCGGTGCGCACGGGAATGCGGTAGAAGCGGTCCGCGGCATCGATCAAGGCGCGCTCGGACGTCACGAACTCGTAGTACGCTCGCGCGATCGCGGGCTGCTTGGCGCCCTTTACGATCGCGATCGCGTCGACCAGGAGGGGCGTCCCGCTGGTCGGTATCGTGTATTTCACCGGGATGTGGTATCGATCGCGCAGCATCGCCAGGTCCGGCATGTCGAACAGCGTGATCAATCCTTCCTGGCGGCCGAGCTTCTGGTACAGAATCGTCGGGTTGAGGGTGTACTCCTTGGTTTGCGCGTCGAGCCGCTTGAGCCAGTCGTAGCCTTGGTTAGGCGAGCCCGTCTCGCGAATGCTGCGCAAAATGATGCCGCCGAAGATCGCGCGCATGCTGCCCGACGCGATCGGATCGCGGATCAGCACCTTGCCCTTCCACTTCGGATCCAGGACATCGTCCCAGTCTTTGGGCGCGGCCGAATCGCTCACCGCCTGGCTGTTGTAGCCGATCACTTCGGGCGTGAGGTAGGTCCCGTACCAGAGGTCGTTCGGGTCGTGGCTGTCGGCCGGAACGGCGTTCGCCCACGTCGGATGATACGGGGCGAGGAGTCCCTCGCGACCCGCGCGCTCGAAGATTTCCTCGGGCGCGCCGAACCAGACATCGGCCTGCGGGTTCGCTTTCTCGCTGCGCAGGCGATCGATGATGTCCTGCGATCCCATGTCCACGGACTGCACGTCGACATCGGGATGCGCGGCCTCGAATTCTTTCTCGTAAAACGAGAGGAGATCGTTGCCGTGCGGCGAATACACGGTGAGCACCGTGCGATGCGGTCCCCGTTGGCACGCCGCGAGCACGAGCGACGCCAGTACCGCGCCGGCCAGTTGCGCAACGCGCCGCCGCGGCACGGGCATCACTGCGGCGTCTGTGCGCCGTCCGCGGCGCCGACCGCGCGCGGCGCCTCACCCACGCCTAACAGGTTGAGGAAGAGCCGCGACGCGCCGGGGTTGCCCGCCGGCAGCTGGCGGAACAGCGACAACGTGGTGTACACGTACATGCCCGCGCCCAACCGCGTCTCGAGGATCGCGCCCGAGTTGGGCGGCTCGTTGGGATCATTCATCGAGAGCGGCGTCGTGTAATGCGAATCGATGGTCGACGGCATGTACAAGGACCGCTCCTGCACCCATCCCGTCCAATCGTCCGCGGTGATGCGGTTGGGCCACGTGAGGACCGGGTCGTTAGGCACGAGAATCCGCACCGGCGCGTTTTCGTCGGTCACCCGGTTGGCCGGACGCGACAGCGAAATCGGATATGGCAGGCGCCCCGGTGCTGTCATCTCGTACTGGCCGTACTGCACCACCATGGTACCGCCATGCCGCACCCAGTCGAGGAGCCGCGCATTGGCGGACGCGAGCTCCGGATGCGCCTCATAGGCACGCGTGCCGATCACCAAGGCGGTAAACCGAGACAGATCGACGGTCGCCAAGCGCGCCGGATCGATCACCGTGAGCGGAACGCCTAACTCCTGGAGCATGGGCGCCACGTTGTCACCCACGCCGCGCACGTACGCCACGTCGAGGCGCGGCGGCAGCGTCGCATCCACCGCCTCCAGCGTCAGCGCGGCGCGACGATACAGTTTCTGCGGACGAATGTGCGAGTACTCGATCGGCTGATATCCAATCGCATACGTGTTGCCACCGCTGCGCGCGTCCGCGGCAATCTCGTAATGGCCGGGCGTGAGCTGACCGGTGATCGAGAACGACACTGTCGCAGTGGCGTCGAATCCGCTGAGATGGGCGGTGCGCGAGCTCGAATCAGCGTGCAGTCCTGCAGGCAACGTCAACGACACCTGCACATCGCGCGGCTCCGTCACGCCGGACGTCACGTGGACCTGCACAGTGCGGTCGAGCGGGGTGTTCGCGCGCGCGAGCTCCACCGTACGATCGAGCGTCACCGCGACCGCCGGCACCACCATGAGCGGCCGTTCGACGGCGCCTCGTACCGGGTCACCGTAGCGGCGGACCACAGGCACCTCGGTCACGACCCGGCCACCGTCCAATGCAACGCGGACGCGAATACCCGCGTCGCGCACATCGTCGGAGCGACCATCGATCGGCACGCTGAACATGTCGCCCCGCCGCGGTGTGGCCAGCCACCACGGTTGCGACAGCGAATCGCCGCGCACGTAGACCGTATCCGTGTGCGCGCTGTCGGGCGCGACCGCAGTTTCGTGACCGGCCGACGACGACCCGGCCCCGCGAGTCCGTGCGGCGGCCATCGCCGAGGGCGACTCAACGGACACGCGCCCGGTACCACGGTTGTAGGTGGTCACCTCGACCGGAATCGAGTCGCCTAACGCGACCTCGTCGCGCTGCACCGTGGCCTCGATGGCGACGCCGCGCGCCATCAGCAGGGCGCGCGTCACGCGCTGGAGGCCGTCGGTGACCGACACCGACACATCGCCGTTCATGGACTGCGGCGCCGCTTGTGCGTCGGCGGCAAGTTGCGCGAGAGCGGCGTGCGCGCGCTCCAGGGCGGGCACGCCGGTGCTCGGATTGTACAGGCTGAGCGAGCGCCGCGCCTCCGCCGTCGCGGCGACGAGTCGTTCCACCGCAGCCTTATCGGCCGGCCGGCTGACTAACGGAAGCAGCCGGCGCCACGTGGTGTCGATGCCATCGAAGATCGAACGCTCCCGCTTCGCATCGGCGGGCGCCCGCTGGGCTCGCGACGCTTCCCGGGCGAGCGAGCCCGTCTGCGCACCGAGCCGCGCGACCACACCGAACCCTTGCGACTTGTGCTGCGACCGGCTTTCGGCGGCGATCTCGGCGAATGACTTGCCTAACACAGGGTCGAGTCCGCCTGCATTGTAGGTGAACGTTGCCCCTTCGCCGTTGAAATAGGATCGTGCACGATAGAATTTCAGTGGCGCCCAGGCGCCGTACCCTGCCGTCGCCGATCGCGGAAACCGCACCGTGTCCATCGCCGCGTCGTACGCTTCGCGGGCGACGATGCCGGCCACTTGGTGCTGCCCATGCCCATCGCGCGGTGTGCCCGAGAACACGGACACGATCACCTGTGGCCGGAACGCGCGGACCACCGTCACCACATCCTGGAGCACCGAGTCGTGCGGCCAGTGCTGGAAGGACTCCGCGCTCGTCTTGGAGAAGCCGAAATCGTACGCGCGCGTGAAGTACTGATGGGCGCCGTCGATCCGGCGCGCGGCCAGCAGCTCCTCGGTGCGAATGACGCCTAACGCGTCGCCGAGCTCGTCGCCAATGAGGTTCTGGCCGCCGTCGCCCCGCGTGAGCGAGAGGTAGGCGACGTCGACGTGGTGGCCCCGCGTGAGCCACGTGATGAGACGGGTGTCTTCGTCATCCGGGTGGGCGCCGATCACGAGGACTCGCACCGAAACCGGCAACCCTTCCACGAGTTGACCGAGCGCGGCGGCGCCGCGGTCTTGCGCCTGCAAAGGATGCAGGGCTCCCGCGGCGATCAGGACAAGAGCGACGATGGCGTGGCGTACGTGCATAGATCCGAGGCACTGGGTGATGAACGAGCGCCGCCACCGTGCGGCCGTGCCGGCCGCCGTCTAACGGACGCGCACCGGCGCCGAGCCCCGCGCCGCTCCGGCCGCGCCGACCGGATCGGGTACGGCGAGAGCGTCGGTGACGATTTTCGTCTGCTGTTCCGTGTGAGAAGTTGCGTAGCCCTCAGCGGGACTCGCGCGCTCCGGACGACCAATGTATCGAATCGGCAGCGTGTTCCCGACCGCCGCGCGCAACCGCGGTGCCACGAACGACCAGGCACCCATGTTCTTCGGCTCTTCCTGCGCCCATACCACTTCCTCGAGCGCCGGATACCGGTCGATCACACGCGCGATCTCCTCGTGCGGCCATGGATACAGCTCTTCGATGCGCGCCAGCGCGATGGCCCCGTTCTTCGCGGCCTGTCCAGCGAGATCATAGTAGAGCTTGCCGGTGCACAGCACCACGCGTCGAACGTGCTCGATCTCCTGCGTCGCTGAGTCGATCACCGGCCGGAACCGGCCCGACGACAGGTCCGACAGATGCGACGCGGCTTGCGGCAGACGCAACAAGCTCTTCGGCTGCATGAGCACGAGCGGGCGCCGGTCGCTCGCCATCGCCTGACGACGCAAGATGTGGAAATACTGCGCCGGTGTCGTCGGATACGCGATGCGCATATTGTTCTCGGCGGCCAGCTGCAGAAAGCGCTCGAGCCGAGCGCTCGAATGCTCCGGTCCTCCGCCCTCGTAGCCGTGCGGCAGGAGCAGCACGACGCCCGAGTCTTGTCCCCACTTTGCGCGGTCCGACGCGATGAACTGATCGATGATCGGTTGCGCGACGTTGGCAAAATCGCCGAACTGCGCTTCCCACATCACGAGCGTCTGCGGCGCAGCGACGCTGTAGCCGTACTCGAACGCGAGAACGGCCATCTCCGAGAGCGGCGAGTTGTACACCTCGAAGCGTCCGGTGGCGCCAGGGAGGTGCTGCAACGGCGCGTACGAGGTCCCGTGCTCGTAGTCGTGCAACACCGCTTGTCGGTGGGAGAACGTGCCGCGCTCGCTATCCTGACCTGTGAGACGGACGGCAACACCTTGCATGAGCAACGATCCTAACGCCAGCGCCTCGGCGTGACCCCAGTCGATGCCCCCGGCCTCGCCTAACGCAGCACGCCGCCGCTCGAGCAGCTTCGCCAGCTTGGGGAGCGGCTTGAAGTCGGACGGCCAGGTGAGCAGGCGTTCGTTCACGGACCGCAGCGCATCCGGCCGCACACTCGTGTCGACTGCCGCGAGGTCGGGCGCCGCGGCGTGATGGCCGTTTCCATTCTCCGCGGGCGCCGGCGCCGCCTTCACCTGCGTGAGGACACGGTCGAATGCGGCCTGTACCTCGGCGTCGAGCGCCTTGGCATCGCCGTCGCTCAGCAAACCCTCGCGCACCAACCGTGCAGCCCACACTTCGCGCGGCGTTGGATGCGAGTGAATGGCCGCGTAGAGCAACGGCTGCGTGAATGCCGGCTCGTCGGTCTCGTTATGCCCGTGGCGCCGATAGCCCACCAAATCGATCAGAAAATCCTTGCCGAACCGCGCTCGGTAGGCGAGACCGAGCCACACGGCTGCGATGCACGCCTCGGCATCGTCGCCGTTCACGTGCACGATCGGCACCTCGAAGCCCTTGGCGAGGTCGCTCGCATAGTAGGTCGAGCGACCATCGCGCGGATCGGTGGTGAACCCGACCTGGTTATTCGAGATGATGTGCAGCGTGCCGCCGGTGCGGTACCCGCGCAGGTACGACAGGTTGAAGGTCTCGGCTACGACGCCTTCGCCCGGGAACGCCGCGTCGCCGTGCACGAGCACGGGGAGCACACTCGCCTCGTTAGGCGACACATCTCCGCTCGTGCTCTCGGACCGCGCTTGTTGGAGCGCGCGCGACAGGCCTTCCACAACCGGATTCACCATCTCGAGGTGACTCGGGTTCGGCAGCAGCACCACGTGCACCGACTCGCCGGTCGAGAGGTCGCGCACCGTGCGGGCGCCGAGGTGGTACTTGACGTCGCCGGTGTCGTTAGGCGCGGACGTACTCGCGTGCTTGCCCTCGAAGTCCTCGAAGATCGCCGCGACCGGCTTGTCGAGCACGTGTGTGAGCACGTTGATCCGCCCGCGGTGCGCCATGCCGATCACGACCTCCTGCGCGCCCGCGCGAGCGGCTCCATCGATCGCGGCGTCGAGCATCGGGACGAGCGCATCGGTGCCCTCGATCGAGAACCGCTTGTAGCCCTGGTAGGCCAGGCCGAGGAACCGCTCGAGGCCATCGACTTCGGTTAGGCGACGCAGGACCGCTTTCTTCTCGTCCGCGCTGAGCGTTCGGCGCATCTCGCCGCCTTCGATGGCGCGGCGGAACCAGTCGCGCTCCGCCTCTTCCTCGATGTGCTCGAACTCGAAGCCGATCGAAGACGAATAGATCCGGCGCAGGCGCGCGACCGCCGCTGCCGCCGTGTTCTCCTCGGCAAAGCCGAGTGCAGCGCCGGGAATCGTCTCCAGATCCGCGCTCGAGATGCCGTGAAACTCGGGCTTGAGCTCGGCCGCGCTGAGCGGTGGACTGCCGAGTGGGTCGAGCTGCACGTCCAGATGTCCGTACTGCCTGATCGCCTGAACCAGAGCGGCAGCGCCGGCCACTTTGCGTAGATACGCGGGATCGTGTGCGCCGGCCGGCGCGCCGGTCCCGGCTCCAGCAAGGCTTTGGGCGACCGAAAAGAACTGCCGCCACGACGAATCGACGGATGCGGGATCGCGGAGAAACGACTCGTACAACCCGGCGATGTAGCCGTCGTTGAACGCGCTCGTGATCGGGAGAGAACTCATGGAGCCGAAATGTATAGAAAGGAAACGTCGGGCGGGATAACCGGATGGCGATGCGAAATGTGCAGGGCTCTCAGCCACGGGAGTAGTTCGGTCCGCCGTGCAACGATGTGGTCTCTCCAACCCCGCTGGCGCCTTTACCTTGGCCCCAATCGATCGTCAAGGCCACGTAGGGCCGTTGGCGAAACGGACTGGCGGCGCGGATAGACCACGTTTGCCGAGTACCAAGGCGTGGAGATCAGGGGCGGCGGTGGAAAGGTGCGGAGCCGTTGCAATTCACCATGCAGGTTGCAATTCGCTACCGCAAAACCACCCACAAAGCTTCGAATACACTGCATAAGTCGTTGTAGAACAACAGCTTATCTGAACAGCCGAAGCTGGCACCTACCCTGCTTTACTCCCTGGCTGAACCCACGCTGTCACCGAGTCGCGAGGTTGCTCGCGAACAACTGATCCCGGAGGATCACTCTCATGCGCTTCACCGGAAAGAAGGGCTTCACGCTGATCGAGCTGCTGATCGTTGTGGTCATCATCGGCATCCTCGCGGCGATCGCGATTCCGAAGTTCGCGAGCACGAAGGAGAAGGCGTATATCGCGTCGATGAAGTCGGACTTGAAGAACCTGGCGACGTCCGAGGAGGCGTACTACTCGGATAAGAACAGCTACTCGACCGACACGACCGCGTTGAACTTCAACACCTCGACCGGCAACGTCCTCACGATCACGTCAACGGCGCTCACGACGGGCTGGGCCGGCAGCATCACCAACCCGCGCGTGACCAGCATCACGGGCTGCAAGATCGGCACGGGCGCGGACACCACCGGTATCGGCGTCGAAGGCGTGGTGGTCTGCCAGTAAGGTTGCTTCGCAGCATGAGAGAACGGGCCAGGCGAAAGCCTGGTCCGTTTTCTTTTCCCCCCAGTGCTCACGGCGGTCCCTGGGTGTGTCGCGCCGTGAGCGCGTTCGTCACCCGCTCCACGGTTGCGTCGTTAGGCGTGACGAGGATCGCGATGAGGTTGCCGGAGAGGATGTAGTGCGGCGTGTCGAGTGTCGGCATGCCATGCAGCGTCGTGTCGAGGCCAGACGCGTCGCGCGTGCGTGCTCCGCGTCCTGAGTAGATGTACACGGTCAGTGTGCCTCGCCCGAGATGAAGCACGTGACCCACTTCGTGAAGCTCCGGCCGGTGCACGGTTTGCCCCGAGTCGGCGATCGCGAGTCCCGCCTCGCGCACGCGGCGCATCACTTCAGGCACCGACCACGCATCGCGCGCCAGCGCGACGCTGTCAGCAGGCTGGATCTCCGCTGCGGGTATGCCCGTTTGTGGGGGTGTATTCCCAGCGCGCGAGGATGACCCCTCGCTGTGCCCACACGCGACGACTGCGAATGCCAACGACATCGCGCATCGCGAGGACACCCGAGTCATGTGCACGTGGTCAGTCTTCGCGCACCACTCGCAACGGAACTTCCATATCGCGGGCGCGCTGCCGTGCCGACCTCGTCGTGGCATCGAGCACGGTCCGCTCGACCACGGCGCTGTCGACCGCGGGCAGGTACAGGAATCCGGCGATCGTGCGTCCGTCGACCAGGTGGGCTTCTTCGGGTCGACGCGTGAGACTCACGGCGACAATCGGCAGATCGTCGCGGCCGGGTCCGCGCTGCCATTCGTGGCGAGGAGCTGTCGCCAGCAAATCGTAATCACAGATCACCACGTCCGGCCGCGCGAGGCGCGACGCATCCATTCCTTCACGCAGGCCGATCACCGATTCGCACTCGATGCCGGCGCTTCGCATGATCGAGCAGATGTGTTCACCCAAAAAAACGTGCCGCGAGATGCAGACAGCGCGCATAGTGCGGCAATATAGCGACGATTGCCGCGGCCATCGTCCGAGTTGTGAAACAGAGTTTTCACCGCCGCGAGTCGATCCGGCGGGGCGGGCAGTGCGCCCGCCCGTCAGTTTGCGATTGCTCGCTACGACGCGTAGCAGTAGGTACAACCGTGTTCCTGCGCGCGGTTCACACCCCAGACACCGCTCGGCAGCAGCGTGAACCCGGGAATGAGCCCGGCCACCCATTCTTGTTTCGCGGTGGCTTTGTCGACACCGATGGCGTCGGCGCGCATCCCGCTGTAGACGGTCAGCGCGACGTTGCAACAGCCAAACGTCACGCCGCGCTGCATCAGTTTCTCGATCGCCATACCGGGGAACATCAACTCGCCTTCCTTCGCGTTGTAAAACGGATTGCGCTCGGCGGGCGCTTTCGTTCCCGGATCGTTGATCTTGAACGCCTCACCGAGCTTGTACTTCTTCCAGATCGGGTCGGTAAACGCGAGCGGAATCGCCTCGTGGCGCATGACCACGACTGCACTCAGGTCGCCATCCGCCAGGTTGCTCGACGCCTTGTTGGTGTCGAGGAAGATCATCGACCAGACGAGCGAGAAGCCGTTGTTCCAGCTGACGGCGTCGTAGATCTGGCGGTGTTTGCCGTGCACGTCAGGCCACTTCTCGACGTCCGGGGACGCCGCATCGACGGCCGCGTTCAGCCGCTCGGGCAGCGCGCCGCCCAAGCCTAACGCGATGGATGCGGCAGCGACCTTGCCCAGAAAGTCCCGGCGGGGCGTGGCCGAGGAAGAGTCATCGATCATGTGCTGCCTCCTGAGTCGGGTTGGTATCCGGAGAAGCGGGGTGGCGGCAGGTGCTTGTACAACGCCGCGCGTCGTCAATGGCGCGCGGTGTCCTTGGCGGCGGCGGCGCGCGTCCGATACGCGACATCCGGCGGCGCGTCGCCGTTAGGCCAATCATTTTCTTTGCCGGCGAAATCGGGACGTGGGCGCGATGTGACGAACGACGCGACGTCGAAGGCCTGTTGGTCGTCGAGCGAGCCGGGCCGATCGAACGGCATGTTGTACCGGATGAAGCCCGCGGCGGTACGCAGGCGGCTCATGCCTGCGCCGATGTTGAACGACTCGCGTCCCCAGAGCGGCGGCGCGACGGCCGTGCCCTCGCCATCGGCGCCGTGACACCGCGCGCACTGTACGCCGAAGATCGCGCGGCCGCGCGTGGTGTCCGCGGCGAGCGGCGTGAGCTTCGCGAGCCCCTGCCCTTCCACGGCGGCACCCACCGGAACACCGCGCGACAGCCAGGCAAAGTAGACCACAATGTCGCGCATGTCGGAGCTGCCAACGGGCAGTGCGCGTCCGTTCAAACTGCGGCGGAAGCAGTCGTTGATGCGGTCTTCGATCGTGTAGGCCTTCGCGCTCCGCGCGTTGTACGTCGGGTACCGCGCGTAGACGCCGACGAACGGCGACGCGTGCGCCCGGCGTCCGTCATCGAGGTGGCAGCTCACGCAACGAAGGCGGCTCGGCGCGAACGTGGGCAAACTGTCGCGCGTCGCTGTGAGCAGGGCGTGCCCGCGACCAATCGACGCGCCTAACGCACCCGGCGGGATCTCGCTGTCGTTCGGCGGCCGCAGCGGAACGACGAGCGCACGCGATGCCGCGGGAGCAGCGCCAGTGGCCGGCGCGGCCGCCGGCGTCTTTGCGCCGCCGGGTGGGTCAGATCCTCCACACGCCAGTGCCGATGCGGCCAGCATGCTCAGCCACACCGCGGGGCGGAGAAACCGACAGACCGGCAGGAGAGCACGCATGCGCACCAATCTCGAATGAGCGCCACGGGCCGCCTCGCCACGCGGCGTGAGGACACTCGTGACACCGTGCTGCCGATCCTAGTGCGACCTGGTTCAAAACGCCAGAGCGAGCGCGACCGATGTCAACTAACCGCCGACGCCACCCTCGCATCCTCCTGCAGCGCACTCGCTCGAGACGCGAGCTCCCAGCTAAAAGTACCGGCTTCACCGGGCTCCCGCCCGAAGTGGCCGTACGCGGCGGTCGGATAATAGATAGGCCGCAGCAACTCGAGATCGCGAATGATTCCATACGGCGTGAGGTCGAACGCCGAAGCGACGCGTGCCTCGAGCTCGGCGCGCGACAGCTCGGAGGTGCCGAACGTCTCGACCATCACCGAAACGGGTCGAGCTACGCCGATCGCATATGCCACCTGCACCTCGCAACGCTCGGCGAGGCCGGCCGCCACGACGTTCTTGGCAACCCAGCGAGCCGCGTATGCCGCGGAACGGTCGACCTTTGACGGGTCCTTGCCGCTAAACGCGCCCCCACCGTGACGTGCCGCGCCACCGTATGTGTCGACAATGATCTTGCGCCCCGTTAGGCCGGTATCGGTTGCGGGTCCGCCTTCTGAAAAGGCACCGCTCGGGTTCACGAGCACGGTATCACGCCAGCCCGCCGGCAGCATCCACTCCGGAATGACCGCCGGGATGATCTGCTCGATCACGAACTCGCGAATCACCGGCTGCGTCACCGCTGGCGCATGCTGGGTGGAGACGACGATGCGCGTCACGTCGGTGGGACGCCCGTCGCGATATCTCACCGAGACCTGTGACTTGGCGTCGGGACGAATCCACCGCGCGTCGCCTGCCTTGCGACGGCGCGCGAGCTCTTCGACCAGGCCGTGCGCGTACGTGATCGCCGCGGGCATGAGCGAAGGCGTCTCGCGCGTCGCGTAGCCAAACATCAGCCCCTGATCTCCTGCGCCCTGTTGGTCTGCCGCCGTTTTCTTGTCGACCGCGGAACCGATTTCGGTGGATTGAGGCTGCAGGCGTACGTCGATGCGCGCGCTTGCGTGCCCGAATCGCTCATCGAATCCGTCGTATCCCGTGTCGAGAATGACCTGACGCGCCAAGCGTTCGACTTCATCGCGATCCACCGTCGCGGCGCACCGCGTTTCACCGGCGATGCAAACAAAGTTGTGCGTCACCAGCACTTCACACGCCACGCGGGATTTCGGATCGCGCGAGAGGTGCAGATCGAGAACGGCATCGCTGATGCGATCGGCGAGCTTGTCCGGATGACCTTCGGACACGGACTCGCTGGAGAACACGAATGAATCGGAACGTGCGGGTGTCATGAGCTGGCTCCTCGATGTGTGCAAGGCCGGCCACCGCGCACAAAAACGAATAAGCCCGGTGGGCGGATACCGCCCCCGGGCTGTTTGCACAGATCAGGCGAGCGGTTTAGCGGAATTTCTTACGCGGCCGCAATCGCTTCAAATCGCCGCGGAACTTTGTGCCCGTAAGTTCGCCGGGCTGTCCGGCGCTGTCAACGTGTCAATGGAAGTCGCACGTGGAACACGCTGCCCTGGCCCAGCGCGCTCTCAACACCGATCGATCCGCCCAAAAGCACCAACAATTGACGCGACACGCTGAGGCCCAGTCCGGTGCCACCTGCGCGGCGCGTGGAGTGCTGTTCGACCTGGCTGAACGGTTCGAAGATGTGATCGAGATGTTCGGCCGCGATGCCGATGCCGGTGTCCCGTACGTCGATCATGAGATCATCGCCGGCAGCACGCGCGGACATCGTGACCTGCCCGCGCTCGGTGAACTTGATGGCGTTCGACAGCAGATTCACGAGCACTTGCTGGAGCTTCATGCAGTCCGTCGTCGTCGACAGGTCCCCGTTGCCGAGCGCCGGGACGGGCTCGACGACTACGGGTAGTGATTTGGCGGTAGCGAGTGGTGCGACCAACGCAGCGGCAGAGTCGAGAATCGTAGCGACGCGAACGAGCTCGAGCTTGACGCTCTCGCGTCCCGCTTCGAGGCGCGAAAATGTGAGCAGCTCGTCGATTAGAGCGAGGAGGTGCAACGCACTCGCCTCGATGCGGGACAAGTGCTGCCGTTGCAGCTCCGTGACTGGACCGCTGATCCCGTCGGCCAATAGCTCCTGATAGCCGAGTATCGACGTGAGCGGCGTGCGCAGCTCGTGACTCATCACGGCAAGAAAATCACCCTTTGCGCGCATGGCGGACTCGGCTTCGAGGCGAGCGCGCTGCTCGGCCGAAAACAGACGAGCGCGCTCGAGCGACTGCGCGCACTGCGCGGCAAACGCGAGCAGCATCGCACGTTCTTCCGGTGAGAACGAGCGATCTTCGGGGAAGTTGAAGCTGACGACGCCGCGCAGACGGCCGCCGAACACCAGCGGAAGTCCGGCATATGCGGCGAGATGCACCTGACCGATGATCGGCGCGACGCGCGGATAGTGCTGCGCCCACTCGGAGAATGAATCGAGGAAGACGGGTGCGGCGCTGCGCACGACATCGCCACCCGGCGTTCCCGTGTCGACCGGATATCGCATCCACGAGCGAACGAGGTGCTCGGGGTAGCCCATCCAACAGAGGACGCGAAACGTGCGGTCGTCGTCGTCCAGGAGGACGACGTCGCCTGCCGTCGCGCCGAAGGCGGGCAGCGCCTCGCGCAAGACGACGGCACCGACCTGCTCCTCACTCAGCGTGCTCGAAAGCGCCGCGGTGAGGTGTTGCAGCGTCGCCGCTTGAACGGCCGCGCGACGAGCGATCGCGAGTAGCTGGACGGGGTCGTCGCTGAACTCGTCCATGACTACCGGGTCAACCCGATCCGATGCCGTGCGCTGCCGTGGTCCGGTCACGAACGGCGTTGGTCACGATGTGCCACATTGTGAGAAAGAATATACCCTGCACCGCCGGTAACGCATCGGCCGTGCATCGCGTCGCGCTTTCCGCTGTCGCGCGAACAGGATAGCTTCCGCGCTCCTTCAGACTGACTCGGTGGCGACCGACTCTCACGATCCGTACGCGGCGCTGCGCGTGCGCGACTTCCGACTGTTTTTGGCCGGTCGTATGCTCTCCACGACCGGCCAACAGATGTTGGACGTCGCCATCGGTTGGGAACTGTACGAGCGAACGCACTCGGCACTGGCGTTGGGACTCGTTGGGCTGGTGCTCGTCGCGCCGATCGTGGCGCTCGCCCTGCCCTCCGGTCATTTGGCGGACCGGCACGAGCGACGGGGCATCGTACTCGCGACACAGCTCGTGCTGGCTCTGTGCTCGCTTGTGCTTGCGGGCCTGTCGTTCGGCCGCGGACCGGTGCCTCTCGTGTACGTGGCGTTGTTCGTCATCGGGATCGCGCTGGCGTTCAACCGGCCGGCGACGGCCGCGATGTTGCCGCAGCTCGTAGCCGCGGATGATTTCGCCAACGCGGTGACGTGGAACAGCAGCGGGTTTCAGATCGCGTCAGTGGTGGGGCCTGCGTTAGGCGGCGCCATCATCGGCATCCGGCATCGCGCCGGGCCGGTGTACATCGTGGATGCGGCGCTCGCGCTGGCGTTCCTCGTGTGCGTGTGGGCGATCCGGGCGCGGCGCGTCGAACAGTCCGGAGAGTCGAAGGCCGTGACCGCGTCGAGCCTCGTGGCGGGCGTGGTCTACGTGTGGCGCACGAAGGTGATTCTCGCGGCCATCACGATGGACCTGTTCGCGGTGCTCTTCGGTGGCGCAACGACGCTGCTGCCGATCTTCGCGAAGGACATCCTGCACGTGGGACCCGCGGGCTTCGGTTGGTTGCGCGCGGCACCTTCGATCGGAGCGTTCGCGATGGCGATCGCGATCACACATCGGCCTCCAATGCGGCGTGCTGGACGCAGCCTGCTCCTGGCTGTGGCGGGGTTTGGCGCGGCGACGATCGGATTCGGGCTGTCGCGATCATTCGCCCTGTCGATGGCGCTCTTGCTGATCGCGGGAGGCCTGGACAACATCAGCGTGGTGGTGCGGCACACGCTGGTCCAGCTGCGCACGCCGGACGCGATGCGCGGCCGGGTGTCGGCGGTGAACGGCGTGTTCATCGATACGTCGAACGAGTTAGGCGGATTCGAATCCGGCGTGACGGCGGCGTGGCTGGGGCCGGTGGCATCCGTCGTCGCAGGCGGCATCATCACGATTCTCGTCGTGCTCGCGGTGGCACGGTTGTGGCCGGAGTTGCGCGAGATGGGGAATCTCGCCGCCGAAGATTGGGGACCGGAGCTCGAGGCGGGTAACGGCTAACGAGGACGGTGCGATGCGCTTTCTCATCCGGCTGATCATCACCGCGGCGGCGCTGTGGGTGGCGACGCGCGTCATCACCGGCATCAGCTACCAGGGCGGCTGGCTCGGGCTGCTCGGCGTTGCACTGGTGTTCGGCGTGTTGAATGCGATCGTGCGCCCGGTGCTCAAGTTCTTCACGTTTCCGCTGTTCCTGATCACGTTGGGCTTGTTCACGTTCGTGCTCAACGCGTTCATGCTGTGGCTCGCGAGTCCTGTGGCGGCAGCATTCGGCTTGCGCTTCCAGGTTCGCGGATTCGCGGCCGCATTCTGGGGCGCGTTGGTGGTGAGCGTCGTGAGCTTCCTGCTGTCGATGCTGATTCCGGACCGCGAGGAATAGCGTTAGAGACGCGCGGCCACGTCGACCGGGATGCCGCCGTTCGCGGTGTGCAGCAGCGGGCGCAGCGCGACGCCGGTCTCTTTGCCTAACGATCGATCGGCGAGCATCACCACGGCGCGCCAGTCGCGGGCGTCGGTGCGCAGCAGCCGCCCCAGTTGAGCATAGACGTCGCGGGCGCCATCGCGGTCCCCGACGCGGACACCGTAGGGCGGGTTGGTGACGATCCAGCCTGTTGTCTCGGGCAGCGCGACCGAGGTGACCGGCTGCTGTGTGAACGCGATATTACCGGCGACGCCGGCGCGATCGGCGTTGTCGCGTGCAGCGGCGATCGCGCCGGCGTCGCGATCGGAACCGTAGATGACGGCTGGCGCCGCGGGCGACGCGGCGTCGAGCGCCGCGTCGACCAAGCGGCGCCAGCCCGGGGCCGAGAATTCCGGCCAGCTCTCGAACGCGAAGCGGCGATGCGCGCCTGGGGGAAGGCGCCGCGCGACGAGCGCCGCCTCGATCGGGATGGTGCCCGATCCGCAGAACGGGTCGACTAACGGTGCGCGCACGTCCCAGCCGCAAGCGAGGATCATGGCCGCGGCCAGGGTCTCCCGCATGGGCGCCTTCGCGGTGCGCAATCGATATCCGCGCCGGTGCAGCAACTCGCCCGACGTGTCGGCGCTGATCAGACACGTGTCGTGCGCGATGCGGACGATGACTAACGCATGCGAGGCAGCGGCGGGTGCGTCGTCGTGCGGCGCGGCTCCGGCGAACGTGACGCCCGGGACGCGGGCGGCGATGGCGCCGGCCACGCGCTCGGCGATCGCACCGGTGTGATAGAGGCGCGACTTGTGCGCGGTGACGCGTACGCGAACCACGCTGCCCGGTGGGACGAACGGATCCCACGGCAGCGTGCGGGCGCGCCGCTCGAGCTCGCCTAACGCACGGGCGCGGAAGGAGCCGAGGCGGACGACCACGCGGCTGGCGGTGCGGAGCCAGAGGTTGGCGCGCCAGACGGCCTCGATGCCGCCGCGAAACGAAACACCGCCGGGGTCGGTTGCGTGCGGCGCGAGGGACAGCGACGCGAGCTCACCGGCGACGAGCGACTCGAGTCCGGGAGCACAGATCGCGAACAGCTCGAGCGACGCGCGCCGCGAGCTACCGGCGGACACGTGCCGTCTTGCGAGTCGATCTGGTGCGACGCCGCGGTGTCTTTTTCACCGGCGCAGGCGTGGCCTTGCGCGCGCGACGCTTCTTGGGTGTCGCGCGCGCAGCAGGCAGCTCGAGACTCCTCCACAAGTACCAGCACGCGATGGTACGGTGGGGTGCCCACGCGGCGCCGATTGCGAGTACGCGATCGCTGTTAGGCATCCGCCGCAGACGGTACGCGAGCTGGATCGCCTTGCGGATGCCGAGATCGAGGTCAGGCAATACGTCCGGCCGCCCGAGACGAAACATCAAGAACATGTGCGCGGTCCACCGGCCGATGCCTTTGACTCGCGTGAGTGCCGCGATGATGTCGTCGTCGGCGAGCTCGTGCAGACGATCGACGGGCAGGTCGCCCGTATGCACACGTTGCGCCAGGTCGCGGAGGTATCCGATCTTCTGGCGAGAGAGTCCGGCCGAACGCAGTTGGTCGTCGGTGGCAGTTAGCAGGCTCTCGGCGGATGGTTTGCCCTCGAAGAGCGCGACGACGCGGCCGTGGATGGTCGCAGCGGCGCGTCCAGAAAGCTGTTGGTAGACGATGGCCCGCAGGATGTGGTCGAAGTGCGATCCTTCGCCGCGGGCGGCGAACCGACAGGGGCCGACGTCGGCCATGACACGGGCGAGCACGGGGTCGCGGCGCAGATGGGTGACAGCGTGGTCGTGCATGGGCTGGAATCTATGTCACAGTGGAATTGCGAGGCGAGGCGGCATCCTTCACGAATGGAACTTGGCGGCGCAAGTGGTGCTAGTCAGCTAGATTCGAAACATGCGCGGGCCCGCTTTGGGGGCGTACGCGGCGCGCGCCGACTTCTACCAACACGGAAACCGCACCATGCGAGTGACAGACTACGCGGCTATCGCCGCGCTTGCCGCCGCCACCGCGTGCGGCTCCTCGACCACGCAACCGCACAACGGGAACGCCCCGTGTCCGAGTGGGTCGCAGAAGACCACGGTATCGCTCGCGGTTGGCGGCGTGCAGGCAGTGACGACGCCCGCGGCGCTCGACTGTGTGTCGTTAGCCACAACGGACGGTGGGACCGGAACGTTCCTGGTGGTCGCCGGCAACGCCGACACGGAACCGGATGTCACGGGCACGTACAATCTGGCGGTGGCAACGCCGACGTCGGCGGACATCGTGGCCGGCGATCGGTCGCGATCGGCCGCGATCGCGTCGCCCGAGCTACAGGGCGCGTACAGCTCGATTGCGGAAGGGCGCGTCCGCGCGATGGAGCGGCGCGTGCTGCTGGACAATCCCGTGGCGGTGCGCGAGGCGTCCTCGTTCATGCGACGGGCGACCAGCCGTGTGCGCGCCGAGGCTGTCCCTGCGGTCGGGGACACGTTGACGTTCAACGTGCCTAACGCAAATGCGACGAATGCGTGCCAGACGTTCACGGCGCAGCGCGCGGTGGTGAAGACGGTGGGCACGCACGGCATCATCGTGCAGGACATCACGGCGCCGTCGGGTGGATTCAGTGCCGCCGCGTTCGATTCGATCGCGGCCGAATTCGACCAGATCATCTATCCGGCGGATACGGTGCATTTCGGCCAGCCTTCGGACATCGACGGCAACGGACACGTGTTCCTGCTGTTCACGCCGCAAGTGAACGCGGCGACGAAGCGCGGATCGAACAGCATTCTCGAGGGATTTTTCTTCGTTGGCGACCTGTTCGCGACAACGAGCTGCGCCGAGAGCAACCAATCCGAGCTGTTCTATCTGCTGACGCCCGATCCGGCGGGGAAGTTCAGCGATGTGCGATCGACCGCATCGGTGCGCCAGGACATTCGCGGCACGATTGCGCACGAGTTCCAGCACATGATCAATGCCGGAGTGCGGCTGAGCACGGCCGCGCCGGATGAGGCCACGTGGTTGAACGAGGGCCTGTCGCACTTCGCGGAGGAGTTGGTCGGGCGCGCCGAGGACAACTTTACGGATACGCAGAAACTGAAGATCAACGATGTGGCGGACTTCCCGAGCCTCAACAACTTCGACGCCTTCTTCGGTCAGAACATGGCGCGCTTGCGGGAGTTCATGTTGAAGCCTAGTGCGTTAGGCGCGACGAGCGGGCACGCGGACACGTCGCTCGCGGTGCGGGGCGCGGCGTGGTCGCTGCTGCGGTATTCGGCGGACCACTACGCGAACGGGAACGTCGCGGGGTTCACGCGGGCACTGGTGGCCGGGCCGGACACGGGCGTCGCGAATCTGGTAGCGCGCGCGGGGACGTCGTTCGATTCGGTCGCGGCGGGATGGCTGCCGGCGCTGTACACGAGCGACGACAGCATCGCGAATCTCCCGGACCGGTACACGTTTCTCAGCTGGAACGTTCGCAGCATCGAGGCGGCGGTGAATCAAGGCGTGTTCCCGCTGGTAGCGCCCACCGTATCGGCAGGGAATGCGGCGCCGGGCAGCGTGTCGTCGGCGAGCGCGAACTACTATATCGTCGGCGTGCCCGCGTCGGCAGGCGAGCTGCTGGGCGAGCTCGCGCCTAACGGAGGGGCGGTCACCTACCCGGGCGCGCGATTCTATCTCGTCCGATTGCAGTGACGACACGGCAATCGAACGGCCGATGACCGGCGCACCGGTGCGATGCGGCGGCTGATCAACTATTTCATTCGCGGGTTGGTCGTCACGGCGCCGCTGGCGTTGACGCTGTACGTCTGCTGGGATCTGTTCCACTGGGTAGACCGCTGGCTCGGGCTGTCGATTCCCGGCGTCGGCTTCGCGATCACGGTCATCCTGATCACGTTGATTGGCGTGCTCGCATCGAGCCTGTTCACGCGCGGCGCGGTGGCGGCGGTCGATCGCGCGCTGCAACGGCTGCCGTTCGTGCGGCTCGTGTACGGATCGACGCGCGACTTTCTCAATGCGTTCGTCGGCGAGAAGCGGCGCTTCGACAAACCCGTGCTGCTCGCCGTCGCTCCCGGCGATCAGACGCACATGCTGGGATTCGTGACGGCGGAATCGGTGGAAGTCCTCGGGCTTACGGGGTACGTGGCGGTGTATCTGCCGCAGTCGTACGGATTCTCCGGCAACCTGGTGGTGGTCCCGTCCGCGCGCGTTCGCCCGTTGGCCGCCGACAGCGCGGATGTATTGGCGTTCATCGTGTCCGGTGGTGTGTCGGGCGCGCTCAAGCGCTAGCGCGGGACGGATGCGGCCGTGCCGCGAGCGGCCGCGCCCGATTATATTGGATGTCTATACATTAGTGCGCGCGCCGCGCCCCGGATTGGCTGGAGCGCGGCGCGTGCCGTTCACCCGAGCCTTCGCATGAAAGACCACCTGGCCTCACGCGCGAGCACCACGGGCGGGTTGCCCGTTGCGCCCTCGCTGGGGCCCGCGCTCGACGCCGCGCACGTCCCGCACGAACGCGCGGAAAATCGTCGCCGCATCGTGTTCATCAGCGGACTCGCCATTCTGGTGGCGTTCGGCGCCGGATTCGTCGCCGTCATCCTGATGCGGTTGATCGGGTTGATCACCAACCTCTCGTTCTACGGCCGCGTGTCGACGACGTTCGCGTCGCCGGCGGACAATCATCTCGGATTGTGGGTCGTGCTGGTGCCGGTGATCGGCGGCGTGATCGTCGGCATCATGGCGCGCTATGGATCGGCGGCGATTCGCGGACACGGGATTCCCGAGGCGATGGAGCAGGTGCTGTACAACGAGAGCCGGGTGCCGCCGCGCGTGACGATTCTCAAGCCGGTGTCGGCGGCGTTCGCGATCGGCACGGGCGGCCCGTTCGGCGCCGAGGGCCCGATCATCGCGACGGGCGGCGCGTTAGGCTCGCTCGTCGGGCAGCTGGTGCGGACGACGGCCGACGAGCGGAAAGTCCTGCTGGCGGCGGGCGCCGCCGCCGGCATGGCGGCGACGTTTGGCAGTCCGGTGTCCGCCGTGCTGCTCGCCATCGAGCTCTTGTTGTTCGAGTATCGCGCGCGGTCGCTGGTACCGGTGGCACTGGCCGCGTCGACGGCAACCGCGGTGCGTATCGCGTTCATGGGCTCGGGCCCGATTTTCCCGATGCCGAACATCGCGCAGCCGGGCGGCGCCGCATTGGCGACGTACATCGTGTTAGGCGCGGTCGTCGGATTGGCGTCCGTGTACGTGACACGCGCCGTGTACGCGATCGAAGATGGCTTCGACAAGCTGCCCATTCACTGGATGTGGTGGCCCGCCCTCGGCGGCCTCGCGGTGGGCGTGATCGGCTACTTCTTCCCGCACACGATGGGCGTGGGCTACGACAACATCGAGAGCATCGTCGCCGGAAATTTCGTGGGCGTCGCGTTGCTCGGCCTCGTGATCGCGAAGTTCGTGTCATGGGCCATCGCGTTAGGCAGCGGCACATCGGGCGGAACGCTCGCGCCGTTGTTCACGATCGGCGGCGGGCTGGGCTCGCTGCTGGGCGCGGCCGTGATCGCGCTCGCGCCGGCGTTGGGCGTCGACGTGCGCGTGGCGGCGCTGGTCGGCATGGCGGCGATCTTCGCCGGCGCGTCGCGCGCGATGCTGGCGTCGGTGGTGTTCGCATTCGAGACGACCCGGCAACCGTTAGGCTTGCTGCCGTTGTTGGGCGGATGCAGCGCGGCGTATCTCGTGTCGCTGCTCCTGATGCGCAGTACGATCATGACCGAGAAGCTGGCGCGTCGCGGCACCGATGTGGAGGCGGACTACGCCGTGGACTACCTGTCACAGATTCTCGTCAAGGACATCGCGTCGCCCGACGTCGTGGCGCTGGACGCGGACAACGCCGTCGAGGAAGTGCGCGATTGGATGGCGTCGCGCGACGACGAATCCCGCCATCAGGGCTTCCCCGTCGTCGACAAGGAAGGCAACCTGTTAGGCGTGGTCGGGCGCGGCGATCTATTGGATCTCGAACTGCCGATCGACGCCACCGTGCGCGATGTGATCAAGCGGCCGCCCGTCGTGATCTTCACGGACAACACCGTGCGCCAGGCGGCGGACCACATGGTGCGCCAGGGCGTGGGCCGCCTGCCGGTGGTGACACGCGCGGATCCGGGCCGCGTCGTTGGCATCGTGACGCGAAGCGATCTCCTGGCGGCGCACGCGACGCGCCTCGACTCCGAGAATCGGGCGAGCCGCACCATCCGGCTGGACCTGCGGGCACTGCCGTGGCGCTTCCGCCGGGCGCCGGTGAACCTGGGCGACGAAGCGGGCACGATCACGACGGTGGAAACCGCGCCGCCGACGGTCCCACCCGAGACGGACGATGAGGAGCCGCCCCGAGAGGGATGATCGTCGAGCGTTAGGCGGGCCGGTCAGCTCTCGAGGCTGGCGTTCAGGTCGATCGCGACGTTGCCCTTCAACGCACCGGACACCGGACAGCCCTCCTTCGTGGCTTCCGCGATCTTGCGGAATGTCGGGGCATCGAGGTTCGCCGCCTTGGCGCGGACCGTGAGCACCATCGTCGTGATCTTGAATCCCTCGCCGGCCTTGTCGATGGTGCACGCGGCTTTGGTCTCGATGCGCTGCGCCGGCGTGCCGTTCTTTTCCAAGCCGAGGGAGAGCGCCATGCTGTAGCAGGCGGCCTCGGCGGCGGCGAGCAATTCTTCGGGATTGGTGCCGGGCGTGGTGCCGAATCTGGTGCCGAACGAATAGGCGCCACCGATTTTTCCGCTCTGCCCTGAAAATGACCCTGTCCCAGACTGCAGGCCGCCTTCCCACACGGCCGTTGCCACACGTGTCGGCATCGTACGCTCCTGGCTATGTTGTCGATTCCAGACGCTGCTCGAGCGTCCGAACCAAGATCTCCCGTTGGCTGCGCTGCGGCAACGGGCGCCGACGGATGCATCGCGTGGCCGGCGGACGCGGCCGTCGAGTATGTTTCGCCGGGAGGACTACACGCGCGGCGGGAGCCGATGACCGACGAGTCGAAGCCTAACGAACACGATGCGGCCGAGCTGCCGCCGTCGATCGAGCGCGTGTTGCGGTATTTCCGCTCGCTTGGACGCGAGGAGAAGATGCAGGCGCTGGTGTCGTACGCGAAGAAGCTCGAGCCCCTGCCCGACCGGTACACGGCCATCGACCGCTCGAACTTCACCGTTCCGGAATGTCAGACGCGCGTGGACATCTTTCCGGAAGTCCGCGACGGCCATCTGCATTTTTTCGCCGACGTGAACGTGCGGCAGTCGCCGACCGTCGCGGCGTTCCTCGCGATACTCTTCTCGGCGGTGAACGACCAGCCGCCATCGACGACGCTCGCGATTCCTCCGGACATCGTGCCGACGATGATGCACGACATCGGGCTGGGCGCGCGCGAGGCCGGCCTCAACGCGATGGTGGACCGCCTCAAGCGCTACGCGCGCGCCGCGGCATGAGCGGCCGCACGGCGTTCCGTTAGGCGGTACACGCATGCCTCAGCGGCGCGTGATGCCGTCGATGCCCGCCTCCGGCCCCGCCGGTTCGCCGGCGCCGAACACGGAAGAGGAGCTGGAGCGCCGCCTCGCCGAGCCGACGCCGGCCGTGCTCGAGGCGCTCCGCTCGCTCGCCGGCGATCTCGTCATTCTCGGCGCCGGCGGCAAGATGGGCCCGACGCTCGCGCGCATGGCGCGGCGCGCGTTCGACCTGTTAGGCAGGCGCGATCGCGTGATCGCCGTGTCGCGTTTCTCGTCGCCCGAGGCGGAAGGCGCGTTGCGCCTGTCGCACATCGAGACCGTCCGCTGCAATCTCGCGGACCACACGGCCGTCGCCGCGCTGCCCCAAGCGCCGCTGGTCGTGTTCATGGCCGGCCAGAAGTTCGGCACCACCGATGCGCCGGGCACCACGTGGATGATGAACACTGTCGTGCCCGCGTTCGTCGCGGAACGCTACGCCGGCGCGCGCATGGTCGCCTTCTCGACCGGGAACGTCTACCCGCTCACCCCAGTGGCGAGCGGCGGCGCGAGCGAATCGTGCGCGCCTGCGCCGGTGGGCGAATACGCCGCGTCGTGCTTGGGGCGCGAGCGCGTATTGGAGTACGCGTCGCGTCGCGATGGAACGCCCATGGCCATCGTCCGGCTGAACTACGCCGTGGAGCTGCGGTACGGCGTGCTGGTGGACATCGTGAGCGCGGTACTGCGCGATGAACCGGTGGATGCGCGCATGGGGTACGTGAACGTGATCTGGCAGGGCGATGCGAATGCGCGCGCATTGCAGTGTTTCGCGCACGCCGCGTCGCCGCCGTTCGTGATCAACGTGACGGGTGGCGAGACGCTGTCGGTGCGCGACCTGGCCGCGCATGCGGGCCGTCTGTTAGGCCGCACGCCGCGCGTCGAGGGCGAGGAAGCGCCCGACGCCCTCCTCAGCGATGCACGGCGGTCGATCGAGCTATTCGGGCCGCCGGCGGTGTCCGTTGGGCAGATGATGGCGTGGATCGCGGATTGGCTGCAACGCGGCGGGCGCGTGCTCGAGAAGCCCACGCACTTCCAGGAGCGGCGAGGCGCCTTTTGAGCGCGACGCCGTTCGACGTGCGCGCGCATCTCGCGGCGGGCCAGGTCATCCCGGCGCATCCCTTGGCGTTGGACGCGGCCGGCCGTCTGGACGAGCGCTACCAGCGTGCGCTGACGCGGTACTACGCGGGTGCGGGCGCCGGCGGGGTCGCGGTCGGCGTACACACCACGCAGTTCGCGATCCGCGAGCACGGGCTGCTCGAGCCGGTCCTCGCGTTAGCAGCCGAGACCCTGGCCGAGCTGGAGTCCGGCGGACGCACGCCGATGGCGCGGATTGCCGGCGTGTGCGGCCCGACGAAACAGGCCGTGGCCGAGGCCGCGCTCGCGCGCGATCGCGGCTATCACGCGGCGCTCGTCAGCTACGGCGGCTGGGGCGAGGCGAGCGACGAGGCGCTACTCGCGCACGCCCGCGCGGTGGGCGAGGTGCTGCCCGTGTTCGGCTTTTACTTGCAGCCGGCCGTGGGCGGTCGTCCGTTAGGCTACGACTTCTGGTGCCGGTTCGCCGCGCTCGAGCAGGTCGTGGCGATCAAGATCGCGCCGTTCGACCGCTACGCGACCCTGGAGGTGGTGCGCGCCGTGGGTGATGCCGGACGCCGCGATGTTGCGCTCTACACCGGCAACGACGACAGCATCATCGCCGATCTTCTCACGGTGTTTCCTAACGGACGGCGCATGGCGGGCGGCCTCCTCGGCCAGTGGGCGGTGTGGACGCGCCGCGCCGTGGAGCTCGTGCAGGAGATCAAGACGCCCGACTCCGACGCATCCGCGTCGCGATGGTTGGCGCGCGCGGCCGCGCTCACCGACGCAAACGCGGCGATATTCGACGCGGCCAACCGGTTTGCGGGATGCATCGCGGGCATTCAAGAGGTGCTGTCCCGTCAGGGGCTGCTGGGCAGCACGCGGTGCCTCGACGCGCGCGACGTGCTGTCACGCGGACAAGCGGACGCGATCACGCGTGTGTGCGCGGCGCATCCCGAGCTGCGCGACGACGAGTTCGTTGTGGCGCATCTGGACGACTGGCTGCGCTAGCCCCGGTGCGCCCTCGCGCATCCACGTGCACGCCGGTACCTTGTCGCCCGTCCTTCGACATCGAACCTTCCCTCGGGCCACCGCATGTCAGACACCGCGTGCACTCCCGTCCGCTCACGCCGCGCGTTCATCGAATACTTCGCCTCGATCGGACTCGGCTCGACGCTCCTGCCCGGCATTCTCTGGGGACAGGCGGCACAGGGTGCGGAAATCACGAGCGAATCGGTGGCCAAGGCCGCGGAGCTCGCGGGTCTCGAGTTCGATGACGACGAGCGCGCGATGATGGTGGCCGGACTCGAGCAGCAGGAGAAGCAACTGGTGACGCTGCACGGCATCACGCTGACCAACGACGTCGTGCCGGCGGTGCATTTCAATCCCGTGCTGCCGGGCATCACGATCTCGAAGGGCGAGCATCGGATCGTCCGGTCCACCGTAGCGCCGCGCTCCCTACCGGCATCGCACGCCGAGCTCGCGTTTCTTCCGGTGACGGAGCTGTCGTCGCTGGTGCGGCGCCGCAAGGTGACGAGCGAACAATTGACGCGCGTGTCGCTCGACCGACTGCAGGAGTTCGATCCAAAGCTGCATTGCGTGATCACGCTGACCGCCGATCGCGCGCTCGAGCACGCGCGCGCGGCGGACGAGGAGCTGCGCCGCGGCCGGTGGCGCGGGCCGTTGCACGGCATCCCTTGGGGCGCGAAGGATCTGCTCGCGGTGAAGGGCTATCCCACAACGTGGGGCAGCACGCCGTACAAGGATCAAATGCTGGACGACGACGCGACGGTGGTGCGCCGCTTGGACGCGGTCGGAGCGGTGCTGGTGGCGAAGCTTTCGTTAGGCGAACTCGCCATGGGCGATGTGTGGTTTGGCGGGAAGACGCGCAATCCGTGGAAGCCGGATCAGGGCTCCAGCGGCTCGTCCGCAGGCCCGGCATGCGCGACATCGGCGGGTCTGGTCGGTTTCTCGGTCGGCAGTGAAACGTTAGGCTCCATCTCGTCGCCCTCCACGCGGTGCGGTGCCACGGGACTGCGTCCGACTTTCGGCCGCGTGCCGCGTACGGGCGCGATGGCGCTCTCGTGGACGATGGACAAGCTGGGTCCGCTGTGCCGGAGCGTCGAGGATTGTGCGCTCGTCCTCGATGCGATTCGCGGCAGCGACGGACACGATCCAACGGCAGTGGACGCGGCGTTCCCGTACGACGCGCGCACGACGCCGGCATCCCTGCGCATCGGCTACATCAAGAGCGCGTTCGATGCGGACCATCCGACGAAGCAGTTTGACGACGCCGCGCTCGATGCCTTACGCGCGATCGGCGCGAAGCTCGTACCGGTGGAGCTGCCCGACCAGCCGTGGAGTGCGATGACCCTCGTCCTGCGCGCCGAAGGCGCGGCCGCGTTCGATGAGCTCACGCGCTCGGGTCGCGACAAGCAGATGGCCCAACAGGACAAGGATGCGTGGCCCAACACCTTCCGTGTCGCGCGGTTCATCCCGGCGGTCGAGTACGTCAACGCCAACCGCGCGCGGACGCTGGCGATGCGCGCCATGGAGGCGACGTTCCGCGACGTGGATGTCGTCGTCACGCCGACGTTCGGGGCGCAGCTCGTGGCCACGAATCTGACGGGCCACCCGGCGGTGATCGTGCCTAACGGATTCCGGGACGATGGCACGCCGGTGTCGCTCACCTTCCTCGGCCACTTGTTCGGCGAAGCCCCGATGCTCGCACTGGCGCGCGCCTACCAGAACCACACCGGGTTCCACCTCAAGCACCCGGACTGGCTGCTGACTGCCTAACCGGCGTCAGGCGCCGTCGCCCCGCGCCTGCAGCGCCTCGAGCACGCGCTCGATCTTGCCCTCGAGGCGATCCATCCGCTGGGTGATCAGATCGTGCCAGCCCTCTTCGCCCGTCGGGTGCTTCACCGCGAACGTCAGCGTGCCGCCCACCTCGAGGCGCGCGCAATCCACGGTGCGCAAATCGTCGATGCCTTGTTTGCGCGCCGCCGACACGAGCTCGGAGCGCGTGATGAGCTCCCGACGCAGGCGATTCTCGATCAGCTTGCCGTTCTTGATCAAGATCACTTCGCGGCCCTCGGCGATGCGGTCGAGTCGCGGGTGCAAGAACAGGAAGCGCACCACGGCATAGTTGAGCACGAGGAGCAGAGTCGCGCCGAACAGTCCGCCTAAGAGCGAATTGTCGTTGCCGATGATCGCGTTCTGCACCGTGTTGGACAGCACCAGCAGGACGACGAGATCGAACGGGTTCAGCTGCCCGAGCTCGCGCTTGCCGGCGAGTCGGAGACCGACGAGCAAAAAGACGTAGACCACCACGGTGCGCACGGCCTTGTCGAGCAGCGGAACACCGGGCGTTAGGATGTCGGTCCAGATGGGATGCATGGGAGGACGCGGTGGGAAGGAGTCGAGCGGGAAGCGCGTCGAGCGGGTGATGATAGTATGGCAGGCGAGGCCGCGGTGACCAGAGGCGCGCAAACCCTTCGCGCGCATCCAGTGTCGAATCAGTGAAACCACGATGCGACCCGTTCGGAGCGTGCCGATGAGTACGATGGCCTTGAATCTGTGGATGCTCGACACTCGACTTTCGCGTCGGCGTACCATTCCAACGTTGCGCGTCGTCGAGCGCGCGCCCGAAACGCAACGCGAGGGCTGGCTGAGCCGTCACGGCATCGAGTCGGCGGAAATCGAACCGGATGGACGTGGCGTGGTCGAGCTGCGCAAATTCGTCGGCACTCCCGCCGCACGCGCGAGTGCGATCGCCGCGATGACCCGGGTGGCGTGCGCACAGCGTGTCGTATTGGACCTGCGTCGGCACCGCGGCGGCGACGAATCGATGGCCGCCTTACTCACGAGCTTGCTGTTCGACACCGAGTCGCTGTACGCCGACGAAGTCCAGATCTCCGGCGAGGCGTTTCCCGCGACGCGGCCCGAGGCGCGCTGCACGTGGCAACCGGTCGAGGTGTGGGTCAGCGCGGCCACGAGCGCACTTGGACTTGCCTTCGCGACGAACCTCGGTCGCCTGGGGCGGGCGACGGTCCGTCGCTGGAACGACATGCACGCATAAAGGCGGACAGGACCGGACACTGCCGGATCGCTATGGTGCTGTGGCCGGCTGTGTCCTGTCGTGCGCGCCCTTATCATTCGAGCCGACTTCGACTCGAGGTTTGTTGGGCATGCACGGCGATGCGGAAACGCTCCGCGATTGGCCTCATCGGTGGCTGCCCGGTGCCGCGGGCCCGGCGTCGCCCACCGTTCTGTTGTTGCACGGCACGGGCGGCGACGAATCCGATCTCATCCCGTTAGGCACCGAGCTGGCGCCCGGGGCGTCGCTGCTGAGTGCGCGGGGACAGGTGAGCGAGCGCGGCATGCCGCGGTTCTTCCGGCGACACGCCGAAGGCGTATTCGATGAGGCCGACATCCGCGCGCGCGTACCGGTTCTCGCGGCCTTTGTCCGCTCCGCCGCCGGCACGTACGGGTTCCGACTCGAGTCCCTGTTTGCGTTAGGCTACTCGAACGGGGCGAACATGGCGGCGAGCCTGCTGCTCCTCGAGCCGGGGCTGTTGCGCGGCGCGGCCCTCCTCCGCGCCGTGATGCCGCTCGAGCCGGCCACTCTTCCCGCGCTCGCGGGAACCTCGGTCTTCATCTCGGCGGGCAAGACAGATCCGTTCTCGCCGGTGCAGCGGGCTCAGCGTCTGGCCGATGCCCTCGCGAGCGCGGGCGCCGACGTGACGCTGCGTTGGCAGCGGGCAGGACACGAGCTCGTGCCTGGCGACCTCGAGGATACGCGCGGCTGGCTCAGCCGGCACTTGGCACCGGTCGACGCGTAAAACTCCGGTCAGGAGTTCGCGTCACCTTCGTGCAGGGCCGCGAGGCTTCTGGCCGAGCTCAGAGCTCGCCGCTGTCGATCAGCCGACGCGCAAGCGCATCCACCATCTGCGGTGTGTCGTACACTCCGCTGCGTAGGCGGCGCTTGATCTCGTCGACCTGGCGGGGCGAGACCGCACGGTTAGCCGACCAATGAGTGCGGCTCTGGGCGGCAGAGCGGTCGCGAAGGCGATCGTCGCTCCTGTCGCCGGCATCGTTCCAACGCGGTGTGGTCATCATGCCATGATGATCGGTCAGGCGCGGCGGAACTTTAGCGGCCTCTAGCGGGCGCGAACTTCCGGCCGGCCGAGGGCACCAATGCCGCCCGGCAGGCGTGTCCCGGAAATTGTTGCCGGACGCAGTTTCGGTGCGTCATCCACACGCATGGCTACCATCCTGTGCGTCGATGATGACGAAACGATCTCGCTTCTCCTCGGGGAGACGCTCAAGCAAGCCGGACACGAGCCGCTGAACGCGGCCAACGTTCCGGACGCCTTGGTGATTCTCGCGCGGGGGAACGTCGATCTCATCATCTCGGATTACCGCATGCCCGGCAACACCGGGCTCGATCTGCTCGCGCACCTCGAGCGCGAAGGCATCGACACACCGGTAATCATGATGACGGGATACGCAAGCATCGAGCATGCGGTTGCGTCGATCAAAGCAGGCGCGGTGGACTACATCACGAAGCCCGTGCGCGCCGCGCAGCTCGAGCTCGCGGTCGAGCAAGCGCTGGAGCTCGTTCGGTTGCGACGCGAGAACGCGGCACTCAAGCGCGAGATTATGGAAGCGCGCAGCGAGCGACAGATCATTGGTGAGAGCCAGGCGATTCGTCGTGCTCTGCAGGCCGCGGCATCCGCTGCACCTACTCGCGCGACGGTGTTGTTGCAAGGCGAATCGGGCACAGGCAAGGAGCTGTTCGCGCGCGCGATTCACGAGCTGAGCGACCGTCGGGAGAAGCCGTTCATCAAGCTGAATTGCGCCGCGCTGCCAGAGGGGCTGGTGGAGAGCGCACTCTTTGGACACGAACGTGGCGCGTTCACGGGCGCGCTCAAGCGAGTGGAAGGTGCATTCGAGCGGGCGCACGGCGGCACGTTGCTGCTCGACGAGATCTCCGAGATGCGTCTGGATCTTCAGGCGAAGCTGCTGCGCGTGCTGCAGGAACAGGAATTCGAGCGTGTGGGTGGGACGTCTCCGATTCGCGTCGACGTGCGCGTGATCGCGACCACGAATCGAGACCTCGCGGCGGAAGCAACAGCGGGCCGTTTTCGGCAGGATCTGTTTTTCCGTCTCAGCGTGATTCCCGTGCGCATTCCGCCGCTTCGCGAGCGACTCGACGACATTCCGATGTTGGCGCATCGGTTCGCGCTCCGCGCCGCAGCCGACTCGGGCAAAGATGTAGCCGGCATTTCGCCTGAAGCGTTGGCACTGCTGCAGCAGCACGAGTGGCCGGGCAACGTGCGTGAGCTCCAGCACGTGATCGAGCGCGCGGTTATCCTGAGCTCGGACCCGGTGTTGCAGGCGCGTGCGCTGGACGCGGAGACCTTCCGGAACGGTCGCGGCGTGGCGGTGCAGCAGGCCGCGGCACCGGTGGCGAACGGCGCGACCAACGGATCCGGCGCGCTCAATGGTAGTGTGGTGCTGACGTCCCTGAGTCTGGATCGCGCCGAAGAAGTCCTGATCTCCAAAGCGCTCGAAGTGACGGGACGGAACCGGACTCGCGCCGCCGCGCTCCTCGGCATCTCAGTCCGCACGCTGCGTTACAAGCTGAACGGCCCACCGTCCTCGTCATCCGCCTCGGAAGCGGCGGACGACTGAGGGCTTTCGGGACGCGGCAAGCGTTGCCCGTCCCGATCCGGTAATTCCTTCCGCGGGGCACTCTTGCCCTGCCTTTCCCTGGCCAAACCGGGCCGGCCGACGCGCGATTTTCTGGCCCGGCAGCGGCCCCTAACAGCTGTCGTTGCAAGCTGTTAGATGATCGCGACTCGTCGTTCGGAGCGCATGAATTCTGTCCAATCCGGCGTGGAACGTCGGTTGCTTTTGATGGGGCCGCCGGACGGATGAATCCGCTGTCCGGCGCGACTCCTTCAGAGAGGCACGATGTCGGACGCGGAATTGTGGCAGCGGTTGGCGGCAGGCGACGAACAGTGTCGTGAACGGCTCATGGCGACCCATCTCAGCCTCGTGTACCACGTGGCGCGCGGTGTCCACCGCCGGTTGGGCGGCGCCGCGGAGCTGGACGAGCTGGTGAGCGCGGGCACGCTGGGCCTTGCCGAGGCGATCGACCGCTTCGACCCGAACCGCGGACTGGCCTTCAGCACCTACGCGGTACCGCGCATCCACGGCGCGATCGTGGACGAGCTGCGCCGGCTGGACCACGTTCCGTCGTCGATTCGCCGCCGGGCGCGTGCGTTAGGCGCCACGCAAGCCGGCCTGGCGCACGACCTTGGCCGCGCACCGATGCCGAAAGAGACGGCACTTCGGATGGGCGTGGACGTCGAGACGGTGACGCGCTGGCAGTCGGACGCGGCGAGCACGATGATGCTGCGGCTGGACGATCCGATGCCGGGCAGCAGTGAGGACGGCGAGGCTCGGACGTGGGGTGAATCGCTCGCGGCGAGCGACGGCGTCGAGGTGGAGGCGCGGCTCACGCGGGAACAGGAAATCGAGCGCCTGCGCGCCGCGTTGCTCGAGCTGCCGGACGTGGAGCGCCGGGTGTTGACGCTCTATTTCCTCGAGGAGCTCAAGCTGCAGGACATCGCGCGGGTGCTCGAGGTGACCGAATCGCGCGTGTCGCAGATCAAGCAGAAGGCGATGAGCCGCCTGCGTACCGCGCTCGCGCCGATGCGGTCCGTTGCCTAACGCCTAACCGGAAGCGCGGTCGCGGCGGCGCGCCGCGGCCAGCGTCGGCATCCGCAGCTCGTATCGCGCGCCGCCCGGCGTTTCGAAGATTCCGATGGCCGGCACGCCCGCGTTTGTTTCGTCGGGCAACGCTCCTGCGCCAACCGCATCGCCCGCCGCGGCACCGACCACGACCCACCGCGCATCCCCCCGCACGTCCACTTGCACGCGCGGAGGCTGCAGTCGCCGTGCGGCGCGCATGGCTGCAACCACGAGCGCGGGCACGATGCGGCCCACCTGGCCGGCGTCCACGAAAGCGGGCTGCACACCGGCCGTGAGACGGACATCGCACGGCGTACCCACGACATCCGGATGACGGCCCGCCAAGTCGACGAGCGGCGCGAGCACGTCGGCGATGTTGAGCGGTTCCGCGGGCGCCGGTGCCGCGGGCGACAGCAGGCGGAACTGCTGCAACAGCGCGTCGAGGCGGACGGCCTCCGAGGCCAGCACGGTACGCGTGGTCGTGACGGCGCTTGCGTCGCCGGCCAGGTCCGCGAGCGTCGTGATGGCCATCACCCGGTTGCTCAGCGCGTGCGTAAGGCCGCGCAGGACCGCATCGCGCACCGTGCTCCACGCGATGTCCAACGGAAGGGTTTCGCCGGGCTGGCCCGTGGGAATGTACGTAGGAGGACTCGGTGGGGATGGTGTGGAGGAAGCCACGGATTGCGGGTGAGGTCGAAGATAGCTCGGGCGCGTCGGGGCGCGAGGGTCGGAGGGTTGCCTTACGGAAGAGCCGTGCGGCGGCGTCGCATCGCGGCGAACACCACGGGCCCGAGGAGCGCAGCAGCGACGGCGCCTGCGACGGCCGGCCGCCCGTACTCGCCGTCGCGCATCTCCAGTGCGACGACGCCGAGCAGGATGACCATCGGGAGCACCGCGAGCACCGTGACGCCGGCGCGCCCGACGGGGATGCGGAAGACGCCGCGCAGGTCAGGCTCCGTACGGCGGAGCTGGATCAGCGCGCCGAATTCCAGAAAGAGCGCCATCGCGTAGAGCAGCACATCGGCCACGACGAGTCCCTGGATGGAAAGCAGCACGAACACCGAGTAGCAGACCGCGGACACGAGGACCGCGTTGCGCGGCGTGCCGCGCGTATCGGTGCGTCCGAGCCAGGCCGGCAGGTAGCCGTCGAGCGCCATGGCCAACGGGATGCGCGAGTAGGAGAGCAGGAGCGCGTTGAAGAGCGCGAGCGCACTCACCATGCCGGCGACGCCGATCCAGACGGCAATCGCGGATCCGCCTAACGAACCGGCCGCGGCCCGCGCGATCTCGGGCCACGCGCCGTCGCTCCACCGGGTCCAGTCGGTGGCGGCGAGCGCCGCGCACAGGGCCGTGAGGTAGCCGAGCGTGACTAACGGCAGAGCGACGGCGAGGGCGCGCGGGTAGCTGCGCGAGGCGTCCACGACTTCCCCCTGCACCGTCGACGCGTTGTCCCAACCGATGTAGTTCCAGAGCGCGATCGAGAGACCGATGCCCAACGCGCCGGCGGGCGTGCTCCCGGGTTTGAGTACGGGGAGCCACGGCACATGCGTGACGTGCGGCAGCGCGGCAAGCGACATCGCCAGAAAGGCGAGAATGATGCATGCGCCGGCCAGCACGGACACACGCCCAACGGGCAGCGCGCCGCGCAGGTTGATCGCGGCCGCGGTCCAGATCACGACCAGCGCCACGAGCCACTTGGCGTCGGCGCCCAACGACGGGAAGAAGTAGCCCAGGTACTGCGTGAACAGCACCGGGTAGATGGCCATGTCGACCAACGAATACATCCACGTCCACCAGCCGTTCTGCACGGCCCAGAAGGGGCCGAACGCCCGACGCACCCACCGATAGTAGCCGCCCTCCTCCGGCAGCATGCTGGCCAGCTCGCCTATGATCAGCGCCTCCGGTACGGACCAGAGCAACGGGACGAGCAGCATGATCAGCAGCGCCAGTCCCGGTCCAACTTCTGCCACGAGACCTTCGGTGGTGAACGGACCGCCCGAGGTGGTGAAGTAGAGGACGAAGACGAGCGAGAGGACGGTGAGCGATCGCTTGAGCACCAGTGCGGTCACCTGTGAGGCAGAAGCAACAGGTCGCCGCTTGTCGCGACGACTAAAGCACGCGTATCATCGAAGGGAGGCGTGGCATGATAGCTGCCGACACCGGGGCGCGCGATGGACTTGGCGCGCGACCGCCGGCCCGCGTAGGCCCCGGCCCAAGTCCCACGCGGCACCGTTTTCCGCCTCGCCCTGCGATCCATCGTCCCCGGATATGTCCGACCTCGTGTTAGCCAGAGACGTTCCGTCGCCGCAGCGGCGTTCCTTGCTGCGCGATCTCCGTGAGATCGCGGTGGACGAGTTGTGGAAGTATCGCGAGCTGCTCTACGAGCTCACGCTGCGCGACGTGCGCATCCGATACAAGCAGGCGGTGATGGGATTCGCGTGGGCGATCCTCATGCCCGCGTTGATCGTGGCAGCGGGTACGCTGGTGCGGTTCGCGATGGCGTACATGAGCGGCGGGCACGTCGCGCGCGACGTGATTGCGGGCATGGCGGTGAAGGCCTTACCGTGGGCATTCTTCGTGGGCGCGATCGGATTCGCGACGAGCAGCTTGACGGGCAATCTGCCGTTGGTGTCGAAGATCTACTTTCCGCGCGAGGTGCTGCCGTTGTCGGCGACGTTCGCGCAATCGTTCGACTCGACGATCGGCGCGATCACGGTGGGCGCCGCGCTACCGTTCCTCGGCGTCCACTATGGACTCACGGCGCTGTGGGTGCCGCTGCTGGCCGTCCTGATCTTCTGCGTGACAGCCGGCGCGGCACTTTTTCTGGGGTGCGCGAATCTCTTCTTTCGCGACGTCAAATACATCGTGCAGGTGCTGCTCACCTTCGGGATCTTCTTCACGCCCGTGTTCTTCGAGCCGCGCATGTTCGGTCCGTTAGGCGCGCGTCTGATGATGCTGAACCCGTTGGCGCCGCTGCTCGAGGGCCTGCGGCTGAGCATCGTGGAGGGACACAACTTGCTGGAGCCGCTCGTCTTGGTCGGCAACAAGGGCGCGGTGGTCGCGTGGAGTCCTTGGTATCTCGCGTACGGCGCGACCTGGGCCGTGGTCGGGCTCATCGTGAGCGTGCTGGTGTTTCACCGCACCGAGGGCAAGTTCGCCGAATATGTCTGACCTGACGGACGCGCCTCGTATCGAATTCGACCACGTGTGGAAGAAGTTCGCGCGAGGCGAGCTGCACGACAGCCTGCGCGATCTGGTGCCGGCGACGGTGCGCCGTCTCGCGGGGCGCATGCCGCCGCGCGACGAGCTGTCGGGTGAAGAGTTCTGGGCGGTGAGCGATGTGTCGTTCGAGGTGGGCCCGGGCGAAGCGCTCGGCATCCTCGGGCCTAACGGAGCGGGCAAGTCGACCATCCTCAAGCTGCTGACGCGGATTCTGGTGCCCACGCGCGGACAGTGCTCGATCACCGGGCGCGCGGGCGCGCTGATCGAAGTGGCGGCAGGCTTCCATCCCGATCTCACCGGGCGCGAGAACGTCTTTCTGCAGGGCGCCATCCTCGGCATGAAGCGGCGCGAGATCCGCAGCCGCTTCGACGAGATCGTGTCGTTCGCCGAGATCGAGGCATTCATCGACACGCCCGTCAAGCGGTATTCGAACGGCATGAACGCGCGGCTCGGCTTCGCGATCGCGGCGCACATCAGCCCCGATGTGCTGGTCATCGACGAGGTGTTGTCGGTGGGCGATCTGCGATTTCAGCAGAAGGCGTTCGACCGGATACAGGAGATGTGCACGAGCGGTATTCCAGTGGTGCTCGTGTCGCATCAACTCGAGCGCATCGCGTCCCTGTGCACGCACGCGCTGCTGTTGGAGCGAGGGCGGGTGGCGAAGCGCGGCACGCCCACCGAGTGCATCGAGGCGTATCTCGAGATCTCGCGGAACGGCGACCCGGGGGCGGGACACACGTCGGGACTCACGTTCGATGCGCTGTCACTCGAGTCGCCGCTGCCGGTGCGATCGGGCGAGCGGGCGCACTTTCGATTGAGCGGCGCGGTGGCCCACGGCGGCGATGAGGCGTCGCGCGACTTCACGCTGCGTGTGCGGGCCCTGTCTACCGGTCGTCTGATCTTCAGTGCGTCGGCACAGGATTGCGGCGCGTCGATGCCCGCGGGCGGGCCGTTCGAGGTGGATGTGGAGTTGCAGTTCAACGTGGCGCCGGGTATCTACGGCCTCGAGCTCGCGGTATGGGATGCCGAGACGCGGCGGGACGTGGTGTCGGGGCCGGGCGTGACCGTGCAGGTGGAGACAGGCGCGCTCACGTTCTCGGGGACGTCGCATCTCTTACCGCGGGCGCGCGTGCTGCCCGTCGCAAAGGCAGCCGGCGCCTCTCGTTAGGCGCTTTCCCTCTTCGACCGTGTCGACCGTGATTCCGCAGCTGCGCATCCGGACAGCAACCGCGAGCGATGCCGCCCGCCGGGCCTGCACGGTGGTGCATGCGTTAGGCGAGCGGCTGGAGCGCACCGTCCGGCCGCTGCTCGCCGGCGTCACGCGCGCCGCGCTGCTCGATGTGCCGACACACCAGAACGTTGGCGACAGCGCGATCCACCTGGGGACGCTCGCGCTGCTGCGACGCGCCGGCGTGCGCGTGTGCTACGCGTGCAGCCTCGAGACGTACGCGCCGGCCACGCTCGCCCGCCGGTTAGGCGGGGGTGTGATTCTGCTATCGGGCGGTGGAAACCTCGGCGACCTGTGGCCGCTGCACCAGCAGCTGCGCGAGCGCGTGCTGGCCGATTTCCCGGACGTGCCCGTGATCCAGCTGCCGCAGTCGATGCATTTCCGCGAGCCGGCCGCGTTGGCGCGCGCACGGTCGGCGTTCGGCGCGCACCGGCGTCTCACGCTGCTGCTCCGCGACGACCGCAGTCTCGCGGCGGCGCGCACCGCCTTCGACGCGCCGAGCGACGTGTGTCCCGATCTGGCGTTCGCGTTAGGCCCGCTGCCGAGGCCGGTCGCGCCGACGGCGCGGGTCGTGTGGCTCGCTCGGCGCGACCGCGAGGCCGCGCCGCACGCGCACGCCGGCAGCTACCCGACGTTCGATTGGGCGCTGCGGCCGCGCTCCGCCCTATCCCGCGTCGAGCGATTCGGCCACACGTTGACCTCTGTGCACCCGCGCCTCGAGCCGTATGCGCAAGGTCCGTTGAGAGGGTTGAGCATCATCGCGTCGCGGGAGCGTGTGCGCAGCGGATGCACCATGCTCGCCGCCGGCGACACCGTGATCACGGACCGCCTCCACGGGCACATCCTGAGCCTCATGCTCGGCAGCCCGCACGCGGTGCTCGACAACAGCTACGGCAAGGTGCGCTCGTTCTACGAAACGTGGACCCGCGACGCGCCGATCGTGCACTGGGCGGAGACGCCGGCGGAGGCTGTGCGAACGGTGGAGCAATGGACGTCGTGACCGCGCGTGCCGCGCCGGCGGTGGATGTCAGCGTCATCGTGTGCACCCGGAATCGCAGCGACGCGATGGCGCGGCTGCTCGAGCAATTGGAGCGGCTCGTCGTGCCAACCGGCCTGCGCTGGGAGCTGATCGTCGTCGACAATGCGTCCACGGACGACACGGCGTCGATGCTCGCATCGCTCCAGAGCCCGTTGCCGATGCGCGTCGTGCGCGAAGGCATTCCCGGCGTTTCGCGGGCGCGCAACGCGGGGATCGCGGCTGCGCGCGGCGATCTCCTGCTCTTCACCGACGACGACTGCCTCCCTGATGCGCGGTGGCTCACGACCATCCACGAGGAATTCGCTCGCGCCCCGTCGCTTGGCGTGTTAGGCGGGCGGGTGGAGTTGTTCGACCTGCGCGACCGGCCGACCACGACGCGCACGTCGCGGACGCGCGGCGAGATCTCGGCGTCGTTCAATCTGGACGGGATCATCGGCTGCAATCTGGCGTTCCGGCGGTCGGCGCTCGCGGTGACCGGTCCGTTCGATGTTGGGTTAGGCGGCGGCACCGGCGCCGGCGCCGGCGAAGACGTGGATTTGGTCTACCGCAGCCTGCGCGCCGGCTTGCGTGTCGAGTATTCGCCGGATGCGCTGGTGTATCACAACCACGGGCGGCGCACGGACGCGCAGGTGCGGGCGCTCACCCGCGCGTACACCCGCGCGCGCGGCGCGTTGTTCTGCAAGTACGTGATGGCCGGCGATCGCGGCATCCTGCCGCGCATCCGGCAGGACCTCTTCTATTACGGCCGCTCGCTGGCCGTCGACGTGCGGGCCGGGCGGTTCCCGACGCGGGTGGTGCGGCACTATTACCACCTCGGCCTCGGCGCGATGTACTGGCTCCGCCACCTCCTAACGCAGGGCCGCCGGGGGCGCGACGCCGCCTAGAGACGGAACAGGTAGCTCACCTTCACGAAGACGCCGTCCGTGGTCCGGTACATGCCGCGCGAGAACTGAAATGCGTTGGGCTCGCTGAGCGATGTCCCGTAGCCGGCGAAGAAGACCGTCCCCGGGATCGGCTTGTAGGACAACAGCACGTCGTTCCGGAAGAGGTTGGACGAGAACGCGCCGAGGGGGGCGTACGCGCCGCCGACCGAACCGCGCTGGACCAACGGAGCGCCGGTTCGCGGATCCTCGAGCGCCGCTTGATGCTGCGCCACGTATTGCCCGATGTAGCGCAGGAAGATCGATCGCGTGAGTTGATATTCGACCTGCAGGCGCGGGATGTTGGTGATGGCGAACTCGCTGCCGTCACGCACGCGCGTGAGCCGATCGTAGATCCACGACGCGTCGAGGCGGAGGTCCGGCGTTGGGCGCCAGGCCACGCTCAGACTGCCAGTGACCTCGCGGCCCTCGCCGGCTTCGGCGAAGAGTACCGCGTCGTTCATGCCGGCGCTGGCGTTCACCGTGACCTTCCGGTTAGGCGATGTGAGGCTCACGCTCTTGCCATACAGCGAGTAGAGCCCATGCGGCAGCACGAACGCGGCGGTGTCGGCGCCGGCGATCACGCCGTAGCCCCGGTACGCCGTGCTGTCGAATCGCTGGAAGTTGTCGTTGAGCGTCAACCCGAGGTTCCAGCCGCCGCGCAGCGTGGCAGACGCCTGCGTGGAGTAACCGCCCTCGAACGTGCCGCCTAACTTGCCGAAGTCGGCGTAGTTCCAGAGCGGCTGCGCATTGAGGAAAAACGAGACCTGCTCCACCAGCGCGCCCGGACCACCGTACACCGTGTATCGGTTGAAAATCATCGCGCGGACGAACCCCGTGCGGTTCACGAAGCCGCTCGCGGCCTCGAAGTTCGGGCTCACACCCAGCAGCTCGACGTGGTTCCCATAGGCTCGGCCCGTGCGGTCGCCGAAGGTGATATCCCACAGCGCACCGTTGCGTCCGCCGAGACTGTCGCGGGTGGTGGAACCGACGAATTGCACCTGCGAGAACCAGATCTTGTGCCATAAGAAGCGCGCGTCGACGCCACCCATGCGATTGTAGTCGCCGCCGTCGATCCGGTCTGTGTATACGAGCCCGAGGTTCGAGCTGGCGCCGAGGTCGCGGCGGAGTCGCAGGATGTTGTAGATCGGGTCGCTGCCCGTGACCGCGTCGCGCTGGTCGACGGCGCCCAGGTAGGCCACGTTCAGATCGCCGACCTTGCCGGTGAGCTTGGCGCCGCCGTTGGGCTGCACGATGTCGCGCGTGTAGATGAGCCGGTTAGGCGTGTCGTACTGCTCGAGTCCCTCGAGAAAGAACGGGCGCTTTTCGGGGTAGAAGAGCGCGAAGCGCTGGTTGAGCGTGACCTGCGCGACGTCGGCTTCGACCTGCGAGAAGTCGGGGTGCGCGGTGGCGCTCAAGCCGAGTCCGTTAGTCAGGCCCCAGAACATCGTGCCGCCCAACGCCGGTGTCGTGGCGTAGCGATACGCGCCGTTCACCGAATCGCCGTCCACTTTGGTGGTGGCCTCGGGGATCACGTCCATCACCAGGCCGCGGTGCAAATGCGTGAGCCCAACGAGGCGCCCCGCCTGGATGAGGAAGCTCGCATTCGCGCGCACCACGGGCGTCCACGTGTCCTCGTAGCCGGAGTGCTGGACCTCGCGTACGATCTGAATGCCCCATGTTTGTGGATCGAGATCCTGAAACCGGATGCTCCGGAACGGGATGCGTACTTCGATTTCGTAGCCCGATGACGTCACGTGGCCGCGCGATTCCCACACAAAGTCGGGATTGAGGTCGATCGTGCCATCGAAGCGCGCGTTCGGACCGGAACCGCCGCCGGCCGCGCCGGCGTCCTGGCCTTCACTGCGCACACCATCCTCCTGCACGCCAAGCGGATTCACGGCGAACATGAATGCGCGACGGTGGTCGGAGTACGTGTCGAGCAGGATCTGGACGTTGTCGTCCGCATCGATGTTGTCGCGGTCGGCAAGCGTTGCGCGTACGACGCTGCCATGTGGTTCGTACGCGCGGATGCCGAAGTAGATCGCATCGCTCGAGTACCACACGAGCACATCGGTCGAATCGGTGGCGGCCGATCCGTCGACGGGACGATACTCGGAAAAGCCGGTGAGCCTCGCGGCGCGTCGCCACACGGCTTCGTCGAGCACACCGTCGACGACGATCGTGGTGTCGATGCGCGGCGGCGCGACATCGAGCTGCCGCGACCGGCCGTCATAGACGGTACTGTCCGATCGAATGGCGGGGGCTGGGTTCGGCGCCTGCAAGAGCAGCGCGAACGATAGAATAGAGATGAGCATGTGAAGTCCGGACGTGGATTTTACGTGCGCGTGTCCGAATCTCCAACTGTCTGGGGGCGAGAGCGTGCCACTTGTCACGTCGATGTCGGCGGCGTATAAACAGGTGGCCTCGACCATTTTCGTACGCTTCCCTTAAGACCCGTCCCTGATGCGATTCGCTCCATGCGTCGCAATCGCGGTGTTGCTCACCGCCATCGGCGTGTCGAGCGCGCGATGCCAGGTGGACACGCGCTGGCCGCAGCACTCGATGGACCGGCCCAGGCCGCCGGTGGTTGATCCCGGACCCGAGCGAGCCCCGGTGCCGCCGCCCGCGGACGCGATCGTGTTGTTCGATCACGGCTCGCTTTCGGCGTGGCGCCAGCACGACGGAAGTCCCGTGCGTTGGGCAGTACACGGCGACTACTTCGAGGTCGAGCCGGGCACGGGCAACATCGTGACTGCGCGCGGGTTCGGCGACTGCCAACTGCACGTCGAGTGGGCCGCGCCCACGCCGCCGAAAGGCGAAAGCCAGGAGCGCGGCAACAGCGGCGTGTTCCTGATGGGCCTGTACGAGGTGCAGGTGCTCGACTCGTACCACAACGACACGTACCCGGATGGCCAGGCGGCATCGGTGTACGGGCAATTTCCGCCGTTGGTCAACGCCAGCCGCGCGCCGGGGAAGTGGCAATCGTACGACATCATCTTTCACCGGCCGCGATTCGACTCGAGCGGCACGGTCACATCACCGGCCCGCCTAACGGTGTTTCACAACGGCATACTGGTCCAGGACAACGTGGCACTGAGCGGTCCGACGGCGAACAAGCAGCGGCCGCCGTATCACGTCACGCCCGATAGCTTGCCGCTGGAGCTCCAGGACCACAACAATCGGGTGCGGTATCGCGACATCTGGATTCGCGCGATCGACTGACCCAAGGAGACCCATGCAAGCTGCAGGAACGCGCAAGACATTCGACGTATGCATCGTGGGCTCGGGCGCCGGCGGCGGTATGTCGGCGTACGTCCTAACGCAGGCCGGCGCCGACGTCGTGATGCTCGAAGCGGGCGGCCCGTGGGACAACGCGACCGATTCCAAGATGATGGAGTGGCCATACGAGTCGCCGCGACGCGGGCGCGGATCCAAGGAGCGCCCATTCGGTGAATTCGACGGCTGCATTGGCGGGTGGGAGATCGATGGCGAGCCGTATACCACGGCGCCGGGTACGAAATTCGACTGGTGGCGCGCGCGCATGGTGGGCGGCCGCACGAACCATTGGGGCCGCATCTCGCTGCGCTTCGGTCCGGACGATTTTCGCCGGAAAAGTCTCGACGGGTTAGGCGACGATTGGCCGATCACCTACGACGATCTCAAGCCGTACTACGATCGCGTTGACCGGTTGGTCGGGCTCTTCGGCAGCGTCGAGGGGTTGCGCAATCATCCCGACGGCATTTTCCAGCCGCCGCCCGCGCCGCGCTGCTACGAGCTGCTCATCAAGCAGGCCGCGGACAAGCTGCGCATCACGTGCATTCCGGCGCGTCTCTCTGTCCTCACGCAGCCCCTCAACGGACGCGCGGCGTGTCATCACTGCGGGCAATGCAACCGCGGCTGCAAGACCAACTCGAACTTCTCGAGCTCGGGCGTGTTGATCCCGCCTGCCAAGCAGACAGGCAAGCTGACGCTCATCACCAGCGCCATGGCGTACGAGGTGACGACGGATGGACGCGGGATGGCAACGGGCGTGTCGTACGTCGACAAGAAGACGGGGACCGTGGAGCACGTGCAGGCGCGCACGGTCGTGCTCGCCGCGAGCGCGTGCGAGTCCGCGCGACTCCTGCTCAACTCGAAGTCGTCGCGCTTCCCGCAGGGCCTCGCGAATTCGAGCGGCGTCGTTGGGCGGTATCTCACCGACACGATAGGCACCGACCTGGCCGGGTACATCCCGAAGATGGTCGACCACGTGCCGCACAACGAAGATGGCGTGGGCGGTAATCACCTCTACATGCCGTGGTGGCTCGACAACCGCAATCTCGATTTTCCGCGCGGCTATCACATCGAGTTGTGGGGCGGGCTGGATACCCCGGCGTATGGCATCATGGATGGCATTCACAAATATCCTAACGCGGGCGGCTACGGGAAGGCGCTGAAGGATGAGTATCGCCACTATTACGGAGCGAGCGTCGGTTTCTCCGGACGCGGCGAGATGATTCCGAACGCGGATTGCTACTGCGAGCTCGACCCGATGACGGTGGACCGGTGGGGCATTCCCGTGCTGCGCTTCCACTGGAAGTGGACGGACCACGAGTTGAACCAGGTGCGCCACATGCAGCAGACGTTCCGCGCGATCGTCCACGAGATGGGCGGCGACGTGTTCTCGCCGATGCCGACCAAAGAGCACGGCTACGGGATCGCGAACGGTGGACAGATCATCCACGAGTTAGGCACGACGCGCATGGGGCGCGAGCCGGGAAACTCGGTGGTCAACGCCCACTGCCAGGCGCACGACGTGCCCAACTTGTTCGTGGCCGATGGCGGCCCGTTCGTGTCGCAAGCCGACAAGAATCCCACGTGGACGATTCTCGCGTTGGCGTGGCGGACCGCCGACTACATCACCGAGCAGCGGAAGGCAGGCGCGATATGACGGACCACGACGAGGAGCGCGACACCGCGGAGTCTCCCGCGCCTAACGGGAGCGGGATGTCCCGCCGGTCGATGCTCGAGCTGATGGTGCTGGGCACGATCGCCACCGCGTGCAACGGCGCCGAGCGCACGGCCACGGCGGTCGGGAGCAAGGCCGGCGCCGATACGGCGCGCGCCGCGACGGGATCGTACCAGCCCACCGTGTTCACGCCGCACGAGTGGGACACGGTGAACGTGCTGGTCGACATCATCATCCCGCGCGACGAGCGGTCGGGGAGCGCGACCGACGCGCGCGTGCCTGAATTCATGGACCGGATTCTCGTCCTGTACCCGGAGGACAGCCTGCCCATTCGCGGCGGTCTGGCCTGGCTGGATCACGAGTGCGCGGACCGGTTCGGAAGACCCTTCGTGCAGTGCACGACCAACGAGCGGCATGCGGTGCTCGACGACATCGCGTGGCCGAGTCGCGCCAAACCGGAGTTCAGCCAGGGGGTCGCGTTTTTCAACCGCTTCCGCGACTTCACGGCGACCGGATTTTTCTCGAGCAAGATGGGCGTCGCCGACCTGCAGTATCAGGGCAATACGTACGTCCCGCAGTGGACCGGGTGCCCGCCGGAGGCCCTCCACAAACTCGGCGTCGGTTAGGCAGTTGGGCCGAGCTCACGTCGTGGGCAGCGCAGCGCCGGGCGCATCGAGCAGGTCGCGGATGCGCCGGGCCAGATCGTCGGGACGAAACGGCTTCTGGATGAACTCCGCGCCCGGCTCCAACATACCCTGCCGCAGCACCGCATCATCCGTATACCCCGACATGTAGAGGACTTTGAGATCCGGCTTCGCCGCTCGGAGCTCTCGCACAAGGTCACGCCCGCTGAGTTCCGGCATCACGACGTCGGTGACCAACAGGTCAATGCCACCCGGTCGCCGGCCCGCGAGCTGCAGGGCTTCGCGTCCGCTCGCTGCTTCGACGACGGTGTACCCATGACGCTCCAGCACATCGCGCAGGACCGCGCGCACCGCCGCCGTGTCTTCGGCGACCATGATGGTTTCGGTCCCGTGCAGCGATCGCGTGGGCCGTTCTGCTGATTCGAGAGACTCGGCCGGCTCGTCCACGCGCGGCAAGTAGATCTTGAACGTCGACCCCTTACCCGGCTCGCTATACACCCAGATGAATCCGTCGCTTTGTTTGACGATACCGTACACCGTCGCGAGTCCGAGACCTGTTCCCTTCCCGGCCTCCTTGGTCGTGAAGAAGGGTTCGAAGATGCGCGCTTTGGTCTCCTCGTCCATGCCGATGCCCGTATCGCTCACGGCCATCACGACGTGCGGTCCGGACGCCGGTCCGGGTCGCTCGGGCGCGAATTCCGCATCGACCATCACGTTGGCGGTCTCGATCGTCAGGAGGCCTCCGTTAGGCATCGCGTCGCGCGCGTTGACGGCGAGGTTCATAATCACCTGCTCCAGCTGGCCGGGATCGGCCCGGACCGACGCGAGCGCCGAATCCAGCGACGTCTCGACCTTGACGTCCTCGCCGATGAGCCGTCCCAATAACTTCTGCGCGCCTGAGATGACCGCGTTGAGATTGATGACCCGCGGCGCGAGCACCTGACGGCGGCTGAATGCGAGCAGCTGCCGCGTGAGATCCGCCGCGGCGAGTGCCGCGCGCTTGATCTCGGCGACGTCCTGGCGTAATACGTCCTGCGGGTCGAGGTCGAGCAGCAACAAGTCCGAGTATCCGGTGATCGCGGTGAGGAGATTGTTGAAGTCGTGTGCAACGCCGCCGGCCAAGCGTCCAACGGCTTCCATTTTCTGCGCCTGTCGGAATTGCTCCTCGAGTTGGCGGTGTTCAGTGATGTCCACCCAGACGCCAACCACCTCGGCGCCCTCGCCGAACATGTCGCCCACGACGCGTGACTCGTCCCGGATCCAGCGATACTTGCCCGATCGATCCCGAAAACGATACTCGGAGACCATCCGACCCGTTCGTGCCAGGCCGTTCTGCGCGTCGAGCGTACGCGCCAGGTCGTCGGGGTGAACGCCCGCGACCCACCACCCGTCGGCGAGGGCCTCCTCCACGCTGTATCCAATGAACCGCGCGATGTTGTCACTCACCCACACGCCGTGAAAGCCCGCACCGCGCAGCCTCGTGACGTAGAGCACCGCGTTGCTCGACGTGAGCGCCTGCGCGAGACGACTCTGCACCTCGCGCAGCTGGCGTTCGGCGCGCTCGCGCGCGGTGATGTCGTTGATCACCACGAGCTCGGCCGGACGGCCTTCCCACGTTAGGCTGCAGGCGTTGATCTCGACGTCCATCGCGACGCCGAACTTGGTACGGTGGCGCCAAGTGCCTGCCGAGTGAAGCGGACGCGGCGGCTGATCCAGCTCCTCTTGCAGACGCGGCACGTCCTCGCGCGGACGGAGTACATCGATCGTGAGCGTGAGGAATTCTTCCTTCGTGTAGCCGTAGGCGTGCGTGGCCGCCGCGTTCACGGCCAGAATGCGGCGCGTCTCTCGGTCGAAGACCCACGACGGTAGCGGCGTATGCTCGAACAGTAGACGATATCGTTCCTCCGACTCGGCCAGGCGTTCGAAGGTGCGACTCAGCGCGACGGCCTGCCCAACCTGGTACGCCACCGTGTGTGCGAACGCGAGCCACTCCTCTCCGCCTAACGATTTGCTCGCCGAGTCGAAGAGGAGCACGCCATCGCGGTCGCCGCGAGCGCTGATCGGTGCGAGCATGGCGCCGGATGTGCTCGCGCGCTCCAACAGATCGTCGGCGACCGCGCTGGGTATGCGCGACGATGGAATCGCGATCGGTTTGCCCTCGTCGAGGATGGCATCCAACAAATCGGCGTGCCCGAACAACGTCGGCAATCCGGCCGCGATCTCATCGGGGTACCCGACCTGCGCCACGCAGCGCCAGCCGGCATTGTCGCGCACGAGGACCGCCGCTCGCGACAGCCCGGCCGCGTCGACGCACTGTGTCAGCACGTCCTGCAGCGAGCCTCCCGCATCTCCGCGTTGGGCCAGCGTGTCGGCGATCGTGCTGAGCACGGACAGGGCAGCCGCCTGCAGCGACACCCGCCGGGCGATGTCGGATCGCAGGGCCACCTGCCGCTGCAATTGCCGGATCAGGCGCGGATCGTACTCGACGCGCTCGATCGTTGGTGGCGGCGCGAGGTCCGGATGCGCGTGCGGTGCGCGAGCTGCCGCGGTGATGACATCCGCGACGTTGGACATCTCGGGCGTGCGACTCACGAGATCGAACGCGCCCGCACGTTGGGCGAGCTCGCGCGCCTCGTCGTCGACGGCCATGGATGAAACGAGGACGATGGGCAATCCGGCGATGCTCGGGTCGCGGCGGGCCGCCACGCACAGGTCAAAGCCGTCGACAGTGGGCAGCAGGACATCGGCGACGATCACGTCGGGCGCGTGACGGCGCGCGGAATCGAGCGCCGATCGTCCGTCACCGCTCGTGGTCACAGCAAAGCCGTTCCGCTCCAGCCGCTGGCGTTCCACTCGCAGTTGTACGTCATCGTCGTTGACCAACAACACGTGCAACAGAGTGCCACCGGGACCGCGTCGGCCCGCGGCGCCACTCAGATGCGCGCGCAGCACCTGGACGATGCGCGATGGTTCGGCCGGTTTGACCAACAGGTCGTCGAACCCAGCCGCGGCGATGTGGCCTTCCTGGACGGCCGAGAGAAATCCGGTGAAGGCGATAATCGGTACGCGCTCGGCGCCGGGGAGACGCCGCAATTGGGCGACGAGATCGAATCCGCTCATGTCCGGCAAGACGATGTCCTGGAGGACGAGATCGGGCGGCGTTGCCGCAGCGCGCTCGAGCGCGCCGGCGCCCGTATCCGCCTCGAGCACGCGGTAGCCTTCGGTCTCGAGCGCGATCCGCGCCATCTTGCGGGTGATGGGATTGTGTTCGACGACGAGGATGGTCGCGCTCATGGTTGCTCCAGGTACGACGCGCCGATGGCCGGCAGGGTGCGGGTATCGATCGGCTTCAAGATGTATCCGTCACAACCCGCGGCGAATGCCCGTTCGTCATCGCTTTTCATGGCACATGCGGTGGGCGCGATGATCTTGACGCACCGGCTCGCTGCGCGCGCTGACGCCTGGTATCCTCCACCTGCATCTGGAACTCGGTCGCCCCCGAGGCGAGCGCACGCACATGGACACGACCGTTGTCCGGCGTGAATTTGAGTACGTTCGAGAGGAAGTCGTACAGCACTTGCTCGCGCTTGCCTGGATCGACCACGACGATGCCGACGTCGGGATCGACATGCATCGTCACGTCGATTTGCTTTTGGGCGGCCATCGATCGCAGAATGCCGTTCACTTCGAGACCGCCGGTCCAACTGCGGTCGCGCCCCGAGGCCTATGACTAACGTCGCCCGTGGGGAGGCGCAAGAGCGACCCTTGCGTCCTAACGGAAATCGGCTGACCGCCGACTCCGGCGGTATCAGCCGGACGCAGCGGCTTGCCCCCGTTATCGGTTCGGCCGCACGGCGGAGCCCGAATCGCCTAACACCAATTCAGAGATGAACACTCGCCCACTCGGCATCGGCGTCATTGGCAGCGGTTTCAATGCGCGCTTTCACCTGCACGCCTTCCGCGCTGTGCGCGACGCGGAGATCCGCGGCATTTACAGTCCACATGCGCAGCATGCCGCGGAGGCCGCGGCTCTGGCCCGGTCACTCGACGTCGGTCCGGCGCGTGCGTTCGCGTCGATCGCCGACATGGTGACGGATCCCGCGATCGACGCGATCTGGCTCTGCGGTCGGAACGACGCACGCGTGGAGAACATCGAAGCCATCCTCGTTGCCGCCGCTGCACGCGGGGAGCCTTTGCGCGGCATCGCGTGCGAGAAGCCGCTGGCCCGCACCGTCGCCGAGGCATCGCGCGTGGCGCGAATGGCGAAGCAAGCGGAGATTATGCACGGGTATCTCGAGAACCAGGCGTTCGCGCCTCCGGTGGTCCACGGACGCGACCTGATCTGGTCGCGCGGTGCACGACTGACGGGGCGGCCGTATCTCGCGCGCGCGGCCGAAGAGCACAGCGGTCCGCATTCGCCGTGGTTCTGGCAGGGTCGCCTGCAGGGTGGCGGCGTGCTCAACGACATGATGTGCCACTCGGCGCTCGTGGTGCGGCACCTCCTGACGGAGCCGGGCCAGCCGCTGTCATCGCTATCCGTTAGGCGGGTGACCGGGCACATCGCAAGCCTCAAGTGGTCGCGGCCCGAGTACGCCAAGCGGCTGGCGCGCACGATGGGCAAGGAGGTGGACTACACGAAGCATCCCTCGGAGGACTTCGCCAGTATCACGCTGGAGTTCGAGGATGGTGACGGACGCACGGTGTTAGGCGAAGCTACCACGTCGTGGAGCTTCGTCGGCGCGGGCCTGCGGCTCTCGGCCGAGCTCCTCGGCCCGGAGTACTCGATGGCGTGGAACTCGTTGGACAGCGGGCTGACGGTGTTTTTCAGCCGCGAGGTGCGCGGTCGCGCCGGCGAGGACCTCGTCGAGAAACAGAATGCGGAGATGGGGCTCATGCCCGTCGTGGCGGGCGAAGCTGCGGTGTATGGCTACGAGGCGGAAGATCGCCACTTCGTGCGCGCGTTCCTCGGAAAGGAAGCGCCGCTGCTCACGTTCGACGACGGTTTGGACGTGGTGCGGATTCTGATGGCGGCGTACATGAGCGCGGAACGCGGGAAGACGGTCGAGTTTCCGCCGCGCGGACTGGACGCTTTTGTGCCGCAGGTTGCGACAGGCGGTTGGAAGCCGTGACGGCGGCGCGGCGCTGGCTCATCGCGGCAGCAGCGTTCTCGGTCTTGGACGCGGCGCCGCGCCTAACGGCAGCGCAGGCTGCCGACACTGCATCGTGTCTCGCCAAACAACTGCCGGCCGGCTCGGTGCAGGACACGGTCATGCTCGACGTCCGCACGTTGCCCGACTCCACGCTCTCGGTCGACTACGAACGGCTGCTGCTCGAGGGTGTGGCCGAGGAGTTCCACGCGCCGAGCAGCACGGCGATGCCGGTGTTCAATCACTGGCGCGTGAACGGTAGTACGACGTTCAATTTGGCGGGCGCGCAAGTCGAGGGTGAGATTGGATTCGACATCGATGCCAAGGGGCAGATCTCGCACGTCGCGCTGACGGCGAGCACCCTCGAGCCCGAGCTCGACGACAGCCTCGCCAAAGCCGTCCTCAGGCTTGCCGCATCCGGCTTGGTGCCACCGCCGCCCGCGGTGCCGCGGACGGGTCGCGCACTCGTACTGCTGAGCATTCGGTCGGCGCGAGGACTCTCGCCGATCGTGCGGCCGTTGTATCGCGAGCAGGCGCAGCTGTTCGCGCTGTCACAGGATCTGGCTGAGCTGCCCAACAACCCGCCGATCGATTATCCGATCTTGCCCGCCGAGGCAAATGTCGGCGACAGCGTGGTGGTCGATTTCGTGGTGGATGAGACCGGAAGCGTCATGCCGGGCACCACGCGATACCTCCGAGGCCACTACCTGAACTTCATGCGAGCACTCGGGCGCGGCGTGAGCCGGTTTCGCTTTCAGCCGGCTATGATTGGCCCGTGCCCCATCAAGATGCGGTGGCAGTACACGTACGTGTTCCAAACCAGGCCGAAGTAGGGGACCGAGTGGCGGCTGGCCGCGCGGGGCGAGGCAGTCACTCGGCGCGCATCGTGACGGCGGGATCCGACCGCGCCGCCCGGCGCGCCGGCACCCAGCTCGCCAACAGCGCCATCCCCGCTATCGCGAGGGCGAGCGCGCCAACCAGCGCCGGGTTCGGCGTGCCCATGTCGGCCAGCGTGGCGCGCATGACCTGATACAACACGACGGCCGCCGCGAGTCCTGCTCCGACGCCGGCGCCGGCGAGCACCATGGTTTCGCCGAGCACGAGCCGCGCAATCCGGCCGGCGCCCGCGCCTAACGCAACGCGGATGCCCAACTCGCGCTCGCGTTCCCGCACCCACTGCATCGCGATGCCGTAGATCCCCGCTGCGGCGAGCGCCGCCGCGAGGGCCGCGAAGGCGGCCAGGACGCGACCGGTGAACCTCGGCCGCGCCCAGGCGTCGCCAAGGCGGTCCGTCAAATCACGCACGTCGAACGCCGCCACACCCGGATCGACGGAGGCAACCGCAGCGCGCAGTGCCGGCACCAGTTTGTTCGGATCGCCGCGCGTCCGCACCATTACCATGCGCGCGGCGTACGTGAACTGTAGGTACGGCGTGTAAAAACTCGGCAGCATCGAGGCGCCTGTCGACGAACCGTACGGAACGTCGCCAACCACGCCGACAATCTCGGCGCTCGAGTCCGGGCGATCGAAGCTACTGCCGCCGCCAAACCACACGCGCTGGCCGATTGGATCCTGGCCCGGCCAGAATCGACGCGCGGCGGTTTCGTTGATGATCGCCACGCGTGGGCGTCCCGCGCGATCCGCCGATGTGAACGCACGTCCGCGGACGATCGGTACGCCGAGTGTGCGAAAGTGATCGGGGCCGACATAGTGGCGCAGCACCTCGGGGGCGAGGCCGGGCGGTGGCGCCGCGCGGCCGATCACGTAGAGCGTGCTGTTGGCGCATCGCAGTCCGAGCGGTGCACAGGCGTCGACCGTGGCCGATTCGACGCCGGGCACTGCGCTGACCGTGGCGAGCACGTGTTCGATCAGCGCGGGGGCGGCCGGCGCGGGATACCGGACATCCGACGGCGCGATCCGGAACGTGAGGACGTGGGCCGGTTCGATGCCTAACGGAATGCCCTCGAGCCGTCGCGCGGCGCCGAGCGCGAGCATGGCACCGGCGGTGAGGACGAGCGCGAGCGCGATCTCACCAATGACGAGCATCGAGCGGATGTTGCGGCGTCTGCGTCGTTGGCTCTGGCCTCCGCTCGCGCCGCCTTGTTTGAGCGCCATGGACAGATCGCTGCGCGATGCCGTGAGCGCGGGGAGCAGGCCCGCCAACAGGGCCGCCGCGCCGGCCATGATGACCGCGAACCCGAGGACGGCCGCCGAGGCGCGCGGCGCCGCGAATTCGCCTAACTGACCGTACTGATTGCGTGGACCAGCGATGGCCGCCGGCAGCGCGATGAGGTGCGGGGCCCAGGTCGCGATGATGGCGCCGGCGATGCCGCCTAACAACGCAATCACGGCGGTCTCCGTCAACAGCAACGTTACGACGCGGGCCCGATCGGCGCCGAGCGCCAGGCGCACCGCGATTTCCCGGGCGCGGCCGATGTTGCGCGCGAGCTCGAGCCCGGCGACGTTCGCGCACGTCAATAACAAGAGGAGCAGCACCGCGGTGAGCAATACGAGAATCGCGCGCCGGTAGGCGGGATCGATGCGCGCCTCCGAAAGCGGGACTGCCGTCGCGCCGAACACCGTAGGCACGTCCGTCTCACTCGGCAGCACGCGCTCGATGCGCACGCCGAGCATGGCCAATTCGGCGCGTGCTCGGTCGAGGGTCATGCCGGGCGGCCGACGACCGACGACGCTGATGAAATCCTGATTGGTGGTGTGGTAGTCCGCGTAGCTCAGGCGCGGCACCATTGCCGATGGGACCCACACGTCGGCGCTTCCCGTTAGGCCATGGAAGCCGCGCGGCATGATGCCGACGACGGTCACGTCGACCCCGTTCAGGCGCACCGAACGGCCGATGATCGCGCGGTTGGCGCCGAAGCGGCTGCTCCAGAGATCGAAGCCGATCACGGCGACCGCGGCCGGTCCGCCCACCGAATCCTCGGCGGTGAGAAACGTGCGGCCTACGTTCGCGTCGACGCCTAACGCGCGAAAGTACGTCGCCGAGACGGCTTCGGCGGCGACGCGCTCCGGCGCATCGCTGCCCGACAGGTTGAACTCGTAGGGCCCGTACGCCGCGAGCGCGCTGTACGACGATGCGAGATGACTGAGCATCTCGTACCGTCCGTACGACCAACGCATGCGGGTCAGACCGTGTCCAGTTGCCTGGCTGGTGAGGTAGAGCTCGTCGATCTGGCCGGCCGCCGGGAATGGCGGCGGTCGCAGCAGTGCCGCGTCGGCGAGGGAAAAGAGCGCCGTGCTGGCGCCGATTCCGATCGCAAGCGTGGCGATCGCGAATGCGGCGAATGTTGGACGCCTAACGAGCGCGCGGAGCGCGTGGCGGAGATCCTGTGGCAGCATCTGTCACGCATTTCGATGTGGGATTACGAGTCGCGTCGCACATCGATTGGACGGTGCGCGGGCCTCGAACGCTTACGGCGGCTAGAGGCTCCAGCCCGACCGGTACTCGGTCCGCACGTATTCGTCGGGTACCTTCGCGTTCGTCACCTCGCCCGTCTCTGGGTTCAGGTCCAGCGGCCGATTCATCCGGATGGCGAGGTTGCCGAGCAGCACCATCTGCGTGAGCGGTCCAGCGTGACCGGCGAAATTGGATCCGGCCGGCGGACCGCCCTTGCACGCACGAATCCATTCCTGATACACGCCGGGCGTCCGCGCATACTTCTCGGGCAGTGGATGCGCCGTGAATTCCGCCTGGCGCTTGGGATCGAGCAGGCGCACAGCTTCGCCGTAACAGTCGGCGAGCAGTTTGCCGTCGCTGCCGATCCACAGTTGTGTCCCCACGTCGGCGTAGCCCGGCCAGTCGAATTCGGGCGCGAGCTCCACGGGCCGCGCTTCGGCCAATCCACCATCGTGCCACACGGCGCGCACGGGTGCGCGCGCACCCCGCGCGCCGAACTCATACACGATGCGCGACAGCTTCGGCGCCGTTTCCGGGTAGAGCTTCGTCGTTTCGGCCTCGATGTGCACGGGGAAGCCGAGGCCTAACGTCCAGAACGCGGCGTCCATGGCGTGCGCAGCGATGTCGCCTAACGCGCCGCAGCCGAAGTCCCACCAGCCGCGCCACGTGAACGGCGCGTACGCCGGATGGTACGGGCGCGACGGCGCCGGCCCGAGCCAGAGGTCCCAGTCGAGCCACGGCGGCACCTCGTACGCCTCGAGCGGACGCTCCAATCCCTGCGGCCAGATCGGCCGATCGGTCCAGTAGTGCACTTCCCGCACCGTGCCGATCGCACCGGCTTCGACCAGCTCGCGGATCAGTCGCGTGCCGGCGCCCGCGTGACCCTGGTTGCCCATTTGCGTCGCGACCTTGGTGCGCGCGGCAGCATCCATTATCGCTCGCACTTCGGTGAGCGTGCGGGCGAGCGGCTTCTGGCAGAAGACGTGCTTGCCGTGTTTCAACGCGAGCATCACGGCGGCGGCATGCGAGTGATCGGGAATCGTCACCGTGACGGCGTCGATATTCTTGCCCTCTTTGTCGAGCATCTCGCGGTAGTCGCGATACTGTTTTGCTTTGGGGAACCGCCGGAACGACGTCTCAGCGCTGTGGAGATCGACGTCGCACAGGGCGTAGATGTTCTCGGTGCTCACACCCTGCACATCGCTCTCGCCTTTCCCGCCGACGCCAATGCAGGCGATGTTGAGCGTGTCGCTGGGCGCTCGATAGCCGCGGCCGAGCACGTGGCGCCGCACGATGGTGAAGGCCGCGCCGGCGAGTGCGACGTCGCCCAGGAATTCGCGGCGGGAAACCGGGTCAGCGGTCATGGGATGAGCTGCGTTAGGCGGCCATCGCCGCGGCAGGTTTCGGTTCTTCCGTCTGTGTGCGCGGACGGAAGAGCAGCGCGAACAGCACGAAGATCACGGCCGCGCCGCACGCCGGCACGAGCCACACCGATCGCCAATCGTGCACCCCGCCGGGCAACCGGTACTTATCCACGACGGGTCCAGACAAGAGTGAGCCAATGAACAGGCCGACGCCCTGTGTGATGAACGCCAGGAATCCCTGCGCCGCCGCGCGGATCGACACGCTCGCGCGCTGATCGACGTAGATCTGCCCCGTGACGAAGAAGAAATCGTAGCACACACCGTGGAGGATGATGCCGGCGTACAGCATCCACACGTTCACGGTTACGTTGCCGAACGCGAACAACAGGTACCGCACCGCCCACGCCGCCATGCCCAGCAGGAGGATCCGCTTCACGCCTAACCGGGACAGCGCCCACGGCAAGAGCAGCATGAAGCCGATCTCGAAGAACTGGCCCAACGTCATCTTGGCGGCCGCGTTCTGAAGCCCGATCTCGTTCAGGAACGGGTTGGTGAACGTGTAGTAGAACTGCAGTGGGATGCACAGCAGGAACGAGCCGAGAATGAACACGGCGAACGCGTTGTCCTTGAGCAGCGAGAGCGCGTCGAGGCCTAACACATCGCGCGCGGTGATTTTCTTGCCCGCGGCGTGGGGCGGCGTGTGCGGCAGCGCGAACGAGAATATGCCCAACACGATCGATGCGGCCGCGGCCAACTGCAGCGGCACCGCCGTCGCCTCGAGCTTGAGGATGCCGACGATGAGTCCGGCCACGATCCAGCCAATGGTGCCCAACACGCGCACGAGCGGAAACTCGCGCGTCGGGTCGCTCATGTGGTCGAACGAAATCGAGTTGGTGAGCGCCAGCGTGGGCATGTAGCAGAGCGCGTACACGATGAGCACAACGTAAAACGCGCCGAATGCATGCATCGTCGACGCAATCCAGAGCACGACACCGCCCACGATGTGCAGCAGCGCGAGGATGCGCTCGGTGGCGAAGAATCGGTCGGCCACCATTCCGACGAAAAACGGAGAGATCATCGCCGCGATGGCCGTCGCACCGTAGGCGAGACCGACCTGCGTGCCGTCGAACTTGAGCGATGTCCCCAAGTACGTGCCCATGGTGACGAACCACGCGCCCCAGACGAAATACTCGAGGAACATCATCGTCGAGAGCTTGGCTCGAACCGCGGTCATGTCCGGTCTCCAGAGAATGGACGGCGCGCGAGAAGATACCGCGCGCACCGGACGCATCAAGGTGAGGCGCCTCTACCGCATGCTCGGCCTCGCGCGCATGGTTCGCATATGACGACACGCCTCTACT
>DATJET010000200.1:0-3844 GCA_035496295.1 Gemmatimonadaceae bacterium
GTTGATGGCGTCGGCGGTCGAATCGATTTCCTGGTACACGCTGTAAGCGAGCGCGCTCTGCGCCTGCGCGTCCGCATCCGTCCCGCCCGAGTGCGGATCCTTGAGCACCGTGAGGGGCTGCGAGAGCTTCTGGCCGGCTGCCTCCAACTCCACCGTGTACGTGCCGGGAGCGACGAGCGGGCCTAACACAGGGTCCTCGATGCCGTAGTGATAGATGCGGCGCGTGAGCTTCCCGATGAACCGCTTGTCGGTCCAGATCTGCGGGTACCCCGTGGGCGTGGTGCGCAGGGCAACGGTGTGGGTGTGGTCGTAGCGCAGGTCCCACCACGTGCGATTGATGCCTTTGGTGCCGTGCACGGTGAGCTTGCGCACCACCGCGTTCTGCGCGTTGCGGATCGTGATGTGCAGCGAGTCCGTGGTGCTGTCCTTCAGGTAGTAGTTGATCACTGCACCGTACGGCGAATTGCGGCCCGCCGAGATGTCGTCGGGGTCGCCCTTGATGCGGTTGGACCCGCGGAAACGGTAGGCCTGTCGCGGCGCGAACAGGTACGCGGACTTTGACGCGAGCGTCGCGTCGATGCCGCGCAGCGCCGAGAGGTCGTCGAGAATCCAGAAGCCGCGCCCTTTGGTCGAGATCACGAGATCGTCGAAGTGTTCCTGCACCACGATCCACGTGACCGGCGCGCGCGGCAGATTCGATTGCAGCGGGAACCAATGCGCGCCGTCGTCGAGCGTCACGTACAACCCATTCTCGGTGCCCGCGTAGAGCATGCCTTTGCGCTTCGGGTCCTCGCGCACGATGCCCACGTAGCTGAACACGCTCTTGGGAATGCCGCCGCTGATGAGGCGCCAGGTGTGGCCGTAGTCGGCGGTCTCGTAAATGAACGGATCGCGGTTGTTCTCCTGGTGTCCATCGACCGAGATGTACGCGCGGCCCGCGTCGTACCGAGATGGCTCGACGTTGTCGATCGTGGCGCCCTTCGGGAACTCGGCCGAGGTGGGCGTCGCGTCGGTCCAGTGCGCGCCGGCGTCGCGCGTCACGTGCACCTTGCCGTCGTTGGACCCGGTCCAGATGACACCGCGCGTCACCGGGGATTCGGCGATCGCAAACAGCGTGCAGCAGTACTCGACGCCCAGGTTGTCATCCGTTAGGCCGCCCGAGCTGTGCATGTGGCTCGAATCGTTGGTCGTGAGGTCCGGGCTGATCACCGTCCACGTCTTGCCGCCATCGGTGGTGCGGTGCACGTACTGACTGCCCACGTAGACGGTGTTGTGGTCGAACGGCGAGAGGGCCAACGGCTGCGTCCAGTTCCAGCGGTACTTCGCACTGTCGGCCGGCGAGTCGAGCGCGCGGTCGGGCCACGGGTCCACCGAGAACGACTGCTTGGACCGCAGGTCGAACTTTTCGAGACCGCCCTCGTAGCAGCCGCCCCAGACGATGGTCGTGTCCACCGGATCGGGATACGAGAAACCCGATTCGCATCCCGCGGTCGTCTGCCAGAGCGCCGACGGAATGCTGAAGCCCTGGCTGTTGCTCGGTCCGCGCACGGCGGTGTAGTCCTGCTCGTTGCCGTACACGTTGTACGGGATCTCGTTGTCGACGGCGACGTGGTACATCTGCGCGATGGGCAGCACCACGCGGTGCCACTGGCGCCCGTGGGTGGTGGTGATCTGCACGCCGCCGTCGTCGCCGATCATCATGCGGTCGGCGTTGGTGGGATCGGCCCACATGTCGTGCGTGTCGCCGCCCCACGGCATCACCACGGCTGTCTCGCCGCCGTCGAGCGAGCGCATGAGGAAGTTGGACGGGAAGTACACTTCGTTAGGCGTGGCCGGCGACACCATGATGCGCGTGTAGTAGTGCGGGCGCTCGGCCAGCAGGTGGCTGTAGGAGACGACGTGCCAGGCAGCGCCGCCGTCGTCGGAGCGCCAGAGGGCGCCCTTCCCTTCCCAGCCCGTCTCGATGAGCGCGTACCAGCGGCTCGGGTCGTTGGGCGCGATGGCTACCGCCACCTTGCCTAACGGAGCCTTGGGCAGGCCGTTGGTGGCGCGCTTCCAGGTGGTGCCACCGTCGTGCGAGATGTACACGCCGCTGCCGGACCCGCCGCTGAACTTGCCCCACGTGTGGATCACGAACGACCACATGCCGGCCACGAGGATGCGCGGATTCTCGGGATCCATCGCCAGATCGGACGCGCCGGTCGAGTCGTTCACGAACAACACCTTGTCCCACGTTTTGCCGCCGTCGGTGCTGCGGTACACGCCACGGTCGGGCTGCGCGCCGTAGCCCTGCCCTTCGGCGGCGACGAACACGGTGTTCGGGTTCTGCGGATCGATCACGATGCGCGAGATGCGACCCGATCGTTCGAGCCCCATGTGCGTCCACGTTGCGCCGCCGTCGGTCGACTTGTACACGCCGTCGCCGATCGAGACGTTGCTGCGAATGAAGCTTTCGCCCGTGCCCGCCCAGATGATCTGATGATCTGATGATGCGATGGCGATCGCGCCGATCGACTGCGCGGGCATCGAGTCGAACACGGGCCGCCAGTGGATGCCGGCGTCCACCGATTTCCAGATGCCGCCCGACGCCGCGCCCGCGTAGTAGACGTTGAGATTGCCCGGTTCGCCGACTACCGAGGCGACACGGTTCCCCTGCGGCCCGATGTAGCGGAACTTGAGTCCGTCGATGTCGACGCCTTGGACGGCTGCACCGTGCGTGCGTGCCTCCGGCGATTCGTCTTCATCCTGCGCAGCGGCGCGCGACGAGAGCAGCGCGAGCGCGGCACAGGCGCCCGCGAGAGCGAACACGCGGTACGAGACTCGGAGCATGTCTGGGGATGGCAGTTGGAGTAGTTCCGACGTCCATTGATCGCTGGATACGATATCCGCGGGACGACGAGACGCAACTCCGGCTAGTGCGGCGTGATCACCGGCACGACGTGTCGCCGATTCCGGCGGTATCTCTTGAAGTCGCTATCGAGGGTGAACACCACGCTCTGCAATTCGAGCTCGCTCATACGCACGAGGCAGGCATCGGCGAATGACATGGGCACGTTCGCATACCGCTCGACGAGATGACGAACGGCGGCGATTTCGACACCAATTTGGAACTCGACGCGGATGATGTCTTGGGCGACGAGGGCGAGCACCGCTTCTGCTCCCGTGCCGAGACGCCCCAACAGAAAGCACGCCTCGGACAACACCGCCTCGCACGTGAACACCGGCGGCGTGACCGTATCGAGCACCGCCCTCGCCCACGCGTGATAGTGGTCGCGCCGATTGAGCAGCGCGACGAGCGGTCCCGTGTCGACGAGAACCCGCGTCACTTCCCGTAGCGCGCCATGTGCTTGGGATTGGACGACAGGTCGCGCGGCCCATTCACGCCGGACGTGATGGCATCGACCGACGCAGTCACCGACGCGCGCCCAGCGACCGCGTAGGCCGCCAGCGCTTCGCGTACGAGCGACGAGCGGCTGGTGTTCCGTGCGCGCGCGAGCTTGGTGAGTGCGTCGTCCAACTCCGCGGGCAGCTTGAAGGACACGGTTTTCATATGTCTTGCCCCCTCAGTATTACGATCTTAACAGAAACGTAATACCGACGCGGTCTGGCACGCAACCTTGCGCTCGTCGTGGGTTCACCGCTCGACGACCTTCGGGGCGCACGGCGACGATCAGCGGGGTGGCTCGGTCTCTAGCCCAGGAAGGACTCCAGCGCCCGGGCGCGCGAGACGTGGCGCAGCCGCGAGAGCGCCTTCTCCTTGATCTGCCGCACCCGCTCACGCGTGATGCCTAACAGTGACCCGATCTGCTCGAGCGTCATCGGCTCCTCGCCGTCCAACCCGAAA
>DATJET010000201.1:0-26847 GCA_035496295.1 Gemmatimonadaceae bacterium
GGGGCGTTCATCGTCCTCGCGGGCGCCGATCCGCTGAAGCTGACGAACATCTCCATGGCGCTCACCGCCGCTTCGCTGCCGGTGGGCGTGCTGCCGTTTCTCGTGCTCATGAATGACCGGAAGTATTTGGGCGACCACACGAATGGCCCGTTAGGCAATGCCGTCGTTCTCGTCATCAGCATTCTCGCCATGGTGCTGGGCGTGATCTCCATCCCCTTGCAGGTTGCCGGCTCGTGATCTCGCGTCCCGTGCATCTCGTGGCCGATGTGCTCGACGAGCAGCTCGTCGATGCAACGCATCGCAACGCCGGCCGCGTCGATGGTGTGATCGCGGCGGTGCGGGCCGGCCATCCGCCGCGCGTGGTGGCCATCGAAGTTGGCGCGGTCACGCTCGCTGCACGGGTGAGTCGGCACCTCGCCGCATGGGTCGCCCGCGTCGACCGTCGGCTCACCGGCAGGCGCGCGCCCGTTCGAATTCCATGGGACGCGCTCCGCTACCGCGATCGCTACCTGCAATTCGACGCCGACGTCGACGCGACGCCCATCAATGCGCTCGAGCAGTGGCTGCGCGTCCGCGTCATCGACCGAGGGCGGCGATGAGCGACGAGCGCGAAATCCATCTGGAACGGCTCCTCGGCAGACGCGTCCACGATGGCCGCGGCCGGGTGATCGGTCGCCTCGAGGAGTTCCAGCTCGCGGTCGTGAACGGCGAGACGATCATCGCCGAGTTTCATCTCGGACCCGACGCGCTCTGGGAGCGGTTAGGCGGAGCGGCCCTGCATCTGCCGTTCCTGCGCGCCCTGCCGCTGCGCCCCGCGCGGAAGCGGATCGCCTGGAGGCACATGGATTTGAGCGACCCGTCCTATCTGTGCCTGACGGCGGACGCAGCCGACGAGCCGCACTAGCGCGCGCTCGATCAACCCGCCGTTTCAGTTTCCCAACGAGCTCACGCGCGACACACGATGCCCCGCGCGCCACACGGCGAAGGTTCCCGGTTTCGTACGCCCGTCCGAGCACCCATCGACATACTCGAGCTCGCCGATAATCGCGACATTCTCGTTCGCGGCACGGCCGCCGAGTGTGAGAGTGCCCGAGCAGTGTTTGGCCGGCAGCGACCACGTTGCCGCAACGGACAGGCTGTCACCCACAATGTGTCCGCTGCCGCGTCCTACAACACCAATGCCTGGGAGCGTGAACGAAAGCGCCACAGCGGTACCGTCGCCCGCTAAGTCCCATTGCGCGTTGTAGCGCGATCGGTCGAGCACCATGTGTCCCTCGTAACGACCCCGCGAAATCGTCCACGCGCGCGGTGCGCGGGCCCTCGACGACGGTAACGCGAACGCGACGATGTAGTCGCCCGGTTTATCGCGGCCGCCCGATGCGGCGTACAGTTCCCGGTGTCCACCGGCCGCGACCACGACAAACTGTCGCCCGCCCGCGGTCACGTACGTCATGGGCGACGCGTGCACGCCCGCGGGCAACACCGCCGACCACAACTCCGCGCCGGATTCGACATCGTAGGCGTGCAGGCGCTGGTCGAGCGCGCCGGCCGCGAACACGATGCCGCCGGCGGTGATCATTGCGCCGCCCAAGTTAGGCGAGCCCCACCGCGCGCTCCCGGAAATGCCGGAGAGCGCTTCGACGCTGCCGAACGGCCGCTCCCACTTCACCTGTCCGCTCTCGAGATCGATCGCCGTGAGCGTGCCCCACGGCGGCGGTGAACACGGTGCGCCGTCGGCGGCGATGAGGAAGGTGCGACGCATCGCGTACGGCGTACCGCGCTGCGGCGAGAATTGATCGAACCGCGTGCCCGACATGGCACGCGCCTGTGCGTCGGCGCGGGGAATCAATTGGACGACGGTGACCACGCTGTTCGATGGAACGATCGCCAGATGCCGGGCGGGATCGATCGCGAGACCGCTCCAGTTCGAGCCGCCGATGTTGCCGGGATAGATCACCGTGCCGCGTAGCGATGGCGGCGTGAAAATGCCTTCGTTGCGAACACCGGCCAGCTGCCGCTCGCACCACGCTTTGTCGTCGGGCGACGCGCCGAATACGTCGCCGGCCCGTAAGCGCTCCGGGACTAACGGAGCCGGCAGCGTGGGGAAGGGCTGCGTAGCCCACGCCGTGTCACCGGGCACGTCGCTCGCCGGCACCGGGCGCTCGACGACCGGGAAGAGCGGCTTCCCGGTCGCGCGATCGAGCAGGAAAACGTGACCCATCTTCGTCGTCACCGCCAACGCCGGCACGTCGCGACCATCGTGATGCCACGTAAACAACACGGGTTCCGCAGGCACGTCATAGTCCCACACGTCGTGGTGCACGGCCTGGAAGTGCCACACCATCGCGCCCGTGGATGCGCGCAGTGCCACGACCGAGCTGGCATAGAGGTTTTCGCCGAGCCGGTCGCCGCCGAAGAAGTCGGGGCTCGCGCTCCCGGTCGGCACGAACACGAGATCGCGCGCCGAGTCGACGCTCATGATCGACCACGCATTGGCAGCGCCGGTCTCGTGGGCGCCGGGTCCGCGCCACGTATCGTAACCGGCTTGCGCCGCGCTGCGCGGGACGGGATCCCATGCCCAACGCAGCGCGCCGGTCCGCGCGTCGAACGCACGCACGACGCCGCTCGGCGCCTGCGCGCGGACGTTGTCGGCGACAGTCGAGCCGACGATGACCAGGCCGTGGATCACGGCCGGCGGTGAGGTGATCTCGTACTCGCCCGTGTATTGCGCCGGGTTGCGGACGTCGCCTAACCGAACGACGCCGTGGACGCCGAAGTCCGCGCACGGCTCGCCGGTTCGTGCGTCGAGGGCGATGAGCCGCGCGTCGACCGGCGCCACATAGATGCGCCGATGGCACGGTGCGCCGGCCCGGCGCTCGGGGTCGACCCACGTCGAGACGCCGCGATTCGTGAAGTCGCCGTAGTCGCCTGACGGATCGAGCTCCGAATCGAACGACCACCGTTCGCTGCCGGTTGCTGGATCGAGCGCCCGCACGCCGCCGAACGGCGTCGACACGTAGAGCAGTCCGTCCACGAACAGCGGCGTCGTTTCGTCGCGCGTCATGCCATCGCCTAACGCAAAGTCGCCGGTACGATACGTCCATACCGGCACGAGGCGCTGGACGTTTGTGCGCGTGATCTGCGCAGCCGGCGAGTACTTCGTGCCCCCGGCATCGTGCGCATACACGGGCCAGTCGATGGATGAATGCGTCCGTTGTTGCGCCGGCGTGGCACGCACGCCGACCACCATGGCGAGTGCGGTGCACAGCGTACCGACACGCGTGATCATACGTTGCTCCTCGTCGAGAGCTCCGCGCCCGATGCGGCGCCGAAGCGGATCCGATATTGTGAGGGAGACACGCCGAACCGTCGCTCGAACGCGCGGCGGAACACGTCTTCGCTGGCGTAACCCACCGACCGCGCGACGGCATCGACGCTCACGCGCCGCGCCGCCGATGTGAACCGACGACCCGCTTCGGCGAGCCGCGTTTCCTCGACGAACTCCGCCGGCGTGACGCCGAACTCGCGCTTGAACGCGCGCGCGAATTGCCTAACGCTGAGATAGGCGCGCGCGGCCAGCACGTCGACCGTCAGGCGCGCCCGCAAGTGGCCACGGATCCACGCGGCAAGATCGCCGAACCGGTCGGCCGTGTCGAATTGAAATTGCAGCGGCTCGGAGAACTGCTGTTGGCCGCCGGGCCGCTTCAGGTACACCACGAGCTCGCGCGCCACTGCCAGCGCCGTGCGCGGCCCGTGGTCCTCTTCGATCATCGCCAGCGCGAGATCGATACCGGCCGTGATACCAGCCGACGTGTAGAACCGGCCGTCCTTGATGTAGAGCGCGTCGGGATCCACACGGAGCCGCGGGAATCGTTGGCCAATATCCCGCACCGCGCTCCAGTGGCTGGCCACACGCCGCCCATCGAGGAGCCCGGTGGCCGCCAGTGCGTACAACCCCGTGCATACGCTAGCCACGCGACGCACGCGTGGCGCCATACTCACGATCCACTGCGCCGCGCGCTCGGCGAGGCCGGGCCGGCGAAGCCCGGCACCACCGGGAATGATCAATGTGTCGAGACGCACAATCGCCGGGACCACCGCGTCGGCGCGGATCACGAGCCCCGAGCTGGTCGTGAATCGACGTCCGTGCAACCCGATCACGATCACATCGTACGGCACCCATGGCTTCGCGCCGTGGTCGTCGCGATCGATCGTCGCGAACGCGTCCGACGCGAAGGCGTCCGACGGCCCAACCAGATCGAGCGCCTGAACGGCGTCGAAGCCCAGAAACCCGATGCGCCGTGCCGTGCCCCGGCGCGTGCGTGCGGTGGCCTGCGTCAGATTCGCTCCCGTGATCGGTGAGACGTCCACGAATCTGCCGCAGCTTCACCCATGGCCGCAATGACATTCTGCCGACGTTTTCGGCCATCGGCCTCGAACCCACAAAAAAAAGGAAGGCGACCGGCGTCGTGTTGACGCCGGTCGCCTTCCCTCCCCCCGCTCCTACGCGGCCTTCTTCCCCGACTGCTGCCAACTCACCTGGTCGTTCAACCCCTCCATGAACGCCTCGAAATGCGCCGGCGGGAATCCGCTCACGCCAATCTCCAGCACATCACCACGGCCCACGCGTGCCTGCTCGGCTATGGCTTCCATGGCTTGCGCGAACGTCGGGCTCGTGACTGCGCCGGCCAGGCGCAGCGTTTCGTCGGGACCGCTGAGCGAAAACTCAAAGCGTGGCATGCGCCCTCCTGGAAGCAAGGTTCCGTCAGGACCCGCGCACCGAGACCCATTACCCGGCCGACGTAGGTCAAGATCCACTCATACTTCCCGCGCCTCTTCCCTCACCGTGTCGTACCCTGCCAATGGATAAACGATCGCCAATGCGCGGTCGTTCCGAGCTGCTGCAGTTGTGGCGCGTCAGGTGGAATTGCACGCGTCGTGCCCAAGACCCTTCGCCCGTCATGGTCCGAGGGCATCCAGAAACTCTGTTGCCCAGCGTGCCACGTCGTGCGTCGTAACGCGCTCGCGCAGCGCACGCATCCGTTGCGCCCGTTCGTTCGGCGCCATCATCAGCGCCGTGTGCATGGCCTCGGCGGTCTCGTCTACGTCGTACGGATTCACGATCAACGCCTCACTCAGCTCCTCTGCGGCTCCCGCGAATTCGCTGAGCACGAGGACTCCGTCGTCATCCGTCCGCGTCGCCACGAATTCCTTCGCCACGAGATTCATGCCATCCCGCACGGGTGTGACCACCATCACATCGGCAGCGCGATATAAGCCGATTAAGAGCGACCGCGGTACGCCGCGATGCACATAATGGATTGGCGCCCACGTCGGCACGGCGTACATGCCGTTGATCCGCCCAACGAGCGACTCGACTTCCTCGCGCACCTGGCGGTATGCCCGCACGCCCTCGCGCGACGGCACCGCGATCTGGAGGAATCGAACGCGCTCGCGCCACTCGGGATGCTTCACTAACAACTGCTCCACCGCCAGCAGCCGGCGCGGGATCCCCTTGCTGTAGTCCAGGCGGTCGATGCCCACGAGCAGGGGGCCGGCGTCGTGTCGCCGAAGGCGCGCTGCCTCTGTGCGAACGGCCTCGGATTCTGCACGCCGTGCGAAGTCGCGCGCATCGATGCCCATCGGAAACACGCCGACCCGCACGCGACGCCCGCGGTAGTCGAAGTCGTTCCCGTGCGCATCCGCGCCTAACAATCGATGGACCGCCGCGGCAAAGTGGCCGCGGTGACGACGCGTATGGAACCCGATCAGGTCCGCGCCCAACATCCCGGTCACCAACCACCGCCGCCGCGCCAGGGCGAAGAAGATCTCCGGTGTCGGGAAGGGGATGTGCAGGAAGAAGCCGATGCGCGCGTTAGGAATCCGCTCGCGAATCAGCGCCGGTACGAGCAGCAGATGATAGTCGTGCACCCAGATGCGGTCGTCCGGCTTCCACACGGCCGCCACGGCATCCGCAAATCGCGCGTTCACTTGCTCGTAGACATCCCATCCCTCGACGCGCAGCGGCAGTTGGTCCAGCCGGTCGTGACACACCGGCCACAGCACGCTGTTGGCGATCCGGTCGTAGAAGACCGACACTTCTTCGGGCGAGAGGTCCACGCCCACGAGGCGCCGCGATTCGAGTTGGCGCTCCACTTCGGCGCGCCCGGCGTCGTCGAGCGTGCTCGTGTCGCCCGGCCAGCCTAACCACAATCCCTTCGACTGCTCGTGCGGCGTGCGCAGGCCCGTCGCCAATCCACCCACGCTGGCCCGCACGACTGGACGCCCGCCCTTTTCCGATCCGCTCACCGTCACCGGCAAACGATTCGAAACGATAAGCAGCCGTCCGCTCACGACGTGGGCGCCGGCGCTTTGGCGTCGCCGGATGCCGCCGCGTCAGTGGTCGCGCCGGCGGGCGGCGGTTCGAGTTGCACCGTCTGCGTTGGAAACGCGAAGGACGTACCCGAACGCTGCACGACGTCCATGATCTTCAGTAACAAGTCTTGCCGAATGTTGTTGAACTCGTTGCCATCTGTGGTGAGCACCTGTGCCGATACCTGAATATCGAGCGACGAGGTGTTCAATTGCAGGAAAAACACGGCGACCGATTCGGGCCCCACGCGTTTTTCCCCCTTCAGCATCGTCTCGACTTCCGTGATCACGGTCCGCATCTGGTCGGCCGTCGTCTCGTAGACGAGCGCCAGCACGCACGCGAACCGGATCCGGTCACGGGGCGCGAACGTCTCGATCCGCGAGTCGGCCACCTTCGCGTTAGGCATCGACACCACGCTGCGATCGGCGGTCCTGATGCGGATGGAGCGGAGCCCGATGCTTTCCACCGTGCCGGTGACCGTGTCGATCGTCACCAGATCGCCTTCGCGAAACAAGCGGTCGCCACCGATCGCAAACGCGCCGAACAGATTCTCGAGCGTCTTCTGCGCCGCCAGTGCCACCGCCAGACCGCCGATGCCGAGCCCGCCGATGATAGCGGCCACCGGGTAGCCGAGTGTCGCGAGCAGCGAGACGAAGCCGAAGATGCCGATGACCATCTTGGACAAACGCGACACCAGCGTCAGCAGCCCCCGCGACGTGCTGTGCATCGCCCAGCCCGATACGGACATCACCTGGCGCCAGATATCGATCACACGCCACAGTGCCCAGAAGAGCGCGATCGTGAAGCCCGCGTTCACCAGCGTGCCGACGTGGCGCGAGACGTTCGCGTTGAGCGACAGCCACGGCAACAGGAAGAGCACCACCACCAGCATCGCCGCCAGCCGGAACGGGCCTCGCAACGCGGTGCTGATGCCGTCGTCCCAGTGCGTCTTGGTGCGCTTCGCCAACACGCCCAACGCGCCGCGCGCGAGCCTGCCCAACAACATGCCGATCGCGAACGACACGACGAGCACGAGCAGCAGTGCCAGCCACTGCCACCAGAGTATGCCTAACGGGCCGGTTCCGAGGAGCCACGACGGCAGGTGTTCGAGCGTCCACCGGTCGGGCAACTGGTGGTACCACTTCGGGATGTCCGCCACCGTGCTGCGCGAGAATACCCAGCGGGCTTCGCCTCCTCGCGCCTGCCGGATCAACCGCACGGGATCGCTTCGGCCGCCGGGACCTGGAATCGTGCCGATTTGCTGCATTCCCTGCGGGGTACCGGCCGTCGTGTCGCCGAGCGAGGCGCCCGAAATCGCATCGAGGTCGATGTAGACGTACCGGTCGAGCACGATCGAGAACTCGCGCGCGAGCTGCTTGGATTGCGCGCGCTCGGCCTCGGGCACATCGAGGTATTGCGCCGCGCGCGTGTAGTCGCCGGCCTGCGCGTAGGCGAGAAATGCCGACAGCGACGCCCGGGGCGAATCCGGTGCTGTAACCGAGACCTGCTTCCCGGTATCTGTCGCCGCTGCCTTCTTGCCCAGCAATTGCTGGATGAGTTGTGCTGACGCGGCCCTCGGCAGCGCCAAACAAAGCGCACAAGCGAGCGCCGCGCGCAGCAACATTGCCGATGCCGTCGGCCAACGATACGTGGCACCTTTCATGGTTCTCATTCGCAGGGCGTGCGAGGCAGGACGCGCATCATATGTAGGAGCTTGCGCACTTTCCAGCGTCGTCGTAGCTAGGTTGGGCGCGATTGAAGCGAAAGCTGCACGCGGCGCGGCCCGCGCGCCATCTGAATCTGATACTGCACGTGTCTGCCGCCTCTGATTCTCCTCGCGACGACCCCGCGTGGTCCGCGCCGGACTCTCCACCCGTGCGCGAGTTGCGAACGCTTGCTCTCGAGCGCGCCGTGCGGTGGGAACCGGCGGACGACATCACCTCATCGCTGCAAAAACCGCTCGGCACCGTCTCGGCGATCGAACCGCTCGTCGTTCACCAGCACGCTCTCACGGACATCGAGACTCACGCCGCGGCGTCGAGAGCGTTCGCGTTCGGTGTTCTCTATGGCGAGATCTACCGGTGCCCGCGCTTGCGCATCGACTACGTGCTCGTCGAGGGCGCGCAGCGAGGTGACATTGACGATGCGCCGCCCGACGCCGATCTGCGTTCGACGCTGGCTGCGTTGATCGATCGGCTGCGCGCGACCGGGGTTCGGGCAGTTGGTTGGTATCGAACCGGGACATCAGGCGGTTTGCACCTCTCGTCCGAGGAGGTGAGCATGCACGCGGCTCTGTTCCCGGAACCGTGGGCGGTCGCCCTCGTTCGGGATGCGCTGGCCCTCCGCTCTGCGGCGGCATTTGTCAGGCTGGCCAACCACACTCGACCGTACGCGGTACCGTTCTTCGAGCAGCTCGCTGCGGAGGCGTATGCGGAGGGCGAACGGCCCCGAACAGCGATCGCCTGGTCATCTTATCATACGATGACTGATGTATTGGGGCTGGAACTTGCCGATGCGCCGTTGCCCCTGTTCGATGCCCGGAAGATTCGTCGCGCTCCTGCGGCGCCACCCGGCATCACGGCCCGTCCACAAGCCGCTCGAGCTAAACCGTTCGAGCCGGTGAGAGCACTTCCCGTGACGCCCGCGCGGCCGCCGGAGGTCGAGCCGACTCCTCCCGAGGCCGTCGAGCCCGATCCTCCTGAACCCGCGCCTTACTCGATCGATCGCATCTTCGACCCCGTCCCCGAAGCCGCCACACCACGCGTACCGGAAAGCTCCCCTCGACGCCGCTTGTCCCGGCAGTTCTCTTTCCGGCCGCGCGACAGGATTCTTGCGCTGACCATCGCGGCGATCGCATTCGCCATTCTCGCTGCGTGGTACTTCACGCATTGAGTGCTTGGCGAGCTCGACAATCTTCGAACTTTTGTCAGCGTTCGGTAAAGCCACCGCGTAACGCGGTTGACACGTCTGCTGCCCGTCCTGTCCGCTTTCCCCCGGAAGCGACAGATGCATTTCGATACGCGTGGAGCGAACCCAATGCCCGGTACGCTGGACCCGAGGTGGACCTCGCGACGCCGCGCTGGCGTCCGCCGATCGATCGCACCGCTGGCGATCGCCGTCCTCGCACTCACCGCGCTCGCCGCGCCTAACGCAAACGCGCAGCAAAGCCGGCGCGGCGCACGCGCGGCGGACTCGACGCACGCCGAGACTCCATCGGGACGCCCCTCGCACGACTCGGCGCGTGCGGCTGAAGACTCCATCCGCATCTCCGAGATCGCGGCACGGCCGCCCGTCGTCACGCACCACACCATGCAGCTCAGGGGAGCGTCGCTCGCCTACACCGCGACCACCGGAATGCTGCCGATCCGGAACGACACCACCGGCGTCGCCGAGGGCTACATCTTCTACGTCGCCTATACCAAAGATGGAGCAGGCGATCCCGCCAAGCGTCCCATCACCTTCGTGTTCAACGGCGGCCCGGGATCATCGACGGTGTGGCTGCACCTCGGCGCCTTCGGCCCGAGACGCGTGAAGCTGAACGCGGACGGCTCCCCGCCGGCCCCGCCACCGACGCTCGAGGACAACCCGTACACCCTGCTCGACCAGAGCGACCTCGTGTTCCTCGATCCGGTGGGAACCGGCTACAGCCGGCCATCGAAGCCGGCGCTCGGGCCTAACTTCTGGGGCGTGACCGAGGACCTGCGCTCGGTCGCCGAATTCATTCGGCTCTACCTCACGCGCTACGAGCGCTGGCTGTCGCCCAAGTTCCTCGCCGGCGAGAGCTACGGCACCACACGCGCAGCCGGCCTGTCCGGCGTGCTCGCCGATCGCGGCATCGCGCTCAACGGCATCGTGCTCATCTCCACCGTGCTCAACTTCGAGACGCTGTCCGATCAGAAGGGAAACGATCTCGGCTTCGTCGGATTCCTGCCGTCGTATACCGCCATTGCGTGGTACCACAAGAAGCTGCCGCCGGACCTGCAGCAGCAAACCGTCGAACAGGTCACGGCGCAGGCGGAACAATTCGCCGGCAACGGCTACACGCTCGCACTCGATCGCGGCGCAAGCCTAACAAGCGCCCAACGGAAGGCGGTGATCGACACGCTCTCCCATTTCACCGGCCTGTCGCCCGCATTCATCGACAACAACGATCTGCGCATCCCGCTCGACCGCTTCGACCAAGAGCTGTTGCGCGGCCAGCACGAAACCGTGGGGCGCCTCGATGGCCGCTTCACGGCGTATGCCACCGACGCCGGCGCCGAGCGCGGCGCGTTCGATCCGAGCGACGCCAACATCGAGAACACGTTCACGCCGGTGCTCAACGACTACGTCCGCCGCGACCTCGGCTTCACCGACGATGAGATGTACTGGATTTTAGGCGGCGGCATCGGTCGCTGGCGCTATCCGCAGCGGGAGGGATTCCTCGACGTCACGCCGTACCTGGAGCGCGCCTTCGCCAAGAACCCATATATGAAGCTGTTCGTGGCCATGGGCTACTATGACACGGCCACGCCGTACTACGCGGTGGAATACACGCTGGACCACCTCGCGCTCAACGACAAAGCCCGCGCCGACATCACCACCGACCACTTCGGCGCCGGCCACATGGTGTACATCGACTCGCCGAGTATGGCGCGACTCCGCCAGGATCTCACGAAGTTCATCGACCGCGCGTCTGCGCGATGATTTTGCCTAACGTGACGACGACACTCGTTCCCCTTCCCTCTTCCCATTGCCTTAGCCGTATGCGCTCTCTCTTTCGCCTCGCAGCTTCCGCGCTGCTGATCGCGCCCGCGGCCGCCGCGCAAGCCGCGCACAGCGCCCAACTCGACTCCGCCACGCTCGCCGGATTCCGCTGGCGCTCCATCGGCCCCGCCAACATGGGCGGCCGCGTCGCCGACATCGCCGGCATTCCGAGCCCGTCCAAGACGTTCTACGTCGCGGCCGCGGGCGGCGGAATCTGGAAGACCACCAACGCCGGGATCACGTTCCGCCCGATCTTCGAACACGAAAAGGTCGTCTCCATGGGCGCGCTCGCGATCGCGCCCTCGGACACGAACACGGTGTGGGCCGGCACCGGCGAGCAGAACACGCGCAACTCGATCATGCCCGGCGGCGGCATCTACAAGAGCACCGATGGCGGGATGACGTGGAAGCTCATGGGTCTCGAGAACACGCAGCAGATCGGGCGCATCGTCGTCCACCCGACCGATCCGAACATCGTCTACGTCGCTGCGTTAGGCCACGCGTGGGGCCCCAACAAGGACCGCGGCCTCTACAAAACCACCGACGGCGGCCAAACGTGGAAGCTCATCAAGTTCGTGAGCGACAAAGCCGGATTCATCGACGTCGCCATGGACCCCAAGGATCCGAACACGCTCTATGCGTCGAGCTACGAGCGCGTGCGCGGCCCGTGGTTCCTGCAGAGCGGCGGCCCGGGCAGCGCGCTCTGGAAGAGCACCGATGCCGGCGCGACGTGGAAGAAGATCGAGGGCAACGGATGGCCCACGACAACGCTCGGCCGCATCAACATCGCGATCGCGCGCAGCAATCCGAAAATGGTCTACGCCGTCGTCGAAGCCGACTCGATCCGCGGCGGCAAAGCGCCGTTCCCCGTCCCGGCGAGCGACACGAGTCCTAACGCATCCAAGCACACGCGCCTCCTGAGCGGTCTCTATCGCTCCGAAGATGGCGGCGAGTCCTGGCACTGGATGAACGACAAGGACGTTCGCCCCTTCTATTACTCGCAAGTCCGCGTCGATCCCGACAACCCCGATCGCGTGTACTGGTCGTCGACGCCCGTCAACTTCTCCGACGACGGCGGCAAGACCGTGCGCAACGCGACCGTCGGCATTCACGTCGACCACCACGCCATGTGGATCGATCCGAACGATGGCCAGCACTTCGTCGTCGGCGATGATGGCGGCGTGTCACAAACGTGGGACCGCGGCGGCAACTTCGTCTTCCTGAACACGTTCCCGATCGGCCAGTTCTACGAAGTGAGCTACGACTTCGCGGTGCCGTATCGTGTGTGCGGTGGTCTGCAGGACAACGGCAGCTGGTGCGGCCCGAGCACCAAGAAGGAAGGCGCGATCATGAATCGCGACTGGTTCACCGTGGGCGGCGGCGACGGATTCTACACGGCGCAGGATCCGAGCAACCCCAACATCATCTACGCCGAATCGCAGGGCGGTGCCATCGGCCGCGTGGACTTCAGCACCGGCGAGCGCACGTTCCTCGACAAGCCGACGTGGCGTGAATCGCATCTCGCATGGGAGGATTCGATTCTCGCCGTGCGCGGCGACAGCACCCAGCCGGAAACGGCTGCAATGAAGAAGCGCATCGCCGAGATCCGCACGAAGGAGAAAGCCGATTCGGTCGCCCTCGACCTGCGCTACAACTGGGACACGCCCTACTTCATCTCGCCGCACTCGCCCAGCACCTTATACATTGGCGGCAATCGCGTCCTCAAGTCGACGGACCGCGGCGATCACATCTATCCGATCTCGCCGGATCTCTCGACGAAGGACTCGGCCAAGATCCGCATCAGCACCAAGACGACGGGCGGCATCACGAACGACGCCACCGGCGCGGAGACGTACGGCACGATCACCACGCTCGCCGAGTCGTACATCAAGCCGGGCCTGCTGTACGCCGGCACCGACGACGGCAACGTGTGGCTTTCGCCTAACGATGGCGGCACCTGGGAGAACATCACGACGCGGTTCCCCGGCGTCCCCGCGCGCACGTACGTCGTGCGCATCGAGCCTTCGCACTTCGACACGCTCACGTTCTACGTCGCGTTCGACGGACACCGCACCAACGATTTCACCCCCTACCTCTATGTGACTAACGACGGGGGCAAGACGTTCCGCTCGTTGGTCAACGACTTGCCCAAGGATGGCCCGGCATTTCTGCACGTGATTCGCGAGGATCCGGTCAACCGCGACCTGTTGTTCGCGGGCACCGACGTCGCCGCCTACGTGTCCACCGACCGCGGCGCGCACTGGGAGCGCTTCATGACCGGACTGCCCACGGTCCCGGTGCACGATCTCAAGATCCAGCCGCGCGATCACGATCTGATCGCCGCGACGCACGGGCGCAGCATCTGGATCGTGAACATCGGTCCACTCGAGCAGATGACCGACACGGTGCTCGCGCAGTCGCAGTACTTCTTCAAGCCGGGCACCGCATACCAGTACGGCGAAGCGCCGGGTCCGGACCTGAACCCCGGCCAGCAGCTCTTCCAGGGGCGCAACGCGCCGTACGGCGCCGAGTTCGCCTACCGCCTAACGAACGGCAAGCGCGGCGACACCGTGCACATCGTCGTCACCGACGCCAAGGGCGACACGGTGGCATCGATGCGCGGCCCCGGCGGCGCTGGCGTGCAGCACGCGACATGGGACATGCGCGGCAAACAGCCCAAGGGGAAGCCGCTCTCGCCCGCCGCGAAGCGCGACAGCATCGTCGTGGCACGCAAGGTCGACCACGTGCTCGACTCGCTCGCTACGGCCAAGACGGCGCCGCAGCCGGTGATCGACCGCGTCAAGAAAGCGATCGCGAGCGGCGAAGGGTTAGGCGAGCTGTTCCGGCGTGGCGGCGGCGGCGCGCCTCCGGGCGTGTTCGTCGAGCGGCCCGGCGAGAGTCCGCTGCCGCGCGCACGTCGCGGTCCGCCGGCCGGTGCGCCGGCGCGGCGCGACACGACGGTGGCCGAGCGTCCGGCCCGCGGCGCGGGTGAAGCGGGAGCACCAGGTGCAGGTCCGGGTGGGGAGCCGCCGATTGATCAAGCGGTGCTCGGCGAGATCTTCACGGCACTCCGGTCCAGCGGTGCGCTGCCCGGCGGCGGATTCGGACGGCGCAACCAAGCGCCGCTCGTCGAGACCGGGGACTACCTCGTCACGATCACCGCGAACGGCCAGACGATGAAGCAGGTGCTGCGCGTCGATCGCGTGAGCGGCGACAACGACGCGGCCGTCGGCGACGACGCGCTGGATTTCGATCCGTAAGGCGTACCGCGCCGCGATCTGGCGTTAGGCATGGGCCCGGGCGACCACGCGTTGTCCGGGCCGTGTCGCGTCAAATCAGCCCGCGGCCGGCGGAAGGAGGAGCGGCGCCAGGCACGCCGCCGCGAGATCGTCCGTACTCATCACCGCGTCGTTGGAAGCCGACGGCTGCCAGCCCCAACCGTCTGCCGTCTGAACTTGGCGATACACGTCGGCGCGGAGAATCGTCGCCGCCGCGGACTCGCGCCGCCGCGTCGCGCCGCGGACGGCCACGACGCCGCGCCACTCGATCACCTGCAACTCGCCTAACGAAACGTCGGTGAACTGCGCGGCAAACCACGACACGCTGACGGCGCGCTCCGCGCCCTGTACCACGCAGCGGTCCGGTGAGCGGTATGGGAGCAGCGCCGACTCGGATTGCTCCGCCGCCGCTGCCGCGCCGGGCCCCGGAATGCGGTGCTTGATGTCGGCCACCAACTTGTCGAGCAATCGCTCGAGCTCGCGTCGCGCGGCGGCCCGCTGCTGCGGCGTCAGGCGGGATCCCGCGTCGGCCGCTACAACACCGGACAGCTCGTCGATTCGGGCGTCTTCACCCTCGCCCACGTCCTCGGGCACGATGGGCGCGCCTTCAATCGCGGTCGGCTTTCGCTGCATGGGTCCTCGCGGAGTCTCCGCACCGGCTGCGTCGTGATACAGCGCACGCGCGCCTCAGACGATGGAGATCGGCGGAGGAGCGACCAGCCCGAATATCTTCGCGCTGGAATCAATCACGAAAGCTACACCCTGCGGAGGCACTCCGCGCGTTGCCCGAAGAGAACCCGGCTAGCGGACCGCGATCACTCCGGCCGAACCAGGCGCCGCCGGATCTCCATCATGCGGTCCTTTGGCGCCACCCCGGCGCGCCTTGGCACTCCACTCTTCAGTTGCGATCTCGATGAACGCGGTCGCCGCGAGATGCGCATCCGGTATCGCTTCGTAATCGCGCCCCGCCGTGCGACCGGGATGATACCGAGCGACCATGTCGTGGAGCAGCGCGCGCTGTACCTCGTCCGGCGGTGACGGTACCGCACGTCCGAATAAGACCACCGACCGGTAGTTCATCGAGTGGTAGAGCGCCGTGCGTGAATACACCAGCCCATCCACGAGCGTGACGCCTATGCATACCGGCGCACCCGTCGCGAAATGTCGCATGAGCCGGCTGTGATGCCCGCCGTGCAGATATATGCCCGTCGGCTGCGCCGGGTCGAAGTGATACGACATGGGCATCACATACGGCTGACCATCCATCACGAACGCGACATGCGCAACCAAGCCTTCGGAGAGGATCGCCGCCGCCTCGTCGGGAACACCGCGGTCTGCATGGACGCGCAGCATCGCCCGAGCCGTGGTGCGTTCGTCGGCCTCGGCGGACGGTGACGACGGGGTGTCGAGTGCGGGCGGTGTGATCATGGCGTGGTACCGGTTCGGGTGACGCTGGCGCGAGACCTCGCGCGATCGTATCGTACGTGCAACCTGGACTTGCCAAAAGTGCCAGAACTTCACGGTTAGACAATGCCAGACGATGCTGCCCCCGAGCCGCGCAGCGCGCGCCGGCGCGTGCCCAGTGCGCCGAGCCTCCTCGTCACGCTCGACGCGACGCGCGATGAGCCGCTCCATCATCAGGTGTACGCGGACATCCGCGACGCGATCCTCTCGGGTCGCATCGCCGCGCGCTCGCAGCTCCCGTCGACGCGATTGCTCGCGAGCGAGCTCCGGATTTCTCGCACCACGGTGTCACTCGCCTTCGACCAGCTGCGCGCCGAAGGATTTCTCGAGGCCCGCGAGCGCGGCGGCACCTTTGTCGCCGCCACGATTCCAGATCGCGTCCTTTCTGCCGGACCGCATCCGCCATCGCGCTCGTCGGCGCAGGGGCGTGCAACAGCGCGCTCGCGACCCGTGTCATCCGTAGCCGCGCCATCTCGACGCGGTGCAGCGCTGGCATCGCTCACCACACCGGCGATGTTGCACTCGGGACTGCAGCCGCGAGCCTTCCGCACCGGCGTGCCGGCCCTGGACGCGTTCCCGCATGCAGTGTGGGGCCAGATCGCCGCGCGTCTCTGGCGCCGCGCGCCGCGCGCGCTGCTTGCCTATGGTATGCCTAACGGATACGAGCCGCTCCGCCGGGCGATCGCCGACTATCTCGAGGTGTCACGCGGCGCGCGCTGCACCCACGAGCAGGTCATCATCGTCGGCGGCTCGCAGGAGGCGCTGTACCTCGCCGCCCAACTCTTGATCGAGGCTGGCGACACAGCGTGGATCGAAAATCCCGGATACCAGGGCGCGCGCAACGCACTTGCCGCCGCCGGCGCGCGCATCATCGGGATCCCGCTCGACGGCGAAGGGCTCGATCTTGCGCAGGGACTTCGGCTCGCGCCCAACGCGCGCATCGCGTACATCACGCCGTCACACCAGTATCCACTCGGCGTCACCATGACCATCGGGCGCCGCCTGGCCGTGTTGGAGTGGGCGCGCCAAGCCGGCGCGTGGATTCTCGAGGACGACTACGACAGCGAGTTCCGCTACACGAGCCGGCCGCTTCCATCGCTGCAGGGACTGGACGCCGGCAAGGGCGACCGCGAGGCGCGCGTCATCTACGTCGGCTCGTTCAGCAAGACACTCTTCCCCTCGCTTCGCATTGGCTTCCTGGTCGTGCCGTCCGCGCTCGTGGACGCGTTCGCGGCCGCTCGCGCGGTGATCGATCGGCAGTCGCCGACCGTCGACCAGGCCGTGCTCGCTGAGTTCATCGCCGAGGGTCACTTCATGCGCCACCTGCGACGTATGCGTGCGCTGTACGCCGAGCGACAGGCTGCCTTGCTCCGCGGCATTCGCGAGGGACCGTTGATCGATCACGTAGCGACCGGTCCGTCGGACGCCGGGATGCACCTCATTGGATGGCTGCGTCACCATCGCGACGACACGCGCGCTTCAACATGCGCGCTGGACGCCGGGATCGAAGCGCAGCCACTCTCGGCGATGACGGTCGGTCCGGTTTCACGCGGCGCATTGCTCCTTGGCTACGCGGCCTTCCCGCCGCCGACGTTGATCCGATCGAGCGAGAAACTCGGAATCGCGCTCCGATCGATGGCCAAGCACGGCTCTTCACGCGGCCAGGGCCGCCGTATTGCCCGTCCAAGTCATCATACATAATATCACCATATGACCAACTCAACTTCTTTCGCGCGCCGGCGGCTGGTCGACGAAGTGATCGACCACCTCCGCACCGAGATCTCGAGTGGCCGGCTCGCATCGGGATCTCGGCTTCCTCCAGAACCGAAGCTCACCGTGCAGCTCGGCGTCAGTCGCACGACGCTGCGCGAGGCAATCGTGGTCCTCTCGCACGCTGGCCTCGTGGATGTGCGTCAGGGTGACGGCACGTACGTAAAACCGATCGCTGCCGCGGAAACCGTCGTGGCCCAACGTTCGGTGCTGGAGCTGTTGGATGCCAAGCGACCGATTTTCATCGGATTGATTAGGCTGGCGGCGGCGCGCCGAACCGAGTCCGAGGCAACTGATCTCGAGCGGTTAGCAACGGCGCTCACTGTAGCAATCGACGCCGGGAAGGACCATGAACTCCGACTCGCAACAGCGGCTGTCGAGTCGGCGATTTGCGTGGCGGCGCACAGCGATCTCCTCGCCGATTTCGCCCGGCAGATTTCGTCGTCGCTCGATGCCGCCAGCCCAGTCCAGAACAACGAGGCCGAGCCGTTGTCGGAGAGCGCCGCTTACCTGGTGCGGAGCGCACGTGGCGTGATTGACCGCGATCCTGAATCCGCCGACCGCCATATACGCCTCTGGCTTTCCGCCCGAGCGTCAGCGCTTGCGCCGGAGCAGACACGAATGGAGTATGTCGCTCCGGAGATCAGACGCGGTCCGCGGACAAACCATGCGAAGCGCACCGACGTCCGGCCGGGAGGTAGATAGTCAGCTCACAACGCATGTCATCAGACGTATGATGTTTCCAGCCCGGCCAGTTCTAACCCTGTTCGTGCTCTTGGTATTTGGCCGGACCGCCAGCGCCCCTGCTCAAGGAATGAACATGCCAGGGATGAGCGACTCCACCATGCGCATGGGTGGCGTCCTTGGAATCCCGATGAGCCGCGACGGTTCGGGCACGTCGTGGCTGCCCGATGCGTCGCCGATGTACGCCGACCATTTCTCGGCAGGCAGCTGGGACCTCATGTTCCACTACCGCGCCTTCCTCTATTACGATCGGCAGAACGGTGCCGAACACGCTCGGCGCGGCGACGACCAGCTCGGTAGCGTCAACTGGGCAATGCTCATGGCCGGTCGCAATATCGGCCGCGGTCGCCTCGAGCTCCGGGGCATGATGAGCGCCGAGCCATGGACCGTCGGGGCGGGAGGCTACCCGTTGCTGCTCCAATCGGGCGAGTCCTATCACGGCCAGCCGTTGCATGATCGACAACACCCGCACGATCTCTTCATGGAGCTGGCGGCGATCTACGCCCATCCGTTAGGCAACGATCTCGCCGTCCAGGCCTACGTCGCACCCGTCGGCGATCCCGCCACCGGGCCCGTCGCGTTCCCCCACCGCCCGTCGGCCTCGGGCGACCCGTTCGCCCCGCTCGGCCACCACTGGCAAGACGCCACCCACATTTCCTACGGCGTCATCACCGCCGCCCTCTTCTCTCGCTCCTGGAAACTCGAGACTTCGATCTTCAACGGCCGAGAGCCCGACCAGGACCGCACGAACTTCGATTACAAGGGCCGGCGTCTCGACTCGTACTCTGGTCGCTTCACCACCAACCCGACGAGCACGTGGAGCCTGAGCGCCTCGTACGCCTACCTCAAGAGTCCTGAAGCGCTCGAGCCGTCTGTCTCTGAACAGAGAATCACGGCGTCGGCACTGAACACTCGGCCAATTTGGGCGAATGGCGAATGGGCGAGCGCGCTCATTTACGGCGGAAACAAGGCCGAGCACACTGACCGGTGGTCCAACAGCGCGCTCGCGGAGTCCAACCTCGCCGTCGACGCTTGGAACTCCGTGTTCGCCCGCGTCGAGTACGTCGAAAAGAGCGCGGCTGACCTCGATCTCCTCGACCGGCCGGCCAACGAGCGCTTCGATCTCGGATCGCTTGCGATCGGATACGTCCGGGAAATCGCCCGGTACCCTGGCGGATCGTTAGGCGTTGGAGGCCGCTTCGCGATTGACCTCGTCCCCGCCAGCCTCGAGCCGGTCTACGGTTCCCGCACGCCAACCGGATTCGCCGTCTATCTGCGCCTCCGGCCGCGCCGCATGTCCTCGAACGCCAAGCCCGCGATGGGCGCGTCCACTGACCACCGCGTCACTCCATACTGACCCGGCGTACAGTCGCGGCTAACCGCGAGTCAGATCGGCCAAGGCGACCGGTCACTGGACCCCTTCTTGCAAAATTAGAGGGTGTCGCCCATGGCCCGGGTCGGAAGCCTATTCGGCTGCGAGGGCATCCGACCGGCCCGCGAGGTGCACCCGGCATGTCCCTGGAAGTGAACGAGCCGAACCCGTCGCGCGCCGCCCGATCGTCGAAGACGGCGCCGTCCGTTGTCGATCCGTTCGTAGGTGGCGGGGAGATGGGCGCCGCGATGCGCTCCATAGACTGGTCTGGTACACCCATCGGCGCGGTCGAAACCTGGTCCGACAGCATCCGCATGATGGTCAGGTTCCTCCTGACCAACAGATTCCCATTGCTGCTCTGGTGGGGACCCGAGTACGTCCAGCTGTACAACGACGCCTACCGTCCGGTGCTTGGTTCCAAGCACCCGCGCTCCATGGGCCAGCCGGCCCGCGACTGCTGGTCGGAAATCTGGCATATCATCGGACCTCTCATCGACGCGCCCTACGGCGGCGGTCCATCCACATGGATGGAAGACATCGAGCTCGAGATCGACCGGCACGGATTCACCGAAGAAAGCCACTTCACCATCGCGTACAGCCCGGTGGCTGATGTCACGGCCCCAAGGGGCATCGGCGGTGTGCTGGCCACGGTTCACGAAATCACGGAGAAGGTCGTCGCCGAGCGCCGCGCGGCGCTCTTGCAGGACCTCGGCGTTCGATCCATAACCGCTGCGCCGACGGCCGAGACAGCGTGCGAGGTCGCCGCCGACATCTTATCACGGCGTTCGCGCGACGTGCCGTTCGCCATCCTCTACCTGCTCGATCAACGGGGCGAGCGAGCGGAGCTCGCCGGGTGTGCCGGCATCGAGCCGGGCCTGCTGGTGAGTCCTCGCGCAGTCGACCTCGCCGGCTCTGCCTCCGGCGATTTGATGTCGGCCGTGCGACGAGCCGTCGCCACAGAAAGCATGCAAACCGTCGGGGACCTCTCCGCGGGACTCGGCCCATTGCCGCCCGGTCCGTGGAAGGTGCCGCCGAAGACAGCCGTCGTACTGCCCATTCCATCCAGCATCGCGGGCCAGCCCGCAGGGGTGTTCGTCGCCGGCGTGAGCGCGTTGCTTGCCCTCGACGATCAGCACCGTGCGTTCTTCGAGCTCCTCACGGCGCAGATCGCGACCGTCATCGCCAACGCACGCGCCTACGAGGAACAAAAACGACGCGCCGAAGCACTCGCCGAGCTGGATCGGGCGAAGACCGCATTTTTTTCGAACGTCAGCCATGAGTTCAGAACGCCGCTCACGCTGATTCTCGGCCCGTCCGAGGATGCGTTGGGAGAGGGACTCGCGGACGCGTCGGCACGCCATCGCATCGAGGTCATCCACCGCAACGCGCTACGCCTCCTCAAGCTCGTCAACCGTCTGCTGGACGTCTCGCGCATCGAAGCGGGCCGCATCGACGCGACGTACGTGCGGACGGATCTGGCCGCGTTCACGGCGCAACTCGCGAGTACGTTCCGGTCGGCCATCGAGCACGCGGGCTTGCGCCTAACGATCGAGACACCCGAACCCGCCGCGCCCGACCGGCCCGTCTACGTCGATCGCGACATGTGGGAGAACATCGTCCTCAACCTCGTCTCGAACGCGTTCAAGCACACGTTCGAGGGCGAGATCGCGATCGTCCTCGGCCGCACCGCCGATGGGCAGGCCGTCGAGCTGGTCGTCCGCGATACTGGTGTCGGCATTCCCGCCGCGCAGATCCCGCGACTGTTCGAGCGGTTCCACCGCGTGCCTAACGCGAGAAGCCGGACGCACGACGGCACCGGCATCGGCTTGGCGCTCGTCCAGGAGCTGGTCACGCTGCACGCCGGCACGATCGTCGTATCGAGTGTCGAAGGCCAAGGGTCCACCTTCATGGTGCGGATCCCGACGGGATCGGCGCATCTGCCGCAGGACCGGGTGCACGACAGCGGCGACCCGAGCCCTGCGTTGTGGAGCGAGGTCCGCGCGCGCACGGTGACGGCCTATGCCTCGGAAGCCATGCGCTGGCTGCCGGACGCGGACGTCGGCCTCGCGTCCATCGACCCAGGTACGACGACGCCCGCATTGCCGGATGCGACCGCCGGCGCGCGCATTCTTCTTGCCGACGACAACGCGGACCTGCGCGACTATGTCGGGCGGTTGCTCCGTCGCCGCGGCTGGGACGTCGATGCCGTCGCCGACGGCGCCGCGGCCCTCGCTGCAGTTAGGCGCCGCGCACCGGACCTGGTGCTCAGCGATGCCATGATGCCCGGCCTGGACGGGTTCGAGCTGCTCGGCGCGCTGCGGTCCGACCCGTCGACGTCGACGATCCCCGTGATCCTGCTCACCGCCCGCGCCGGTGAAGAAGCGAGGATCGAAGGTCTCGACATGGGCGCCGACGACTATCTGGTCAAGCCGTTCTCCGGGCGTGAGCTGTTGGCGCGAGTGAGTGCCCACCTTACGCTCGCGCAGGCGCGCACCCGTGCCGTGGCCGAGGCCGATGCCGCGCGAGAAGACCTGGCCCACGCGAACGAACAGCTGCAACGGCAAGCCGTCGAGCTGGTGTCGACAAACGCGCGGCTGCAGGACCAATCCATCGAGCTGGAGGCGCAGCGCGCGGCGCTCGAGGAGTCGGCCGAAGACGTGCAGCGAGCGAGCGATGCCCGCGAGCATGCCGTTGCGGAAATCATCGCCGCGGAGGCGCGCTATCGCGCGCTCGTCGATGCGTCGGCGCAAATCGTCTGGGCTCGAGGGCCTGATGGGTCCTTCGTCTCCGAGCAGCCGGCCTGGGCGGACTACACTGGTCAATCATTCGACGAGTGTGCGGGATGGGAATGGATGAACCAGGTGCATCCCGACGATCGCAACCGCCTAACGGCAGCGTGGCATCGCGCCATCGCAGCGCGTGCTCCGTGCCACATCGAGTATCGGCTGCGCCGCCACGACGGCAAATACGAATGGTTCGAGATGCGTGCGGTGCCGGTGTTCGATGCGCACGGCGACGTGCGCGAATACGTCGGCGCCGAGACGAACATCACCGTCCGGCGCAGTGCCGAAGCGGTGCGCCAGCAGTTCGTGTCGCTCGTCGAGAACAGCGCCGACTTCGTCGGCATCGCCGAGCTGGACGGCTCGCTGCTCTACCTCAACGCCGCCGGCCGCCACCTGGTTGGGCTCCCCGACATCGGGCCCGCGCGCGCCATGCAGATCGCCGATTGCGTGGTCGGCACATCGAAGCACACGCTGCTCGAAGTCGGGATGCCCGCGGCGCTGCGCGATGGAGTGTGGCGCGGCGAGATCGACCTGCGCCACGTTCGCAGCGGACTGCCGATCGCCGTGGATCAGGTCATCTTCCCGATCATCGATCTGGAGAGCGGCGCGCCCACCCGCTTCGCGACCGTCGCGCGCGACATTCGCGAGCGCAAGCGCAGCGACGCCGAGCGCGAGTCGCTGCTTGAACGCGAACGCGCCGCGCGCGCCGAGGCCGAGGAAGCGCGGACGGCAGCGCAGACGGCGAATCGCAGCAAGAGCGCGTTCCTCGCGGCCATGAGCCACGAGCTGCGTACGCCGCTCAATGCGATCGCCGGGCACGCCCAATTGCTCGAGTTGGGCGTGCACGGCGACTTGACCGCCGCGCAGCGCGAAGCGCTCCGCCGCATTCAGCGGAGCGAGCAGCACCTGCTCGGGCTCATCAACGACGTACTCAACTTCGCCAAGCTCGAGGCGGGTCGCGTCGAATACGACATCGAAGAGGTACGCCTAACGGAAAGCGTCGCCGAGGTGCTGGCGATGGTGGAGCCGCAGCTCGGCGCCAAAGGGATCAGTGTGGAGGTCGACCTGGCGAACGACCTCGTCGTGCGCGCCGATCGAGACAAGGTCGGGCAAGTGCTCCTCAACCTGTTGTCCAACGCCGTCAAATTCACCGGCACCGGCGGCCGCGTCTCGATCGATGCACCACGGCGCGCCGCATCACACGCCGATCAGGGCCGCGCAAGTCCCGACCCGCTCGCGTCCATGATCTTTCTGCGCGTGTCCGACACGGGCGTCGGCGTGCCACGCGAGAAGCAGGGCGTGATCTTCGAGCCGTTCATTCAGCTGCAGCGGAAGCTCAAGCGCCCAACGGAAGGCACCGGACTCGGACTCGCGATCAGCCGTGATCTCGCGCACGGCATGGGCGGCGACCTGCGCGTGCGGAGCACGCTCGGACGCGGCTCGCGCTTCACACTCGCGCTGCGACGGGCGACCGCGCCGCCTAGCCGTGCACAAGCCGGCCGCGACGACGCGCCGGGTGCCGCCGGCGAACCGGCACAAGCCTAACGCAACGCCGCGCCCCGGCTGCCGCACGCCTGCACGTCCCGGGGGAGCGCACGGCACTCAGGCGTGATTCCGTGCGGCAGACCAGGCGGGAAGCATCGCGAAAAAATCGTGAGAGGCGCGGGCCGGAATCGAACCGGCGAATAGCGGTTTTGCAGACCGCTGCCTTACCACTTGGCTACCGCGCCGTGACTGCGACGTAAGGTATTGCCACGGATGAACATGAACAAGCGGTGATACGCTTACGGCCCTCGAATCCCCCCGTCCGCCGCAACGCGACGCCCGCCTAACAACTCGCCCCGCGGCTCGCAGCCCGCGCGACGCGCCACGACGAACCCCACCGCCACCGCCGCGCACTGCGTCAACAGGTCCGTCACGTCGAACACCCGGCTCAAGACGACGATTTGCCCGGCCTCGAGCACGGCGGCCAGATACAACCCCGGCAGCACGTTCGCCACCCAACCGCGATACCGCAGCGGCCACACGGCCAACACCACGCCGACCGACACGTACAAGAAAAACTGCTCGGCCACATCCATGACGCCGAACAGGTCGGACGTCGTACCCAGCATGCCTAACGGAGTGAGGTGCGGCGCCGTCATCTGCGACCGCACCGCGTGCCACGATATGCGCGGCAGGAACGGACGCCACGCCCATGCCACCAGCAGCACCCCCAGCCCCGCAGCGAGTACGCATGCCCGCTGCCGCTGATTTCCGCGCGACGCAGCGGACGGACCGAAGCACCACGCCAGCACGGCGCCCAACGCGATCCCGACCGAATGCCCGATGATCGCGCTCAGCTCGATCGGTTGACCGGCGATCCCATGGGCAGCCTCGACGCCGACAGAGAACACGGCGCCCGCGACCGCTACCAGCCAGGCCGCCGCGCCGTTGCCCATGCCGAGCTCCACCAGCGAAATCTGGATCACGGCGCCGCCCGGAGCGAAGAGCGCCATGTCCGTGAGCGACGCCCGCTCCACGGTGAACGGCCTCACGTACCGCAGCGCGTTCGCGAGCCGGTTGGCGATCGAACCACCAGCCCACGGGTTCATGCCGTGCCGATAGAGCGGCGAGAACATCTCGGCTCCCATCGCGCACCAGTACGACAGCGCCACGCTCAGCAGCGGCACGCCGGTCACGACGGCCCGTCGGCGCAGGCGCGCCAACACGTGCGTCATGACCACGATCCCGGCCGCGCCTAACAGAGCGCCGAGCGAGTTCGTCGTCACGTCGTTCACGCTCGAGGTCCGCGATGCGGAAAAGAGCTGCGCCGTTTCCACGCACGTGCTCAGCACACATCCGACGAACGTGATCCACACCACTTCGCGCCACGGATGCCACCGCGGCGACGTCACGAGCCACACCGCGCCGAAGCCGGCGAACAGCAGCACGTTGCGCGCGGCGTCCACGACATCGGAGCCGGATGTCGCGAACACCAGCGCCCGGTGCCACCGCAACGCCACCATCGCGGGATCAGGATCGAACTGGAAGTGCGTCAGCGTCGCGAGCAACACCACCAGCACGTAGCCGCCGCGCGCGGCATTGCGCACCCACCGGTGCGCGGTCGGGTCGAACGTCACGTCACGGTCCGCGCAATCGCCGCCACGGCGCCGCGGAAATGCCTAACGCACACCACCGGCACCCGGCGCACCACCCGCGCGCTCAATGATCGCCGATCGAAATCCCGACGCCGACCAGCCAGTTGCCGCCCTTCAGGAACACTCGCGATAGCGCGACGTTCGCCGTGAACCCGTGCGCCAGCATTCCTACCCCGGCCGCAAGCGTGAATTGCAGGCCGGCCTCGGTGCCGCTGTCGGGCGACACCAGCCCCACGCCGACGCCGGGCGCCACATACGGCACCAGCCGCAGCCCGCGCGCCGCCGGTACTAACGACGCGGGCAGCGACACCGAGCCCGACACCAGCGTCGTGTCACTCGGCCTCGCGTACCCGAGCTGCGCGGCGAGTCCCAGATCGAAGGTCGCCCGCTGCTCGCCGCGCCCCGTCGGAAGCGCCACGAGATTCTGCGCCACGCCCACCGACGCCATGATGTGCGAGTTGCACGCGTTGTCCGTACAGTTAGGCCAGTAGTACCCCCCGGTCGCCGACACCGACGCGCTCCCCACCGGCACCACCACGCTCAACCCGAAATCGTGCGTGTATTCGTGGGAGTCGAAGCTCATGATGCCGTAGCGTACCTGCACGCTCGTCGACCGCGCCCGCTCGCCGGTCACGCTGACGTCGAACAGCGGGCCGAGTGCGCCCTCGGGCGTCTGCGTCAGCGCGCGATACGCCGCCGAGTCGCTCGCGTCTTGCCCCCGCGCGGCCGGACAGATGACCACGGCGCACACAGCGAGAGCCGCAAGACGACGAGATAGGCGCGACATGAGTCCCCGAATAATCGAAGCCGCCGCGCCGCCGAAAGGTGCCCCTGGCGCGAAAAGTCTTTCAAGATGCCCGGGCCCGCGATACCGGGGAAGCCCTCGCGTCCCCTCGGCGGCGAGCATCCGATCTGGTCGCTGGACGCGCCCGGGCATGTCCAAGAACGACCATCCTGCGTATCTTGGTTGTGGCCGTCGGGAGACGGTCGTCTGCCGCTGGGTTTGCAACCTCCGTCCCACTGTTGCAGACGGTTGAAACACCTCGTCTCATTCTGCGGTCGTCCGTTGTCGACTCATCAGCGAACTGGACGCATGGTTCACCCGCGTCGCTGCGCCCCGCTGACGCCCACAAGAGCCCCGAAGAGCGCGTGAACGCCCCGGCCAAGACCTGCCCGC
>DATJET010000202.1:0-3305 GCA_035496295.1 Gemmatimonadaceae bacterium
GCCGATCCCGAACCGCTCACCATCGAGCTCGTTTCGGCGTCCTATCTGCGAACCCTCGAGATCGCGCCCGTCATCGGCCGCGATCTCGACGTCCTGGACGAGAGCGTGCCTGCGGCGCAGATCGTCCTGTCGTACGATCTGTGGCAAGGTCGCTTTGGCGGCGAGACGTCCGTCGTTGGCCGGGCGTTGTGGGTGAACGGAATCCGGTTGACGATCGTCGGCATCGCCCCGCGCGGGTTCGCTGGGGTGTCTGGGCAAGCGCAAGCGTGGGTGCCGGCGGCGATGGCCGCGCAAATGACCTACGCCGACTATCTCGCCACCAACCAGAACTTCATCAGCGTGGTGGCGCGGTTGCGCGACGGCGTCACGCTGGCGCGGGCCCGGTCCGAGCTCGCGGTGCTCGGACCGGCCATCCAGCGCCGGAACCCGAGCGCGTCGTCGATTCCCGGCGCCATGTTCGGCGCCACCGCCCTTGCGCTCAACGACGCACGCGTCGATCCCACGACGCGCCGGCCGATGCTCCTGCTGCTGGGGGCCGCCGCGTGTCTGCTCCTGCTGTCGTGCGCCAACGTGTCGGCCCTGCTGCTTGGCCGCGCCGCCGCGCGGCGCCGCGAGATGGCCGTGCGCGTGGCGACCGGCGCGTCGCGTGCGCAGATCGTCCGGCAGATGCTGGTCGAGTCACTTCTCCTGTCGACCGTGGGCGGTGCGATCGGGATCGCGGTGACCGTGCCGCTCGCCGGCCTGCTCACGCCGCCGCCGGCCGCGGCGCGCGGGCGCAACCTGTATGGCTCAGTGGCGGAGTTCGCCGAGTCGCACGTGGACGCACGCGTCGTGGCCTTCTGCGCCGCGGTGTGCATGGCGACGGCGCTCGTGTTCGGCCTGCTGCCCGCGCTGCGGGCGGCGCGCGTCGACCTGAGCGTGGATCTCAAGGACGGCGCGGCCGGGTCCGGGTGGAGCGATCGCGGGCCCTTCGCTACGCGGCAGCTCATCGTGGGTCTGGAGACGATGCTCGCCGTGGTGCTCCTCGGGTGCGGCGGACTGCTGCTCGTCACCTGGCGGCGGCTCGCCGCGACCGACGTGGGCTTCGATCGCAGCCATATGCTCACGTTCATGATCCGTCCGTCCGACGCGGCGTACCCGGCCGCCAGGGCGCCGGCGCTGCTCGACAGGGTTCTCGCCGCCGCGCAGCACGTGCCGGGCGTGGATGCGGTGAGCTTCGACGGCTGCGCCCCGGTGGGCACGGGCTGTGCAAACGCCACGCTGTACATCGCCGGCCGGCCCCTGCCACGGCCGGGCGAAGCGCCGATGGTGCTGCGGCATTACGTGGCGCCGGATCATTTCCGCGTGCTCCGAGTGCCGGTGCTGCGCGGGCGAGCGTTCACCGCCGCCGATCGCGGCGGCGCGCCGCGCGTGGCGATCATCAACGAGCTGGCCGCGCGGCGCTTTTGGCCCAACGAAGACCCGATCGGCCACCGCGTGTGGTTCGGCGGCGGCAGCTCGTTCGACCGCCCCGACTCGAGCGCGGAAATCGTAGGCATCGTGGGCGACGTGGCGTACCAGCAGCTCGACGAGCGTCCGTACCAGCCGGACTTCTACACGCCGTACTCGCAGTTCAGCTATGCGACGCGCATGGTGCTCGTTCGCACGCACGGAGAACCGGCCGCGGTCGTGACCGACATGCGCCGCGCGGTGCGCGGCGTCGACCCGACGCTCGCCCTGTTCGACGTGCGCACGATGGACGACCGCGTGCGCGCGTCTTGGTCGCGACTGACCCAACAGACTCGTTTGCTCGGCGCGTTCGCGGGGCTGGCGCTCGTCCTGGCCGCGACCGGCATCTTTGCCGTGATCGCGCAGGCGATCGGCGAGCGCCGGCGAGAGCTTGGCGTGCGGGCGGCGCTGGGCGCGTCGAAGGCGCATCTGCTCGCGCACGCGGCGCGCCGCGGCGCGCTGCCGGCGGCGCTGGGCGCCGCCGCCGGACTGGCCGCGTCGGTCGCGGGCGGCCGCGTCATTGCCGCGGCGGTGCACGGCGCGCCGGCGTTCGAGGGCTCGGTCACCTTGGTCGTCGGCGCGGCGGCCTCGATCGTGATCGCGGTTGCGGCAGGGCTCGGCGCGCGGCGCGCGCTGGCGATCCATCCGGCGGAGGCGCTTCGAACGTAGCGAGCTTGCGGTTGTCAGAGGTAGATGAGCTACCTATCACGGCCAGGTGTTCTACTCATGGGCCGGCGATCGCGCTCAGGGATGGGACCATTCGACAGTCCAGGCCAATGACCCCGAGCCGCAACTCCGCTCCCGAATCCGACGAGCTGCTGAAAGGCACGCTGGACATGCTCGTCCTCAGGACACTCACCGTTCAGCCGATGCATGGCTACGCCATCGTACGCCACATCGAGCGGCTGTCGGGCGGCGTGTTCAACATCGAGCACGGATCGCTGTATCCCGCGCTCGAGCGCCTGTCAGCGCTCGATGGCGATCGTGGCGAGGACACGCGACGGCGTCACGATCGCTGGCAGCTTGCGCGCAGCGGTGGATCGTGTGGACCGCCAGCTTGCCCTCTATGACGTGCAGCCGATGAGTGAGGTCCTGTCGGAGGCGAACGCGACTCGCCGCTTCAACACGATCCTGCTGTCGTTGCTCGGCGTCACGGGGCTCGTGCTCGCCGCGATCGGCATTTACGGCGTGATCGCGTTCTTCGTGACCCAGCGCACGCACGAGATCGGAGTGCGAGTCGCGCTCGGCGCGACGACCGGCAGTGTCGTGAGACTCGTCGTGCGTCAGGCGGTGATGTTGGCGCTGTACGGCATCGCGGTCGGCGCGGTCGCGGCGTTCTGGGCGACGCGTGTGCTCGGCTCGATGCTTGTCGAGGTGAGTGTGCGGGATCCGGTCGCGTATGCCGTTGCCGGTTTCGTGCTCCTCGTCGTGGAGATCGGTGCCGCGTGGTTCCCGGCGCGGCGAGCGACGCGCGTCGACCCGGTGCGCGCGCTCGCCGTGGCGGGATGACGAAACGCCCGGGCCGCTGCTATTCGCGAAGTGCGATCACCGGATCGACGCGGGTCGCGCGCCTGGCCGGAAGCCACGTCGCGGTCCCGGCGACGGCGAGCACGACGAACGCGGTGGCGAGATACGCCGCGGGGCTCGTCGCGCTGACATCGTACAGCATCGCGGCCACGACGCGACTGGTCGCGAGCGCGCCGGCGATCCCGACCACGAGCCCGATGCCGGCGAGCGCGACGCCCTCGCGAAAGACCAGGCGCAGCACGTGACGCGGTGTCGCGCCGAGCGCGACACGCAGGCCGATCTCGCGGCGT
>DATJET010000203.1:0-10156 GCA_035496295.1 Gemmatimonadaceae bacterium
CCACGGCAAGCCCCCGATCCGGGCTCGCCGTGGGCGATCGACTACAGTTAGGCGCCGACTGCTTAGGCGTTGCGCGAGAAGCGCTGTACGCCGGCCCACGCCAGCACGAGTCCGGCCGCCAGCGACAGGTAGAAGCCGAACCCGAGGCTGAACAGATCGGACACGCCGGGTCCGCCGCCCGCTCCGCCGCCGAACCCACCGGCCGCGGAATTGATCGCGTGGATGCCGGACCAGATCGCGCCTAACACAGCAAGCAACGGCAAACACAGCGCGAGCCACGCGCGGCGGTCCTTCCACACGACGGGCACCGCGATGCTCGCGTACCCGATGATGAGCATGAACTTCACACCGCCGCCCCCGCCGATCTGACTCATCAAGTTGGCGATGTCGTAGAGCGGCTTGCCCTGGCTGCTGCCGAGGAACGTGATCGAGATCGCGTTGAAGACGAGCGTCGCGAGCAGGTACACGGCGTACGCGCCGAGCGTGAGCGTGCCATACCGCTGGACGATCGGATTGCCGGCGAGATTGAGTCCGGGCGCCGCGCCGATGACGGCGGCGCCGCCGCTTGCGTTAGGATGCGCCGCCGCCGCGGGGCCGCCGGCGCCGCCCGCGGACTTCCCGATGCCGCTCACGAGCGTGCTCAATTTACCGCCCAACTCTGCCGTCTTCTCGCGGAGCAGGACGTCGTCGGGCACGATCGTCACCGCGCTCAACTGTGAATCCTGGACGACGAGCTCGACGGTCTTCCCGACCGTTGGCGCCGTGGGGCTCTTCCACACGCCAATGTCGAACTTGTACTGCTGATTGTCCGCGGCGATGGTGCCGGTGCCGTCGGTGCCGTTGTACTGCAGGATCCTGCCGCGCATGATCCGATCCTCGAGTGGAGGTGAAGGCGGACGGGCGCAGCACCTCGCGCGCCCTGCTTCCTCCATTGCGACAAAGCTTCGGCAAAGGCGTCATCGCGAATGTGGGCGCTTGTTTCGCGACGGCGCTGGCGCTACGGTATGATTGCTGACCAACGCCCCAAGGACATCGTGCCTGTCGCGCGCAGGATGACGCCGTGAGCACTCCCGATCCCGAGGAGTCCGGGTCGAGCGCAGCATTCAAGCTCTGTCCGGAATGCGGCGCGCGATACGACGCCGACGTCGCGTTCTGTCCGCGCGATGGGTCCGCACTCGCGACGCCAAACCTCACCGGTCTCGTGGGGCAGGTTCTGGCTGGGCGCTATCGCGTGATCGAGCAGCTGGGCCAGGGCGCGATGGGTCGCGTGTATCTCGCGGAACACATCAAGATGGCACGCCGCTGCGCGGTGAAGGTGATGAGCCCGGAGCTCATGTCCGACGCCGATGCCATCGGGCGATTCAATCGCGAAGCCACCAACGCGAGTCGCATCCAACACCCGCACGTCGCTGCCGTGTACGACTTCGGCGAGTCGAGCGACGGCCTGGTGTTCCTCGCCATGGAGTTCGTGCCGGGCGAGGCGTTGTCGCGCATCTGCGAGCGGGAACGCGTGCTGCCGCCCGAGCGGGCGGCGCACATCGCGCGCCAGGTGGCGGACGGGCTGGACGCCGCGCACGACATGGGGATCATCCACCGCGACCTCAAGCCCGACAACATCATGGTCGCGCGCGGAAAGGATGGGCGCGACGTCGTGAAGATCGTCGACTTCGGCATCGCCAAGGGGACGCAGCGCGGCGGGACCACGGGGCAGCACCTCACGCGCACGGGCGTGGTAGTCGGCACGCTGCAGTACATGAGCCCCGAACAGTTAGGCGGGGACCCGATCGATGGCCGCAGCGATCTCTACGCGCTCGCCTGCATCCTGTACGAGATGCTCACGGGCGAGTCGTCGTTCGCGGGTGCGACCATCGAAGCGCGCCTCCAGCGCCGGCTGGCGGGCGAGCCGCTGCGGCCGCGCGACGCGAACGCCGACGTACCGGCGTGGCTCGACACGCTGGTCGTGAAAGCGCTGGCGCGCGAGCCGGAGGCGCGCTTTCAGACGGCGGCGGCCCTGCGCGACGCACTTGCGTCAGGCGACGGTGCGCCGGCCGCTGCGTCGTCGCGGTCGCGCCGTCTCTGGTTCTCCGCCGGCGCGCTCGCGGGTGCCGCAACACTGGTGGTACTCGGCATGAACTGGCACCGGTCCAGCGAGACCGAGCAACGTGCACCACCTGGGGTCACCGTCGCGCCCGCGCCGTCGCCTAACGCAACAGCGCCGCCGGCCGCCGCCGTGGCCCAACGGACGCCGGACGTGGCGCCCCCGCCGGTCGCGCGTGGCGGCGCGAGCCCGCCCGTGCGCCACGGCGCGGACTCCACGGCGGTGACGACGCAGCTGGACCTGATGCGGGTTCAGCGCGCGGCACTCGTGGCCCGTCAGAGCGCCGTCGATTCCGGCGCCGCACCGGCGAGCGTTAGGCGTGGCGACCGGCTCATGCAGGCCGCCGACAGCGCGATCACGCGCCGCCGCTACGCCGCCGCCGTGCGCGACATGCTCGACGCCCAGGACACATGGCAGGCAGCGGCCGACAGCGCGATCGCCGCGCGGTCGGTGAGCCGCGCCGGTGCAGGCGCGGGCGCGCCCGCCCTGCCGCCCGCGAGCTCCGCTGCACCGCCGACAGTCGCGCCGCCGCGTCCGAGCGCACCAACTCCAATCGACCCGACCCCCGGTATCCAGGCGGCGATCACGACGTACGCGCAAGCGCTGTCCTCTCGCGACATCAACCAGGTCCGCGCCGCGTACCCGGCGCTCACCACCGACGAAGCGCGACGGTGGCAGGACATCTTCGACGCGACCAACAGCATCGGGGCCACGCTCACCCTCGCTGCACCGCCGAGCATCTCCGCGTCGGGCAGCGCCGACGTTAGCGTCACCGCGACGTTCGCCTTCGATTACAAGCGCGGCGTGGAAGGTGATCGCCATCCGACCGTAACGTACCACGCCGTGCTCGTCCGCGACGGCCAGCGGTGGAAGCTCAGCTCGATCAAATAGCGCTCCGTTAGAAGTTGTATTCGAGGCCTAGCGTCCAGATGACGTCGGGCCGGAGACCGCCGCGGTTCATCGGCAGAATCATGTTCACGACGCCCGTCGCGCCCGAATCCATCCGCAGCTTGACGCCGAACGATGCATTCACGATGTCGTCGCGCTCGTTCGGAATGTTCGTGGGCGTGATCGTCCGTTGGAACGGCGCGATGATGTGCACGGCGGGCGGAATGATCAGTTTGTCCGCGCCGAGCTGCCACTCCGAGATGATGTCGAACGACATCGTCGCCCAATCGGTCATCAAGTGATCGAAGCCACCGGTCGCGAGCAGGGCGTTGTTTTCCAGCGAACCGCCCCGATAGAAGAACCCGCCGTTCACGTGCGGCGTGAAGGCGCCGAAGCGCGCCGAGAACACGCCGAGCCCGCGGAAGCCGAAGGAGCCGGCGCCGAGGAAGTTGTCCGCGTCGCCGGTGGGAAGACGCGCGTCGGCGAGCAGCGAGAAGGTGGCGCGCGGTGACGCGTTGAGATTGAGCTTGGCGCGCAGCGAGATGTCGCCTAACCCCGTGGCCGCGCCGCTCGCCGCGCTCTGCGCGCTGAGCACCGGGTCTGTCGGCGTGCCCGAGAAGAAGTGCGCAGCCGGCGTGCCGAACGGAACGATCTGCGCGGTGCTCGATCCGTTCACCGACACGTGCGCCACGGGCACCGAGACGCCGAGGTCGAACCGGTCGGTGATGCCGTAGGTGAGATAGAACGAGCTCACGTACATGTTCACCTGCAGCTGCGTGCGCACCTGAATGAAGTCGTTCTCGAATGGCGAGTCGCCGAGGCCGGGCGCGCCGACGTCCTCGTGCGTGAAGTTGAGCTCGATGTCGTTCAACGGTATGCCGCGCAACGTGCTGAAATCGACGTTCGTCACGTTGGCGCCCACCAGCAGCCGGCCCCGGCCTAACGTCTGGCCGCGCTCGCCGAACACGGGTCCCGACGACTCGGCGGTCTTCTGGGGAAGCCCGTTGACGAACGTGAACGTGGCGCCGCTGCTCGCCGCGCTCACGGGAACGTCCGCCGAGCTCAGGCCGATCGCGTCCGTTAGGAAGGAGAGGATCGTCGCGTTTCCGGCGACGTCCGCGGGAATGAAATGCTCGCCGTGTCCGTTTTGGGCGAGCACCGATCCGGCGAGACAGAGCGGTTGTCCGCAATCGCCGAACGTGAAGAGCTTGGTGATCGTCGAGCGCAACCCTTGCGCAGGGAGGGGCGCGGCGAGCAGGAGCAGACTCGCCGCGTGAGCCACAGTGCGTCGCATCCGGGCATCCTGTGGGAGAGAGGTGCGACAAGATAACGCCGCACCTCTCTGCCCGCCGGGGGCGCGAACCTACTCGCTGCGCAGCGCTTCGAGCGGTCCGACCCGCGCCGCGCGTCGCGCCGGGAGGTAACTCGCGACAACTGCGGTGACAGCGAGCGCGACGATCGCGGTCGCGATCGATATCGTATCCAGTGTTCCCACGCCGAACACCTGCGCCCGAATCAGGCGCGTCGCCACGAGGCCCGCCGGCAGCCCGATCGCGACGCCAATGCTTGCGAGCCGCACAGCTTCGCCGACCACCATGTTCGTGACGTCTCGCGGCGCCGCTCCGAGTGCGCTGCGCAGACCGAACTCGCCGGTGCGCTGCGACGTCGAGTACGAGGTGATACCGTACAAACCAACGGCCGCCACCAGCAGCGCCGCGACGCCGAAGAACGCGGTGACGCGCGTCAACAGGAGATCCTGACCGATCGTTTCGCGCACGATGGCGTCGAGCGATTTCACGGCGTTGCGCAGGTCGGGATGACGCTCGAGGAGCGCTGCGCGCACTGGTTGGACGTACCGCGCCGGGTCGCCCGCCACACGGATCTCGAAGACGAGCGTCTTCGGTGGCACGGCCATCCGTGCGACGGGGAGGTATGCGCGCCTAACCGGGCGAGCCCGCACGTCCTGCTCCTGTACATCGTGCACGACGCCGACGATCGTGTACGTCGCGGAGTCGATCGTGAACGATCGCCCGATTGGATCCGATGCACCGAAATAGTAGCGCGCCATTGTCTCATTGACGACTGCCGCGTGTCCGGCGGACGCCGCATCCCGCTCGTCGAGGTCGCGGCCGCGAACGAGCCTCGCGCCGATCACGCGCACAAAGTTCGGGCCCACCGCGTCGTAGTTGATCCCGCGCTGCGAATCGGCGGTTGCGGTGAACCCCGGCACGTTCACGTATCCAGTCGATTCGCCGCCGCTGAACAACCCTTCCTCGGAATACGTCACCGCGCGCACACCGGGCACGCGCTGGATGTCACCCACCATGCCGCGTACAGCAGCGACCTCTCCCACACCGCTCAGGCTGTGCTGGTTCATCGGCACCTGAGCAATGACGATGTGGTCGCGATCGAAACCGAGGTCCACGGTGAGAATGCGCTGCACGCTATGCAGCAGGAGGCCGGCGCCGATTAGCAGCAGCGTGGACAACGCTACCTGCCCGACGACGAGCGCCGGTCCGAGCGCGAGCCGGCCTAACCGAACCCGCACCCCGGAGAGATTGCGCCCCTGCGCGCGCAGCGCCGTACCGAGGTCGAGTCGCGTGGCGCGGAGGGCAGGCGCGAGCCCAAACAACACCACACAGAGGAGCGTCACCGCCGACGTGAACGCGAGCAGACGGAGGTCAGGAGCGACGTCGAGTGCGATCCGCCGATCTCCCACTCCGGCGATGGACACCAGCAGGCGGCTGCCCCAGACTGCCACGATCAATCCAAGTGCGCCGGCAACGGCGGCCAAGAGCACGCTCTCCGTTAGGAGCTGTTGCACCAACCGACGACGGCCTGCGCCGAGCGTCATGCGCACGGTCATCTCGCGCGCACGTGCGCCGGCGCGCGCGAGCATCAGGTTGGCGACGTTCGCGCACACCACGAGCGCGATGAGCGCGACCGCGGCCATGAGCACCACGAGGGCGGGTCCGTAGAGCGGACGATACTCGGAGAATCCGCGCGCACCCGAGTGCACCTCGATCGGATGCGCGCGCAAGTCCGAGTCCAATTCGGAGAGTGACTCGCCCGTGATGTGCGCGCGAATGGACTGCGTCCCGATCACCGGCAGTTCGGCGCGGGCTTGGGCGAGCGTCGCGCCCGGGGCGAGCCGGCCCATCATGGAGAGCCACGAAAACGACCGGTCGTCGAGCACCGTGGCACTCGGCTGCAAGGCCTGACGCATCATCATCGGGATCCAGATGTCGGTCGGCTGACCAACGATGTCGCCGGTGAATCCGTGCGGCGTGACACCGATGATGGTGAGCGGCACGCCGTTCACGACGACCGTGCTGCCGACCGCCGAGCGCTCCGCGCCGAAGCGGCGGCGCCAGTAGTCGTAGCTGATGACGACCACGGGGTCGCCTAACGGAACGCGGTCGTCCGCACCGGTGAACGTACGGCCCCGAAACGCCGGGACCTCGAGCACCGAGAAGAAGTTGCCCGTGACGAAGCGGCCTTCGGGTCGCTCGATGCTGCCGCCCCGCGTCGTGACCTCGAGTGTTCCGGCTTGTCCGGTCGCATAAAGGCCCGCGAGCGAGCGAGCGTGGTCCCGGATGTCGGCATACACGGGGTAGGAGACGTACGCAGTCATCGGCGACCCGTGCCACGCCGACGACACCTTGGCTGGATCTCCAATGGTGACCAACTGCTCCGGATGCCCAACGGGGAGCGGGCGCAACAGCAACGCGTCGACGAGCGCGAACATCGCCGCGTTGGCGCCAATGCCGATCGCGAGCGTGACGACGACCGTGATGGTGAACGTCGCGTGCGTGCGGAGGGAACGCACCGCGTATCGAGCGTCCTGCGACAGCGTTTCGAGAAATCGCGTGCCGCGGACATCGCGAGTGGCTTCTTTCGCACGCTCGATGCCGCCGAAAGCGAGCTGGGCGCGGCGCATCGCTTCGTCGCGAGGAAGTCCAGCCTGGACGAAGGCGTCCGCTTGTCGCTCGACGTGGAACCGGAGCTCGGCGTCGAGCTCCTGCTCGAGCGAGCGGCGGCGCAGCAGGGCGCGGGCGCGGTACCGCAGGTCGGACCAGATGTCGGTCAACATGGGCCTACCCCTTGTACTTCTACAGGACGCAGGGAGTATGCGATGCTTCTTGTAGAAGTGCAAGGGCAGGCGCGTATCCTGACGTGACACGCTGACGCCTCAGGTTCACGGCCTGTCGGCGCGGCCGCCGTCACGGCCCAAGTGATGGCTCAGGTGACGCCTCGGTCACGGCCTTGGATTGTATTCGCTGACACCCCCGCGCGGATCTTTTCCCAACACGGAGCGTTTCCCAATGCAGACAACCCGGGTTCACACGCGTGCGCGGCGGCCAGCCGCGTTCCGTCTGTCGCTGGCCACAACCGCGATTCTTGCGTCGGTCGCGTGCAGCTCGTCGAATTCGACGTCGCCCAAGCCCAACGGACCAGCGGGAACGTTCAAGGGCACGCTTGTCGGAGACGGCGCGAGCGGCGTGCTCACACTCACCTTTCCATCGTCGGTTTCTGCTCTCCCGGCAGCGTCGCGATTCGCATTGGTACGCGTTGCCGAGGCCGGCACGACCATTCAGGTCACGGGGACGCTTGCGCTCACCGGGGGTAGCTCGGTGCAGCTCACCGGTACCTACAATCCAGACGCTGAGCCTCAGCTCGTTCTCGCCGGTGGCGGCTATGGACTCGCCGGAGACTACTCGGCGAAGAACGGTGTGATTTCCGGCACGACCACGTTTCCCAACGGCAAGACCGGACTCTGGACGGTCTCCGCGAACGCTACGGCTGTGAAGGTGTTCTGCGGCACGTACACGAGCTCGCAGGGGAATGGCGGCGGGACATGGAATTTGGTGCTCGATTCGAACAACAACTTGACGGGTGTCGCCTCGGTAGCCGGCCAACTCCAGGGTACCTTGTCGGGCACGTCGTTGTCGGTCACGTACACCGGTGGAACGGCGACAGGCACGCTCGATCCGACCTCGGGCGCCGGCAACGGGACGTACGATGCGCCCAACATCGGCGACGGCGACGCCGGTACGTGGACGGCAAACACCGGCGGATGCTGAACGCCTAACGGTACCAGCCGGCGCCTGCTCCGGCCGCGTCAGCGTACTCCCACATTGTTGTCCAGGGCATGCGCGCCGCGAGCCGGCGCGCATCGCTCTGCCCTCCGGCGCAGCGTCGCACTCGACGCGCTGCGCATCGTTGACGAACCTCCCGGTTAGTGTAAATAGGATTGCAGGAGGTCCGACTCGTTCAACGTTTTTTGTGGGGGAGGGAGCCATGTATCTCATCAGAGACATCATGTACTGCAAGCCGGGCAAAGTGCGGCCGATGGTCGAGAAGTTCATCACGATGTCGAAGCTCGGCGAAAAACTCGGCGGCCCGCGCATGAAGATCATGACCGACCTGTGCGCCGAGCAGTACTGGACGGTGGTCGCGGAGATGGAGGTGCCGGACTTCAAGACGCTCGAGGAGATGACGTCGCCGGACCGTATGCCAGCCGAGGACCGGAAGAAATTCGAGGACGTGATGAAGGGTTATCACGATCTCGTCGATCATGGCAAACGCGAGATCTACACGATCGAGTCCTGAGCGTAGGCACGGCGCACGAGAAGGTGCAGTCGCAGCACGCGAGCTTGTGTCGGATGGTACACGTCTGTACGGTTCCTGGGCGCACTCACAGGCGCGGACGTTGCCTCCGACACACTCGCCCCAATGAAAACGATTTACCTCCTTGCCGCGACGGTTCTGCTCTCCTCGTCGATCGGCCGCCCGCACCTTCGAGCCACACCACCGCTCGCTCCCTGCACCACAGCGACCACTGCCTGCGAGCGATGGGTCACGTACGGTTCCGGCCCGGCGCGCTCCATGGTGTACGCGACGTACCCGCTCACCGCGCCTAACGCCAGCATCACGCGCGCGCTGATCATGGTCCACGGCGCCGGACGCAACGCCGATCACTACTTCCAGACGGCTACCGCCGCCGCGTTCCTCGCCGGCGCGCTCGGCAACACGATCGTCATCGCCCCGCACTTCATCGCCCAGCGCGACACGGCGGCGCCCAACGAGGTGCTGTGGCCCGAGCGCGGCGACACGTGGCGCTCCGGCGGGATGTCGCCCACCAATCCTACTCTCTCGTCGTTCGACTTCATGGACGAGATCCTGCGCACGCTCGCCGACAAGAAGATCTTTCCGAATCTCACCACGATCGTCGTCGCCGGACACTCGGCGGGCGGCCAGTTCGCAACGCGCTACGAAATGGCGAACAAGGTGCACGGCACCCTCGGCGCGAGCGTGCGCTACGTGGTCGCGAACCCGTCGAGCTACGCCTGGCCCGTGGCCGTGCGGCCATTGCCCGAGGGCGATGCCGATTCCGCGACGGCGGTAAAGGCTCCGTTAGGCAGGGACGGCGAGCGGGTGCACACGCAGTACACGTACGGCGCGTTCGACTCCACGAAGGTGCCGCGCTACAACCACTGGCCGGCGGGCCTCGAGGATCGCCACGGCTACACCGCGCAGATGACCGACGACCAGCTCCGGAAGCAGCTGGCCGACCGCCCCACCACGTACCTCCTGGGCCAGGTCGACGTCCTGCCGTTAGGCGGGTTCGATGCATCGCCCTCGGCGATGGCGCAGGGACCTACGCGACGTGCGCGCGGCGAAGCGTTCTTCACGTACGTGACCGACCATTATCACGCCAACGCGAAGGCGATCATCGTGCCCGAGTGCGGCCACAACGATCGGTGCATCTACACCGTCGACGAAGTGCTCCCCGTGATCTTCCCGAATTAGCCGAAGCGCCCCCTGAGTTAGGGATAGCCGCGGTACAGGTGTCTGCGCTGAGCGTCTTCGCCCGGTGGGAGTCGCGCGCCCAGGGGAAAGAGGAGGAAAACGCAACGGCTCAAAAGGATAACAAACGTGAAACCACGGATAAGGAAAGTGATCGGTCGATGCGGAGGGGAGTACGATCGCCAGTGGTTGGTGCGGTCTTGTGTTTGTTAACAAAAAGGCTCTTCAGGCAATTTCGTGAATGGAGTGGCGGTGGTGAGGCGGGCGCGGTGTCCGTCGGTGTCCGGGTGTATCCGTTATCGAGTCGTGGATGCTTGCCAGACAGCGGAGGCGGACACGCGAGCACGACCGAGCGCTCGC
>DATJET010000204.1:0-13049 GCA_035496295.1 Gemmatimonadaceae bacterium
TCCGCCGATCGCCCAGGGGCTTCCCGGGTCGTCCGGCGCCGCCGCGAGCGTGTTGTTGCGGCCCTTGCGGTTGGTGACGCCCACCGGATGGATGGGCGGGAGATACACGACGTCAAAGCCTAACTCAGCGACGCGCGCGAGCGCGCGCTCGGCGTCGGCAAATGTGCCGTGGCGCGACGCGTCGCCGCTCTGCGAGCGCGGGAACATCTCGTACCATGCCGCACAGCGTGCGCGCTCGCGGTCGACCCACACGCGGAGCTCACGGTCGTACGATGTGAGATCGTCCGGTGCGAGATGCTGGACCATGAGCGCGAGCAGCTCGAGGTCGAGTCCGTCACGCGCGCGCGCGCGCCAGGATGCCGATGCCTCACGGAGCCGCGCCGCCCACTGCGCGAGCTCGCGGCGCGTGTCGCCGAAGCGCGCGCGGTGCGTGGCCGTGTCCACGAACTGTGCACCCTCGAGGAGGTCGAGCGACACGTCGTGTCCAGCATCGATCTTCTTCTCGAGCTGGGCGCGCCAGGTTCCGAAGTGGTCGGTCCATGCGTCGACGGTGAACGCCCACGCACCGATTGCATCGAGCGCGATGCCGCCGGTCCACCGATCCGAGTTGTAGTCAAAGACCATCGGCGCGGTGCGCCAGTCGGTGATGCCGGGCGGCTTGAAGCGAAGTCGCGCGGCCACCACGTCGTGTCCGTCCTTGAAGATGTCGGCGGTCACCTCGAGTGAATCGCCGAGGATGCGTTTCACCGCCCAACGGCCATCGTCGAGCGATGGCGACACGCATTCGATGGCGATGTGCGGCGGTTTGCGCGGCGGTTGCTGCGTACCGATCGATGTACGGCGCGAGCGCGCCTGCGGTGAAGGGCGTGTTGGGCGAGGTGACTGTGAAGACGAACGCGGGGCCGCCATGCTCTGACAGTGTGTGAAAAAGGATGCCGGCGGGTGTCCACAGCGGACGACCCGCCCCAAGAAACCTTCTCCCCGCGTCGGTGCGCGCGCAAGGCAGGGATTTCGGAGGCGGGGGAACTTCCGCTCGTCGTGGTGGAGTATGTACTGTGTGGCCATGCTCGCACCCGACATCACGGCAATGCTCTCGTCGCGACCCATCGTGGCGCTGCCGCTGGTGTTTGTCGGCGGCGTCCTCACGAGCCTGACGCCGTGCATCTATCCGATGATCCCCATCACGGCGTCGCTGGTCGGCGGACAATCGGGCGTTACCGCATCGCGATGGCGGCCGCTGTCGCTCACGCTGAGCTACGTGCTCGGATTGGCGCTGGTATATGCGGCGCTCGGTCTCTTCGCCGGCCTGAGCGGCACGCTATTCGGTACCGTGAGCACGAACCCGTGGTTGTACTTCGGGATGGCCAATTTGTTGATCATCGCGGCGTTGGCCATGGTGGACGTGATCCCCGTGCGGCTTTCGCAGGGCCTGGCGCAACGGGCGGCCAACGCGGGGAGTGGCGGGCAACTGGCGGGGACGTTCGCGATGGGCGCGGCGTCGGGGCTGGTCGCGGCGCCGTGCTCGGCGCCGGTGATGGCGGCGGTGCTCACCTGGGTCTCCACCACGCACAGCGCGGTGTTAGGCTTCGTCTATCTGTTCGTGTTTTCGTTAGGCATGAGCACGCTGCTGGTGGCGGTGGGGCTGTCGGCGGGGACGTTGTCGCGGCTGCCACGCGCGGGCTCGTGGATGATGTGGGTGAAAAAAATCTTCGCGATCATCATGCTCGGCGCGGCCGAGTATTATCTCATCAAGATGGGACAACTGTTGATATGACATCGACTCGACTGGCATTGCTCGTGGCGTGCGCGGTGGCAGCCGCGGCGCCGGCGCTCAGCGCGCAGGATGAAATCGGCGTGGCCGTGGGAACGACCGCACCGGGCGCCGTGGTGCACGCGCTCGACGGCAAGAGCGTGAATCTCAATCAGTACATCGGCAAGGCGCCCGTGGTGCTCGAGTTCTGGGCGACGTGGTGCAGCAACTGCAAGGAGCTCGAGCCCAAGTTTCTGGAGATGGTGAAGAAGTATTCGCCGAAGGTCACGTTCGTGGACGTGGCCGTGTCGGTGAATCAGTCACCCGAGCGCGTGAAGCTGTACGCGGAGAAGTATCACTACACGCATACGCTGGTGTACGACACGGACGGCAACGCGGTGAGTGCGTACAACGTGCCGGCAACGTCGTACGTCGTGGTGATCAACAAGGCCGGGAAGGTGGTGTACACCGGGCTTGGCGGGGATCAGGACCTCGAGGGAGCGATCAAGCGAGCCATGTAGGTTGCTGGCATCCACGCTCATGAGGGACACGGATCAGATCTGATTTAGCGGATTGAACGGATCGCTCGGCTGCGATCCGCAGTTCGACGTGGCGGAGCGGGTCCCTCTGTAAGAGACTTGAAGGATAACTAAAAGGATGCAAGAGATGGGGAGGATCGCGTCGACATCGGGGCGAGCGCGACTTGTGCGCTCGTGGTTGAGTATCTCTTCGTTAGGCAGCCGATGACGCACCGCTCGGATCTCATGTTCCTATCGGTTGCTCTTTTGTTGTTTCACATCAACAACAAAGAGTCAGACGGGTTGAGGAAGCCAGCGACGAGGGCGCAAGTCGTGCCCTCACTGATGACGATGCAATCCTCCCCATCTCTTGCATCCTTGTAGTTATCCTTCAAGTCCTGTACAGAGGGACCCGCTCCGCCACGTCGAACTACGGCTCGCTGCCGAGCGATCCGTTTCACCCGCTGAATCCGCACAATCCGTGTTCCTCATGAGCGAGGAAGCCCAGCCATCTCACGTCGGATCGTTGCCGCTTCCTCGGATAGCCCATCCAGCATGGCGATCACGTGTGCGCGCGTCGTGCGCGGATTCATCACCGTGACGCGCAGCACGCGGCGGCCGCCTAACACGGTGGTGGTGATCCAGCCGCGGCCGCTCTGGTTGTAGCGCTCGCGCAGGTCGCGATTGAATTCGTCGACGGCCGCGTCGTCCTCATTGGCGCCGCCGACCCACCGGAAGCAGAGGATGTTCGACTCGGGCTCGTGGAGCGCGACGAACTGGCTGTGGACGGCGATCGCGGCGTGCAGGTCGCGCGCGACCTCGCACAGGTGGTCGTAGATCGCGCCTAACCCTGAGGCGCCGTAGCGCTGGAGCGCCGCCCACACCTTGAGCGCGTCGGCACGGCGGGAGCACTGGAAGCTGCGCGTGCCCTGGTCCCACACGTGCCCGTCCTCATCGCCGTGGAAGAGATACGGCGCGCGTTGGGCGAAAGCGCGATCCAGGTCGCGCTCGTCGCGCACCAGCAGCATGCCCGCCGACAGCGGCAGCAGCATCATCTTGTGCGCATCCCAGGCCACCGAGCGGGCGCGCGCCACGCCGCGCATCCGGTCGCGATGCGCTTCGGAGAAGAGCGCCGACGCACCGTGCGCCGCATCGACGTGGAACCAGATGCCGCGCGATTCGCACAACGCGCCGATCGCCTCGAGCTCGTCGAAGGAGCCGGTCGCGGTGCTCCCCGCCGTGGCGACGACGGCCATGACCGGTGTGCCGTCCGAGGCCAGCGCGTTGAGGCGGATGGCGAGCGCCTCGATGTCCATGCGCCAATCGCGGGATGGGATGGCGATCGCGCGGTCGAGCCCGAGGCCTAACTGCGCCACCGCGCGGGTGACCGCGTAGTGGGCGTGCTCGCCGCACAGCACCACCGGCAGCCCGCCGCCGCCGGCGCCGACGCCGGCCTGCCACGCGTTAGGCAGCGCCACCGCGCGCGCGGCCAGCAGGGCCGTGAACGTGGCCTCCGTACCACCCGATGTCAGCGTGCCGCCGGCGGCGGCGTCCCAGCCGATGAGCTCGGTCATCCACCGCACCAGCTGCGTCTCCACCACCGTCCCGCTCGGCGACATCTCGGCGACCGCGACCGATTGATTCATTGCGGCGATCACCGACTCCATCCACACCGCGACCGGCAGCGGCGCGGACACCTGATGACCCATGCACATGGGATGCGCGAGCTGATTCATCGCGGTCATTACGTCGTGCTCGATGCGCGCCGCAACCTCGTTGAGCGGACGGCCGTTCTGCGGCAACGGCTCGTCGAATCGCGGAGCGATCTCGGCAGAGGACAGCGCGGTGGACACCGGATCCGTACCGTCGCGCGTGCGCAGGAAGTACCGCGATGCCAGATCGACGAACGGAAGCGCGGCGTCGCGTTCCATGTCCTGCTCGAGCAGATCGAGAATTGGTGGTCGCATGTTGAAAAAAACCGAAGTGATGCCTGAAGGCGGACGGGGCCGGACACGGCCGGAGACCGTCATTCTAAATGCCGCTCACGCAGCGCCGCCGAGTGGAATGTCGAGAACGCGTCGGCCACCAACGGGCTCGACGGTGAGATAGCACTGCACGCGGTCAATCGTGACCGGCTCATCCACGCGCACGCGCAACAATCTGCGTTCGGCCTCCGCCGTGAGCGTCGTGAAAAAGCTGAGCGTGCAATGCGGCGAGAAGACGAAGCGCGCACGCTCGAAGCGCAGGCGGCGTCCAGCGATGCGTTCGTGCAACGCGCGCAGTGCACCGTGCGGATCGAGCGGCAGCACGACGATGTCCGTCTGCATGAAGCGCATCGGCCGGCCGAATTTCAGGGTGAACGGCGAAATTTGCGAGGCAGCAGACGTGAGCTCGTCGCGCAGTTCGTCAACAGGCGTGTCGGGTGGAATCGGCCCGACGCCCGATGAGCCGACGAGCGTGATGTGTGGTGAGGTATCCTTGGCGAGCTTCGGGTCCGCCCAGCGCTGCACCTCGAGCACCGCGTCGCGCGATGAGCCGGTCAGCTCCGCCACAATGAAAAATCCACGCTTCATAAGGAAAAACTATCGAGAAACCGGTCATCAAGGCACTGCGCATCGACCCTTCCGAGCCGCGTGATTCGAGCCCACATTCGAACATCGACCGCTTTCCTAAACCGTTCTAACATCTGCGCTCCGCATCGCGGGCTCTGACGGGCGAGGCCCCAACGGGCATGCCCATTGCCCTCTCGCCGTCCGCGTCTCCGCGATGAGCACACAGCCGGATGCCTCGCCGACCTGAGGCCGGAGCTGACTCCGACGGAGGAACCCCGCGCCGTCGCGCAAGAGCGTCGCCGCGCATCCATGCACAGACCTCGCACCCGTCATCGATGCGGACACAGATAGAGTGGATCATTATCGGGACGTATGCGGCTGCACTCACCGTGTTGTCGCTTTTCAGTCTCAATCGATATGTGATGATCTCGTTGTTTCGCCGGTATCGCGGGCATCCGCGCGTGCCACCGCCCGATCCGTCGCCGATGCCGCGTGTCACTGTGCAACTGCCAGTGTACAACGAGCTGTTCGTCGCCGAGCGATTGATCCGCTCGGCGTGCGCGCTCGACTATCCGCGACACCTGCTGCAGGTGCAGGTACTGGACGATTCGACCGATGAGACGCTGATCCTCACGCGTCGTTTGGTGCGCCAGTATCGCGCGAAAGGCTTTCAAATCGAGCACCTGCACCGCGAGGACCGCACGGGCTACAAGGCCGGCGCCCTCGCGTACGGGCTCGAGCGTGCGATGGGCGAGTTGATCGCGGTGTTCGACGCGGACTTCGTGATCCCGCGCGATTTTCTCCGGAGCACCGTGCCCTACTTCACCGACGCCAACGTAGGCGTCGTGCAGGCGCGGTGGGACTGGCTGAACGAGGAATACTCGCTCCTCACACGCGTCACTGCGTTAGGACTGAGCGGCCAGTTCGTGATCGAGCAGCCGGCGCGCGACCGCGGCGGCCTGTTCCTCACGTTCAACGGCACCGCCGGCGTGCTGCGCGCCAGCGCGATCCGCGACGCGGGCGGCTGGCAGCACGACACGCTGACCGAAGATCTCGACCTCAGCTATCGCGCCCAACTGGCGGGGTGGCGGATTCAATATCTCCCCGCGCTTCCGTGTCCGTCGGAGCTGCCGCCCGACATGCACGCGCTCAAGACGCAGCAGTACCGTTGGACCAAGGGCTCGCAGGAGACGGCGCGCAAGCTCTTCGTCCCGCTGTGGCGCGCGGCGATTCCGTTCTGGCAGAAGCTGCAGGGCACGGCGCACTTGCTGGGCAACTCGGTGTATCCGTTCCTGCTCGTGGTGGGGATTCTCAACCCGATCGTGATGTTCATCGCCCACCGCGACCGCGTGAAGTTGTCGTGGGCGATTTCGGCGTATTTCCTCATATCGTTAGGCGGAACGTTCAGCTACTACGCGGCGGCGATCAAGGAGATTCACGTCGATTGGCGGCGTCGCATGGCGTGCTTCCCGCTCTTCCTCGCGGCGTCGATCGGCTTGAGCGTGTACAATGCGCAGGCGGCGATCGAGGGATTCATCGGCAGGCGAACGCCGTTCTTGCGAACGCCCAAGTACAACCTGGCCACGGGCCAATCGCAGGCCGCGCGGCGGCGTCGCTACCGCAGCGCATTCACCAACAGCACGTTGTTCGAGTTGGTGCTCGGTATCTACACGACGACCGCGTTCGTCTACGCACTGTACGTGGGCGAATGGGGCGCGTTGCCGTTCCTGTTGCTCTTCGCCACGGGTTACCTGCTGGTGGGCGGCTACTCGGTCGCGCATCTCATGAACGTGCGCACGGTGAAACTCACGGTGGCACCACAGGCTCTGGTCGATGAGACCGCAATTCCACAGTCGCTTCCGGCGGCAGCAGCGAACGCGACGCTGTCCGACGTCTCACGCGTGGCGCGGCCATTGACGACGCTGTTGCCGCTCGTGTTCATGGCGCTGCTGCTCCATTGCGACCGCGGCGACATGACCCTGCCGGCCGCATACACGAGTCAAGCCGTGGGGCCGGCGGTGTTGCCGCCCGGAACTCCGGGACTCGATTCCCTGCCCCTGGTGGAGAAGGATGCGCAGCTGACGCCGATCGCGGCGCAACCGGGTGATCCCAACGGGATCTTCTGGTACAAGTCGTCCGGCGCGACGTTCGACTGGCGCATGCGCGCCACCGGCCTAACGAGCGGACGCGCCTATCGAGTGCAGTTGTCGGTGGATGGCCAGTCGTTCGACGTGGCCAGCAGCCGCGCGGATCCCACCGGCGCGCTCATTGCATCAGGCCGGTTGTTCGCATTCATGGACCAAGTGTGCATGGGCGCGAGCCAGCATCCGAGTGTGCCGTTGACGGGTCGTCACGTGATCAGCGTGGTCGTGAAGAGCGACGGGGCGCCGCGCTCGGGCGGACAAACGGGTAGCTCCGTGACGGGTAGCAGCGGATCAACCGTTGCGTGCTCGGGCAATGGAGACGGCGACTTCGGCGCGCAGCTCTCGGAGCTTCACAACTTCCAGTTCAGCGGCACGTAGCGCACGTGGCGTCGCCCGCCCGGTTCGGTAGTCGGGTGGAGGATACGGGGGCAGGGGCGGGGGCGCCGCAGCGCGACGGCACAGCGAGCACCAGGCGAACACCTGCGCCGCTCGCCGCATCGTACGTGTCGCTCGTCACGCACTCCCCCAACGCGGACTCGAGCGAATCCGGAGGCGTCCCATAGAGCGGCGATCGGTAGTCGATCACGACCAGGACCGGTTTGGGTCCGGCGCTCGCAATCGCCGGCGCAATCGGCGCGTGTTGGGCAACGCGTACAATGGGAAGATCGAGCCGCCCGTTCAGATAGTACGAGAGCGGCTCGTACATTTCCGACGGTTGCACGATGACGGCGCCCGCGTCCGCGCGCCGCGCAATCAGGTCGTGTGCGATCGACCGATAGTCGCTGTCGCGCGAGCCGACGGCGTACGTTCGTTGCGTCCCGATCGCGATGGCGGCACCGAAGCACGCGAGCCCGAGCGCACACGCCGGACGAGAGAGTCGCGCGAGGCCGGCGCCGATCAGGAGGTACAGGGACGTCGTGGCGTACAGGAAATAGCGCGTGAGGTCGACTTGCCGATGTACCGATATTGCCGCACCGATCATCACGGGGACGAGGACCGCGAGCGTGAGCACGCGCGCGCGGCTGCGCCATGCTTCTCTCCACACACGCGCGATCGCGACGACAACCACACCGACGACCACCGGCAGAGCGATGAACAGCGTCGCGAAGCGCCGGATCGCTACGCGGCTCGGCGTGTATCGGACATCGGAGAACGCGCGGACCAGCTCATCGGAGTAGAAGTACACGCCGTGGATGGCGCTCATCGGATATTGGAGCAGCGACTGCGTGGCGCCGACGATGCCCAACGCACCGCGCCATGCCTGACTGGCTTCGGCGGCGCGGGGCACGACGAAGAGGACGAAGCCCAACGCAGCGGCGACGATGACGCCGTTGGCAATCACCCATTCGGCGGCACCGCGGAGCCGGCGTGGCGCGGGGGCTTGGCGCGCGAGAACGATCAGCGCATCCATGTTGATGGCGACGAGCAGCGGTCCCGCCACTGCGTTGGTGCCGAGCATCGCCATCGAGAGGATGCTGTAGACGACGAGCGCAATGATGCGGCGGCGCCGCGGCGGCGCGACGTCGATGGGCTTGGTGACATCGTCGCGCCACTCGACGTACGCCAGCAGTACGACGGCCGCAAGGAGCGCCAGCGGCATGTACATGCGCGCTTCCTGCGCGAAGTACAAATGCAGGGGCGACAGCGCGGTGAGCGCGGCGCCGATGCACGCGGCGCGGTGCGACACGGTGCGGACGCCCAGCGCGTAGACGAGCGGGATGAGCGCGATGCTGGCGATGAGCGATGGCGCGCGCAGCGCGGCTTCCGAGGCGCCGGCCACGCTCATCCACAGTTTGAGCGCGACGAAATAGAGTGGGCCCAACGGACTGGCGCGGAGGTTCGCCCACAGGCTCGGCCACGGCAGGTGGGCGACGTACCATGAGTTCGCTTCGTCGAGCCAGAGGTTGGCCTTGCCTAACCCATGCAACCGCAATACGAGGGCGGCGAGCATGAGACATCCGACGAGCAACGACGTGCCGGCGCCGGTCCACTCGCGTCCCGCCGGTTGGGCATCCGTGGTGTGGCGCGCGCTAGTGCCGGCGGTCGTCACGATCGTGGTCGCCATTTTCCTCTACGGACCGAAAGGACTGATGAACCGGCGGTCATCGACGGACGACAACGGGGTAACGCGGATCGCGATCGCGACCAAGGACAGCGCCTTCAACGTCGTCCCGCCATCGCGCGGCGGCGCGAGCGGATCGGTATGGTTCCGGTCGCGCGGACCGGCCTTGGTGCTGCAACTGCGCGCTGCGGGGCTCGCGCCATCGAAACGCTATCAACTCGAACTCTCCACGGATCAGGCCGTCTACACCGTTGCACGGTTCTCGGCCGACGCGCAGGGCCATCTCGCGTTCGACACGACGCTGACTCAACTGGCGGACGACGCGTGTGTCGTCGCGAATCGTGTGCCGCCGCGGCCGCTTCACGGCCGCATCAAGCTCAAGTTCTGGGTGCGTCGCGACTGGAGTCCAACGGTGGCCGGCAGCCCGTGCTCGGGGAACGGAGACAAGGATTCGACGTACGCGTTGCTCGAGGAAAACGAGGGGACGTTTTACGGGACGCACTAGTGAAGCGCGTCTGAGTTTAGGACAGCACAATTGGCGGCAACGCAGAGACTCGTCCGTTGCTCGTGCGTTGCTCGTGCGTTGCGGGGAGGGACAGTGACTTCGACAAAGGCTTGACGGGATAACGAAAGTGAAACAAGGGATAACGAAAGTTATCCCTGGCGGATTCAATCGGTGAGTGCAACGGTGGATGCGAGTTTCTCGGCCGGTGTCATGAAGCCGAGCGTTTTTCGCGGGCGCATGTTCAAGCGGCGTGCGACGGCGTTGAGCTGCACCTGCGTGACGGTCGATAAGTCGGTGCCTTTGGGAAAATACTGGCGCAGGAGCCCATTGGTGTTCTCGTTCGTGCCGCGTTGCCAGGGACTCTGGGGATCGCAGAAATAGACGGCTACGTCGGTGGCGATGGTAAACCGGCGGTGCTGCGTCATCTCTTTGCCGCGATCCCACGTCAGCGAGGCCATGAGGCCGTTAGGCAGCCGGCGGACCTGGCGCGTGAGCGCGCGCACGACGACCGCGGTCTCCGCGCTCGGCACTTTGATTAACTGCACGAAGCGCGACTGCCGCTCGACGAGCGTCACAATCTGCGTCGTGCGGGTGCCCAGCAAGAGATCGCCTTCCCAGTGGCCGGGGACCGCCCGGTCCTGGATGCTCGCCGGCCGCGCGGCGATCGGCACCGCGTCGGGGATCTGCCCACGCCCCTGGCCGACCGTGGTCGCGTTGCGGCTGCGCCGGACGGCATGGCGCCGCCGGAGATGCGCCTGCAATTCCTTCTTGAGGGCGCCCCGCGCTTGGACGTAGAGCGTTCGGTAGATCGTCTCGTGCGAGATGTGCATACGCACATCCTGAGGATACTCGCGCTTGAGCCATCCCGCGATCTGCTCCGGCGACCACTCCTGCCGGAGTTTCGCCGTGACCACGCGCCGGAGCGCCGGCTCGAGCGCCAGCCGACAGGGCTTCGGTCGCGTGGCCCGGCGCCACGCGCGGGCATCGGCCACGACCGCGCGATACTGCGTGCGTCCCCCATGGCGGGTCACTTCCCTACTGATCGTCGACGCGGGCCGCCCGAGCTCGGGGGCGATCGCCCGGATCGACTGCTCAGCGGCCAGGCCCCGACTGATCTGCTCGCGCTCCGCCGCCGTCACGGCCCGTCGCGCCCGGTGGCGCGGCGCTGGGGCGATGCCCCCCTGGGCCATGACCAGCATGAAGATCGATCCCTCCTGCTTGCCTAACGCCCGCCCGATCGCCGCCAACGACTCGCCGGCCTTCCGCCGCGCCCACAGCTCCGTGCGTTGCGCCGCGGAGAACCCCCGCTGGCGTTCCATCTGCTCGTCCACTTCAACCCCCTCGGTGAATGCGTAACATCAGGTGTTGCATTCACCGATTGAACTGGCCCTTGTTTCGCTTTTGTTATCCTTTTGAGCCTTTGCGTTTTTCCTCCTGTTTCCTTTTGTCCGCCCTCACTCAGCCCGGCCCCGCCACCGGATTTCGGTGGATGACGCCAGATCGGCCAGGTACATCTCGACGGCGGCTTCGCCTAACGCTGCATCCTCGATGATCGCATCGAGCTCGTAGTTGATCGCGATACCGAGCGGGTTGAAGTCCGTGGAGCCCACGCGCACCCAGTGGCCGTCCACGACGCTCGTCTTGGCGTGCATCATGACGCCGTCCCACTCCCAGATGCGGACGCCGTTGCGCAACAAGCGGTGGTACACGCGGCGCGTCAGACGCCGCACCCACGGATGATCGTACTTGCTCGGCACCAGGAGCCGCACGTCCACGCCGTCCTGCGCGGCGCCGGCTAACGCCTCGAGCTCGGCGGCCGATGGATAGAAATACGCGCTTGCGATCCAGATGAATTTTTCCGCCGACGCCGCCTGCAGTTGCAGCGCGCGTGCGACCCGCAGGCGCCACGGCTCGCCCTCGACGATGCCCACTACCGCGGCCTGCGCGGTCTGCGGATCGGTGTCGGCGCCGCGCGCGGGACGCACCAGCTGCCGTCGACGCCAGCGCCGCGGCCGTTGCTCGAAGTTCGCGCGCCGCCACATGACCTGGAACGCACGCGACATGTCGACTGCCGCCGGTCCTTCGATGCGCACGGCCGTGTCACGCCACGGGGCCGTACGACGCCGCCGCATGCCGCCCGACCAGGCTTCGCTCAGCCCGAAGCCTCCCGTGATGCCAACCGCGTCGTCGACGACCAACAGCTTCCGGTGGTCGCGCGGTATCATGCCTAACCAGGGACGAAAGCCCGGCGGATTGAAGATGCGCGCGTGCACGTCCGCGTCGCGCAGCTTCTTCCAGTAGGCGCGTCCCGCGCCGCGGCTCCCCACCCAATCGGACACCATGCGCACCCGCACGCCCCGCGCCGCGGCGGCGACGAGCGCATCGGCGAACCGGTTGCCCACTGCGTCGGCGGTCACCAGATAGCACTCGAGCGCCACGCTGTCGCGCGCCTCCGCGATCGCGGATAGCATCGCCTCGAACGCCTCGCCGCCGTCGCGCAACAACGCCACGCGGTTCCCGGCCGACGCGCCGGCAGATGCGATCCGCCAGAGTCCGCGCGTGAACGACAGCGTGCGGATCGGCATCGGCACCTGGGCCGCGGGTTCGGCCGGCGACACCTCGACGGGCAGTGGGACGGGCGAGGTCATGACTGGAACCGACAGGTTGTATCGCGTATAAGGTAGTGTCGCCGGCACGTGCCGGGCCAGCGAACCCACGTTCTCCCGCCGATCACAGTCACACACAATGCCAGACGCACGCATCGGAGCGTATCCTCGCTCCCCGCTGGACCTCGACCTCGATACCATGCGCCGACTTGGCTACCGCGTCACCGACACGGTGGCCGAGCATTTGTCGACGCTGCGCACGCAGCGCGTGCTGGACACGCTGCCGCGGCGCGCCACGGAGCGGCTCATTGCGGCGCCGCCGCCGGAGCGCGGCGCGGACATCGACACGCTGCTCGCCGTTCTGCGCGAGCACGTGTTCGCGCACGCAGCGCGCGAGCCGCACCCGGGGTTCATCGCATACGTCCCGAGCTGCCCGGCGTTCCCGGCCTCGTTAGGCGACTGGCTCGCCACCGGCTACAACTTCTTCGCCGGCGTGTGGCCGGTGGCGGCGGGGCCTAACCAGATCGAGGTCGTCGTCCTCGACTGGTTCCGGGCGTGGCTCGGCATGCCGAACGGGAGCGGAGGCCTGCTCACGACCGGCGGCTCGGCGGCGAACCTCACCGCGATGATCGCCGCCCGGCACGCCGCCGTCGGCGACGACCCGTCGCGCATCGCACGGCTCACCGTGTACGCGTCCGACCAGACGCACTCGTCGGCCATCCGCGCCGCCTGGATCGCCGGCATCGCCCGGCCTAACGTGAGGCTGCTGCCCTCCGATGCGGCCTTCCGGCTCCCGCTCGATTCGCTGGCCGACGCCATCGCCCGCGACCGCGCGCAAGGCTTCGTCCCGCTCATGATCGTCGCCAACGGGGGTACCACCAACACCGGCGCCGTCGATCCACTCGGACCGCT
>DATJET010000205.1:0-2381 GCA_035496295.1 Gemmatimonadaceae bacterium
TGCGGCTTCCCGAAGGACAACTACTACTACTACAAAGCACGATGGAGCACGGAGCCGGTGCTGCACGTGTTCCCGCACTGGAACTGGCCTGGGCGCGAGGGGCAGCCGATCGAGGTATGGTGCCACACGAATCTCGACCGCGTGGAGCTGTTCGTGAACGGGAAGCCGGTGGGCGCGAGCGCGCAGACCGTACCGCCTAACGGCCACGTCGCCTGGCAGGTGCCGTACGTGCCGGGAGTCCTCGAGGCGCGCGCCTCTCGCGGGTCCCGCGTCGTACTCACGGCGCGCCGTGAGACCACGGGCGCGCCGGCGGCGGTGGTCCTCGACGCCGATCGCCATCGCCTAACGGCGGACGGCACCGACGTGGCGGTGATCGCGGCACGCATCGTGGACGCCCAGGGACGAACCGTACCGATTGTCGGAGACCGCGTGACCTTCGCGACCAACGGCCCGGCCTCGCTCATCGGCGTGGGCAACGGCGATCCCAGCTCGCACGAGAGCGACAAGGACAACATGCGCAGCGCGTTCAATGGGCTCTGTTGCGCGATCGTGCAGGCCGGAACCGAGCAGGGAGCGGCGCACGTGACAGCGGCGGCCGAGGGCCTAACGAGCGGCACGGTGGAACTGACGGTCGGATAGGAACGGGAAACCCCTTGCGCCTAACCTGCGGCGCAGGCTTGCCGAACAGATACCGTAAGCTCCTACTATAGTATGGGGCGATTCTCGATCAGCAGCCTTCGGGGTTAGGCAGTGCGCTCCGAGGCCGCGCTGTCGGTCATACTGTCAAATACGCCTGCCACTCGTCGGACTCGGCTACACGTTTGATGACCGCGTTCCGATCGGCAAGCAGCCGCCGCATGTGGTGCGTTAGGAACGCTATCTCGGCGAACCGGCCGAGCATACCAAAGGGCGCATCGAAATCGAACACATCGCGCATCACGGTCTGGCCATCATCGCCGGGATGGAACCAGTGATCGTGGTCGAACCGCCGAAACGCACCTGCGACCATGGAGTCGCGGAAGTGGCGCGGCCGAGCAAACACCGTGATTTGGGTCGTCAATCGCTGTCGCACACCAAAGTGCCTCGCCTCCCACGTCACAGTCTCACCGAGGCCAATCAAGCCCGCCGTCACACCAGCCACCACACGCTCGCCGCTCGAGTCGAGTGATCGCTGATGGAGGTCGATGCTGCGTGAGAGATCGAAGCAGCGATCGAGCGGAGCGGCGATCGTCGTAGTCAACTCGATCCTGGGCATGTGCGGCCAGATGATTCAGGTAATCGCCACCATCAGTTCAGCCGAAGGCAGGGTCGCGCGTGGCCTAACGTCAGCGCACGGCCTTCTTCACGAGCGAGATGATCCGTGCCTCGTCGGCGGCATTCAGCTCAGTGAGCGCGAAGCCCGTCGGCCACATGTTGCCTTCGTCGAGCGCCGCCTTGTCGCTGAAGCCGAGCGTGGCGTATCGCGACTTGAACTTTTGCGCGGTTTGGAAGAAGCACACGACGTTCCCGTCCTTGGCGTACGCGGGCATGCCGTACCAGAGCCTCGGCGTGAGACCGGGTGCGCTCGCCTTGATGATGGCATGCAGTCGCTCTGCCATGGCACGGTCAGGCGCCGTCATCTCGGCGATCTTCGCGAGCACGACGCTTTCATCGTCCGCTTTTCCTGCGCTCGCGTTCTTGAGCTCCTTCACGCGATCGCGCATTGCTTCGCGCTCTTCGGCGGTGAATCGCTTCGACGCGTTGCCGCTCGCGCTCGTGTCCTTGACGGGTTTCTTGGCACGCGTTGCTGGTACTTTCGCTTTGGCCATACGATCCTCCGCGACGATTGTTGCCTAACGTCAGCCTGCGCTCGGCACCGGGCTGACGTTGTAGCAGTCGAGGCGCCAGCTACCACCATCGTGACTCCATTCTGTGCACGACGCGCAGGCCGGCTCGAGCCGCGCACCCGTGCCCGGCGTGGGAATCGCAAAGAGCGCGCGCACGGACGCCATGATGAACCCGGAGTGCGTCACGACGATCACCGTGCAGCCGTCGTGCTGACGCGCGAGAACATCGAGGGCTCCGCTCGCACGCCTGAGGCCGGCCGCCAGATCCTCGGCCGCACCATCGGGAAGCTCACCAAGTTCGCTGAACATAGCGTCGATGTCACGCGCTCCCGAGTACGTCGCCGCGAGAAGGTCTGCCGTCTCTCGCGCACGCGGTGCCGGACTCGAGATGAGCGTGCGACAGCGATCCAGACGACCCGTGGTGTCCAGGTACCGTGCCGTCGCCCGTGCCTGCTCTCGACCAACCGATGTCAGCCCGTGATCGGGCGGCGGCGCAGACCCATCACTGGATCCGCGAAGCGCGTCACCGTGTCGAACGAGAATGATGTGCAGCAC
>DATJET010000206.1:0-2310 GCA_035496295.1 Gemmatimonadaceae bacterium
CGCCAGTCCGACACGTCGGCGTGGGTGGATCGCGGGTACAAGGACGGGATGCGCCGGATCCGCCTCCAGGCCTATTCGGCGGCGTACTTCGAGGTGCTGCACACGATACCGGAGCTGCGCGACGCGTTTGCGTTAGGCGACCACGTCCTGGTGGCCGGCCGCGCCGTGGCGATCGAAGTCACGACGGACGCCGATGCCGCGACCACCCTCGCCGCGGCGGACCGGACGGCGATCCGGGAGAATTGGTGAATGGACGACGCGGAGCGGCTGTTTCGAACGTATCACGGGATGCTCGTGCGCTACCTCACCCGCCGGTTAGGCGATCGCGACTGGGCGGAGGAGGTAGCGCAGGAGACGTTCGTCCGCGCGCTTCGCCAGGACCGGTTGTCGAACGAGCGCGCGTGGCTGTTCACCGTGGCGAACAACCTGGTGCGCGATGACGCGCGCCGCGATGCCCGGCGTCGCGCGCGCCTGGCGCTCCTGCGCGAAGAGACGCGGGACGACGTCGTTGAGCCGGAGCCGTTGTCGCTCGAGCGCGCGCAGGACGCCGCGCTCGCCCGGCGCGCCGTGAACGCGTTGGCCGAGCGCGACCGGTTGGCCCTGCTCATGCGCGAAGAAGGATTGAGTTACGAGGAGATCGCGCAATCCCTGCAGTTGTCGGTCGGATCGGTCGGGACGACGTTGGCACGGGCGCGGCGTCGATTGGTGGAACAGTACGAGGCGCTGCGCGAGCCGCAGCGCGGGAGCACAGGTCATGCAGCATCTTGACGACGGGACGATCCACGCGTGGCTCGACGGTGCGTTAGGCACCGGCGACGCCGCCGCGGTGGAGGCCCACGTGGCGGCGTGTCCCGCGTGCGCCGGCCGCGTCGCCGAGGCGCGCGGTTTGATCGCGGCGTCGTCGCGCATCCTCACGGCGCTCGACGACGTGCCGGCCCACGTGGTGCCGGCGGACACACGAGTCGCCGCAGCGGCGCCGGTTGCGTCGCCCGCGATCGCTGCGACGCCGCCATCGGCCGGACCCGCCGCGCCGCGTGCGCGGTGGTGGGGGCACCGGTACAGCCGGTTGGCCGCGGTGCTCGCGTTCGTGGTGGCCGGCACGCTCGTGCTCACGCGCGAGGCCAACCGGCGCGACGTCGCGGCGCGGCGCGAGACGCCGCGGCGAACGGACGAGCTACGCGCGCAGCGCGACTCCGCGGTGGCGCGCGGTAACGCGCCGACTGCGGCGCCGGAGGGCGTGGCCGGCGCGGCGCCTCCGCAGCACGCGACGCCTGTACCGGCGCCGTCGGCTGCGTTAGGCGGCCGGTTTCGGCGCCCCGCACCGGCGCCGACCTTGAAGCCGCAGGTCAAATCGTTCGCGCAAGAGGAGCGGCAGCAGGCCGCGACGGCGAAAAAATCCGCGAGTGACGTGAACATCGCCGTCGCGAACGACGCCAACAAGGCAGCCGACTCCGCCTCACGTGCGGTCCAGGCGCAGGCATCGAGCACGCTCGCCCGGCGGATCGGAGAGGGCAAGGCCCTGCAACTCTCGGAGGTCGTCGTGACGAACGAGGCGATCGCCACACAACGGCCGCCGCGGCTCGTGTCCGTGGATTCCGTGCAGCGCGGCCCGGTCATGGTCCGCCGCCAGACGTACGTCATCCGAGGCGGTACGCATGTGCTGCTCGAGGCGGCGCCGGCGGCGGCTGCGCCTAACGATTCCGCCGCCGCGGCGCCGGCGGACGCCATCACTGACTCGACCGCCGCCGACACATCGAGCACGGCGATCCATGCCATCCACTGGCGCGGCGCCGATGGCACCCGCTACACGCTTTCCGGCCCCGTCTCCATCGGCGAGCTGCAGCGCATCCGGACCGCGTTAGGCAAGCGTCCGTGACCTCCGGGGCGTGCGATTGACGCTGTCCTGCATCTACGGTCATGAGGAAACGGACAAGCACGGACAGATCGGACAAAGCACGGATGACCAAAAAACAAGACAAAACTTGACATCACCTTTCTTGTTCTTGTCCGGTCGTGTCAGTCTTGTCCGTGCTCTGTCCGTTTCGTCATCAGCGTAGATGTCAGCTGAGATGAGCAGTCGACTCGTTCGCGATCCGTGCTGTGCAACGAGAAAGCCACGCCTGCAATGAAATGCTGCCGCACCGATTCGCATGCTGTGTTTCTGTTCATGCCATGACCGCGATTGGATTGATCCACGAGGAGCTCACCGGTTCGGCGATCGGCGCGTTCTTCAATGTGTACGATACGCTCGGCCACGGTTTTCTCGAGCACATCTACAAGGCGGCGCTCGAGCGCGAACTCCGGGCGCGG
>DATJET010000207.1:0-24582 GCA_035496295.1 Gemmatimonadaceae bacterium
CCGTCGCCGCCGAGCCCCGATGCGTGGGACGAAGTCGCGGCCGAGCCCGACCTCTGCGGCCGGCTCAAGTGTCCGCACTACGCGAAGTGCTTCGTGTTCGCGGCGCGGCGCAAAGCCGCCGAGGCGGGCGTGATCGTCGTCAACCACCACCTGCTGCTCGCCGATCTCGCCGTTAGGCGCGTGCAGCAGAACTGGGGCGACGCGGCGGTGCTGCCGGCGTATCGCCGTCTGGTGGTGGACGAGGGCCACCACCTCGAGGATGCCGCGGCTGCCCACCTGGGAACGAGTGTCACGCGCCGCGCGGTTGAGCGCCTGCTCGCGCGCCTCGAACGCCGCGGCGGCCGCGGCCTGCTCGCGCTGCTCGCGGCGCGACTCGCGGGGCGCGAAGACCTGTACAGCACGGCGAGCCACGACCTGGTCACGGCCCGCCTCGTGCCGGTCGTGCCGTCGGCGCGCGATTCGGCGGCCACCGTGTTCGCGTTCCTCGATACCGTGCTGCGCGACGCCGGCGAGCCGGTCTTCCGCCTAACGGATGACTTCGAGGCGCATCCCGTGTGGCGCGGCGGACTCGACGCCGCCCTCGCCGATCTCCTCTCGCAGATCGGCTTGCTGGGCGATGGCCTGCGACTGGTGCGCGACCGACTCGAGATGGACGTCGACACGGGCGATCCTGCCGCGGCGATGGTGCGCGAGATCAGCGGCGTCGTACGCCGCCTCGAGGCGTTCGGCGACGGCCTCACGCGCGCGCTCCGGCCGCCGCCCGACTCGCCACCCACCGTGCGCTGGCTCGAATCGCGCGGGCGCGACCGCAACCTCGCCGCCACCGCGGTCCCGCTCGACCTCGCGCCCATCCTCCGCGACGACCTGTTCAAGCGCCTCGAGACGGCCATCGTCACCAGCGCCACCCTCGCCGCCGGCGATGACTTCACCTACCTCACCACTCGGCTCGGCCTAACGGAGCAGGAGGTGGAACCCGAGACCGCCGTCTTTCCGTCGCCGTTCGATTTCGCGGAGCAGGCGCTGCTCGTCGTGCCGACCGACGTGCCGGTGCCTAACGTGGACCCGCCTGCGCACCATCGCGCCTGCGTCGACGTGGTGCGCGACCTCGCCGGCGCGTCCGATGGCGGACTCTTCGCGTTGTTCACCAGCCACCGCGATGTGCGCGCGGCAGCCGCCGCGATGCGCGCGTGCGCGGATGGCACACGGTGGCCGCTCCTCGTCCACGGCGAAGATGCGCGCGACGCGCTCCTCCGCCGCTTCCGCGACTCGGGCCGCGCCATCCTCCTCGGCACCGCGTCGTTCTGGGAAGGCGTCGACGTCCCCGGCGATGCGCTGCGCGGCCTCGTCATCGCCAAGCTGCCCTTCCGCGTGCCCACCGATCCGCTCACCGCCGCGCACTGTGAAGCGATCGCCGAGCGCGGAGGCGACCCGTTCTCCGAATTCATGCTGCCCAACGCAGCGCTGCGCTTGAAGCAGGGGTTCGGCCGCCTCGTGCGATCGCAGACCGACCGCGGGGTCGTGGTGCTCTGCGATCCGCGCGTCGTCACAAAAACGTACGGGCGCGCCATGCTCGCAACGCTTCCCCCGGCGACGCGCGTAATCGACACGTGGGCACGCGCCCGCGATCACGTGAACCACTTCTACGGAGCCATGCGGTGACGGATTCGACTCGGCCGGGCAAGATCGTGTGCGTTGGGCGTAACTATCGTGCGCACGCGAAAGAGTTGGGCAACGATGTGCCCGCCGAGCCGTTGATTTTTCTTAAGCCGCCATCGAGCGTGATCCGGACCGGCGGCACCATCGCGCTCCCAACGGTCTCCTCGCAGGTCGAGTATGAAGGAGAGATCGGCGTGGTGATCGGCACGACGTTGTCGCGCGCGGACGAGGCCCAGGCGCAGCGCGGAATTCGCGGGATCGTAGCGCTCAACGATGTCACGGCGCGCGACCTGCAGCGCAGCGACGGCCAGTGGACGCGCGCCAAAGGATTCGACACATTCTGTCCCATCGGCAACGAGGTGCCCGCCCCGGCCGATCTCCACTCGCTCGAGGTCACGACACGCGTCAACGGCTCCGTTCGCCAGCACGCGTCGGCCAGCGAGATGGTTTTTGCCATCCCCATGCTGCTCGCGTACATATCAAGCATCATGACGCTGGAACCGGGCGACGTGGTGGCAACGGGAACGCCAGCCGGAGTGGGCCGGTTGGACATAGGAGACGTGGTCGAAATCCAGGTCGCTGCAAGCGTGGTCCGGAACTCCGTAGCTGCTTCGGGGTGATCACACGATCGAACGGGCGTTTTGCGCGTGTGCCACACCCCATCGCCGTCTTAGATTGAGGGTTATGCCGCCACAGTCCTCTCGCTACGCCCGATTGCCGGAATACCTGCTGGCTTCGATCCCGCAGAAAAAGCGCGAGCTCGCGGCCCGGGGCGTGGACGTGATCGACTTGGGCGCCGGCGACGCGGATCTCGCGCCGCCGCCCGAAGCGGTGGCCGCGCTCGAGCGCGCGGCGCACGACCCGTCCATGAGTCGCTACGGATTCGGCGCGGGGTTGCCCGCGTTCCGTGAGGCGGTGTCGCGCTTCATGCAGCGCCGGTTCGGCGTCGCAGCGGACCCGATGCGCGAGGTGGTCCCGCTCATCGGCTCCAAGGAAGGCATCGCACACCTGGCGCTCGCGTACCTCGATGCGGGCGACGTGGCGATCATTCCGGAGCCGGGCTATCTGGCGTACCTGGGCGGCACGCTGCTGTCAGACGGCACGCCGCACGTGGTCCCGCTCGATCCGCGCGCGGATTTTCTCGTTGAGTTGGACGACGTGCCGCGCGACGTGCTCGCGCGCACGAAGCTCCTGTACCTCAACTATCCGAACAATCCCACGGCGGCCATCGCACCGCGCGACTATCTCGAGCGCGTCGTTAGGCAGTGCCGCGAGCGCGACATCCTGCTCGCGTACGACAATGCCTACTCGGAGCTCGCATACGACGGCTACCGTCCGCCCAGCATCTTCGAGATCCCGGGCGCGCGCGACGTCGCCATCGAGTTCCACTCGCTGTCCAAGACGTACAATATGACGGGATGGCGATGCGGGTGGGCAGTCGCGCGTCCCGAAATCGCGAGCGTGCTCGCCAAGGTGAAGTCGTTTCTCGACACGGGCGCATTCATGGCGGTCCAGGCCGCGGGCGCCGCTGCGCTCGATGCGTGGGAGCACTTCGTGCCGGCGAACGTGCGCACGTTCGCCGAGCGTCGTGATGCGGCGGTTGACGCGTTCCGCGCTGCGGGCTTCGCGTGCGAGGCGCCGCGCGCCACGATGTATCTCTGGCTTCCTCTGCCGGCCGGTGTGCCGAGTGCGGCGTTCGCCGAACGGCTGCTCAACGACGAGGGCGTGGTGGTGCTGCCCGGCTCGTCGTTCGGTGCGGGTGGCGAGGGATTCTTCCGCATCTCGTTCATCACGTCGACGGCGCGCATCGCGGAAGCGGCGGCGCGCGCGGGCCGCGTCCTCGAGAGCTTCGAGGCGGCAGTCGCATGAAGCGGAAACCCAGTGGCCCGCTGATCCTGTCCATCGGCCTGCACGTCGTGCTGGTCGTGGGACTGGTGTGGGTGATGGCAGTGCCGATGCCGTTCCAGAAGTGGCTGGCGGAGCACAAGAACGTGCCCGTCGAGCACATCGGCTATTTCCAAGTGCCTAACGAAGGCGTGACGCGCACGGGGCGGAACGGCGGCAACAACATCCCGAAGGCGCCCGGTCCGGTGCGGCACTTGGTAGCGCCGACGACCGCGCCCACCGGGATTCCCAAGGCGCCGGCGCAGCCAACGGCGCCGAGCGGCGGGCAGGGAACCGGCGCCAAGGTGGGCACCGGCGGCGCGGAGGCTGGTATCACGCCGTCGTTCTCCGATCCGCGGCTCTGGCTGCCGCCGGGACCGGTGATGGGCGTGCCGCGCACGCACAGTCAGAAGATCGACTCGGTGCTCATGGCGCGACTACAGCCGCACCTCGACTCGATGCAAGCGATCGCCGAGCACCAGGGCAAGGCGCCGGGCGACTGGACGTTCACGAAGGATGGGAAGAAGTGGGGCATGGATCCGAAGAACATCTACATTGGTGACCATGCCATCCCGACGGCGATTCTCGCGTTGCTGCCGCTCAACCGGGGTGCGAACCCGATCACGTCGAATGAAAACAAGATGTTCCAGCGGGAGCACGACGAGATCCAGTTCGAGGCGCAGCGGGCGATGAACGAAGAGGAGTTCAACGCTGCGGTGAAGGCGATCCGCGAGCGCAAGCAGCGCGAGCACGACGAGGAGACCAAGGAGCGCCAGAAGCGCAAGGCCGCGGACAGCACGATCGCCCACCCGTAAGGCGGACAAGGCTGGACGGAGCCGGACAGAGATCCGCGTTCAGCTGTCGGCGACGACCGCCGGCGTGTCGTCCATCTCGCAGAACGGCCGGAATACGCCGCATACCTTGCCTAACACAGTGCCTCCGCCGTTGGCGTGGCGCGGCGCGCTCTCGGCCTGGCGCAGCGTGACGGTGCCGCCATCGCGCTCGGCGTAAAGATCGCCCGGCGACGTACTGGCGATCGGATCGACGAGCACGTAGTCGCCGTCCAGAATGCCGCCACCCGGCGCGGCCGAGGCCACCTTGTCGACCCGCACGTAGAACACGCGCTCGTTAGGCACGAAGCGGCGGTCGAGCGTGAGGTACGTGGTGCGCGTCGTCGATGGCGAGGGTGTGTCCGCGGTATACGGTGGCACCGGCATCGTGCGGCCCGCGCCTTGATAGCCCAACAGCCGCACGCCGCGCGATCGCGACGGATCGCGCTCGATGAATCCCTTGCGCGCGAGCGATTGCAGGATCTCCGACACGGTCTTCGTGGATTTGATCCGGAACTCCCGGCCGATCTCACGCACGCTGGGCTGATACGTGTTCTCGGTGAGGAAGTCGAGCAGGTAGTGGTACACCTTTCGCTCGATCGGCGTCAACGACTCGGGCATGGGATCCCCCCGACGATGCGAAACCGGGAATCCATACGAGTGTTGAATTCCCGGTGAACTTCCTCCGCGCAACAATAGTGTGAACCCAAGAGCTCGGTCAACAGCTATGTCAACAAGTGTTGATCGACCTCCAGGTAGCGGATTGCGTCATCGATGCGCTGCAACGAGAGCTCGCGCCCCATTGTGAACAAGACGTCAAAGATGCCGGGACTCACAGTCAAGCCGGTGAGCGCGAGCCGCAGCGGCTGAAAGATTTTGCCCGCGGCGACGCCGCGTGTTTCCGCGAGTTTGCGCATCGCCTCTTCCATTGCCGCCGGCTGCCAGTCAGTTAACTCCGACAAACATTTGCGTACGGCCGTCAGCACGTCGCGCGCGTTTGCTCGATCTTTCCACTGCCTGGAGACCGCGTCCTCATCATAGGTAAGCGGTCCCGGGAAGTACGGAGCAGCCTGGCGCACGATGTCGTGCACGGTGCGCGCGCGCACCTTGAGCAAATCGATCAGCGACAAATACCACACATGTTTCGCCGACAGCTCATCGGCTGTGGCGAGACCCGCCGTGAGGAGATCGGGCGTCACGCGCGGCTCCAACTCGGGCGCCGGCGTCAAACTCAGATGCTGCCCGTTCATCCACTCGAGCTTCTTCGTGTCGAATATCGCCGCTTTCTTCTGCAAGCCGTCGGTGGAAAAGAGGGCGATCATCTCGTCGAGCGTCATCACCTCGCGGTCGCCGCCTGGCGACCAGCCCAGGAGTGCCAGGAAGTTCACCATCGCGCTCGGCAAGATGCCCTCGTTGCGATAGTCGGCCACCGCCGTGGCGCCGTGCCGCTTGCTCAGCTTCTTGCCATCCAGCCCGTGGATCATCGGCACGTGCGCGAACCGCGGCAGCGCGTGGCCTAACGCATCGTACAACAGGATCTGCTTGGGTGTGTTCGAGATGTGGTCGTCGCCTCGCATCACGAGCGAGATCGCCATCGCGATGTCATCCGACACGACCGCCATGTTGTAAATCGGCGTGCCGTCCGAGCGCAGGATGACGAAGTCCTCGATGTCCTTGTTCGGGAACGCGATCGGTCCGTGCACCACGTCGTCCCACGTGGTCGTTCCGTTAGGCACGCGGAACCGGATGACGAACGGCTCGACGGCGTCGAGGCGTCGCTGGATGTCGGCAGGCGACAGCCGGTCGCAGCGCCGGTCGTAGCGGAAGCTCTCTCCGCGCGCCGCCGCCGCCGCGCGTTGCGCCTCGAGCTCCGCCGCCGTGCAGAAGCATCGGTACGCGTGTCCGCGATCGACCAGCCCCCGCGCGTCGCGCTGATGCTGCTGCAGTCCCTGCGCCTGGTACACGACCTCCTCGTCCCAATCGAGGCCGAGCCACGTGAGGCCCTCGAAGATGGCGCGCGTGCTTGCCTCGGTGCTGCGGGCTTTGTCGGTATCCTCGATGCGCAGCAAGAACTGTCCGTGATACTTGCGCGCGAACAACCAGTTGAAGAGGGCAGTGCGTGCGCCGCCGACGTGCAGGTAGCCGGTGGGCGATGGCGCGAAACGAACGCGCGGGGCGTCGAGGAGAGAGGGCATCGTGGGGGAAAACTAAACGACATGGGAAGCGCGCGCTGGCGCGCGCTTAGGGAACAGGGAAGCGGCGCCTGGCGGCGCCTTGGGGAATGGAGAACACCTTTCGCTCGCCGCCTAACGACAGAGCGAACAGGCCGATCGGGACCCATTCCACAAGGCGCTATCAGGCGCCGTTTCCCTATTCCCCAAGGGCGCCGCCAGCGCGCGTTGCCCTCGAACGGAGTGGGAGGGATTCGAACCCTCGATAGGGCTTTTCAACCCTATAACGGTTTAGCAAACCGCCGCCTTCAGCCTCTCGGCCACCACTCCAGCATTCGGCATCGAATCACGCCCGAAGTGCCAGACCAGGCGGAGGGCACAGGATTCGAACCTGTAAGGGCTTGCGCCCGGCGGTTTTCAAGACCGCTGCCTTACCAATTAGGTCTAGCCCTCCGGACCACAAAACATCACTCATCGATAGCGAGCACGCAACCCGCACTTCTCCATACGAAGGCAACGCATATTCATCGCTACCGCACGTGCACACGCTATCGTCGGCGAACTAGGGCTTCTTGGGCTTCGCTTTCGGCTTTGCCGTGTCGAGCAGCTTCGTCGTATTCGACTCGGACTGCAGCGGAACCGGCGCTTCCGTCGGCGGCGTGAACAACCCCTGCAGACCCGTGGCGTTCGCGATCGCTTGCACCTGCGCGAAAATGTGCTTCGCGTCGTTGTCGTTGCCGCCCAAGGCTTCCTCTGCGTCGGCGAGCGTCGCGCCGCTGGCGATGTAGAGATACGGAATGCCGACGGACGCGCGGTCCACCCACATCGTGCGACGCGCGAGCGATGCCGGCGCCTGGAAGTCGTGATTCCAGAGCCACGCCGACGTCTTGATATCGAGCATGCCTTGGCCGGGAATGGCGACGGTGTCCTTGCCGGGTGTCGGTTCCTCGGGCAACAGCTTGCGCGCCAAACCCTGCGTCAACAAATGCGACTCGAGGCCGAGGTCGTCCGGATAGCCGCCCGCCGTGCGGCTGAAGTACACGGGCCGCTGCGGGAACGCATCGCGAATCATGCGGAGGACCACAATATCGGCGCGCGCGAGCATCTGCGGACGGATCGTCGCCGTTAGACTGCCGGCCTTGAATAGCTCCGGTTGCGTGATGTCCACCGATGGCGGGAGCGCGTTGGCCTGGTCGATCGTCAGGTGCAGCGGCGATCCGTTAGGCTTGGGCCACGTGTGCCCGCGGTAGATGGCCGGGCCGGCCAAGCTGTCGTACGTATACACCGGCCGCTGGATGAGCTGGCGGACGTACCAGTCCGTATTGAGCAGCGATGTGTTGGCGATGACGACATCCTTGCGGATGCCTTCCACTTCCTGCGCATACCACAACGGGAATGTGTCGTTGTCGCCGACGGTGACCAGAATACCGTACGGTTCGACGCTGTCGAGCAGATCGTGCGCGAAGTCGCGTGTGTCGGTCTGCCCGGCGCGCGAGGCGGCGGTCCAGTTCATCGCGACCGGGACGAGTGCGACGATGAGCATGGGGGACGCGGCCAGCCATCCGTTGCGCGTGGCGATCGTGAAGTACTCCTTGCCGCGCTTCACGCCCTCGCTGCCAATGAGCGCTGCCAGATAGCCCCACACCCACACCAGGCCGAGCGCCACCCACACGCCCCACGCCGAGAAGCTGACGATGAAGAAGTAGTCGCGGTCGCGCACCTCGCACGGCACGCCGGGCGGATTGCCCATCGCGGTGCACTGGCTGTACCCGTACTTGAAGTTCAGGTACCAGATGAGCAGCAGCGTGAGCGTGAACATGAACGTGCCGAGGTACCAGAACGACTTGCGATCGCGCTTCCAGTGGACCCAGCCGCCTAACAGGCCGAGCGCCATGTACGCGACCGCCATGAGCGACTGCCAGAACGGGTACTGCTCGGCCGCGTCGCGCAGCCACTGCCACTTGAAGTACAGCCAGTACATGCCTAACTGGCCGGTGATGTAGGGCGCCTGGCGGTCGAACACCGAGGGCTTGCCGTATTGCCCGCGGTTGAAGTTGTACCAGAACGCGGACCAGGTGGTCGGCTCGCCTTCGTTGATCGCCGGGTGGTGCAGCGCGCGGATGGGCTGCGTGAGAAATGGCGTGTTGCCGAGCAGGAACACAGCGGCCAGCAGGACGAGGAGCTTCCACCTGATGAGCGTGTCCGGCCGCCGCACCAGCACGGCCACCACGACGGCCGGCGCCGCGAGCAGACCCATCATGTGATTTGCGTTGCCTAACCCGAGCAGATACGCGATCAGCAACAGGATGCGATCCGCGGCCGGTCCGTCGGGGTCATCGCACCAGCGCACGGTGAGCCACGACACGATCGCCAATCCCATCAGCGACACCGTGTAGACCTTCTCGTTCACCACCGACTGGTTCCACACCGTGAACGACGTCGCACCCACGAGCGTGGCGAGCGCGCCGCCCGCGATGCGCTGCCACCGCTCGGGCAGCCACGACACCAGCACGCGCTCGGCCACCAAAAACCACATGCCGGCGGCGACCGCGCTCGTGAGCGCGGCCAGCATGTTGATCTTCACGGCGACGCTGAGCGAGCCCAATGGCAGCACCGCGAACAGCCGGCCGATGAGCACGAACAACGGATTGCCCGGCGGGTGCGGCAATCCGAGGACGTACGCAGCCGAGATGTATTCGCTCGTGTCCCACATCGCCGTCGACGGCGACAGCGTGAGCAGGTACAACACGAACACGAGCGCCGCGGCGATCGCGGCGGCCAGGTACGACGGTCGGTAGTCGAGCTCGGTATTGGCCATTCGGGTCGAGAAAATGGAGTGCGAGGCGTCCGTTAGTCTAATGGCGGAAGAGCCGCTTGCCGGTGAGCACCATCGCAATGCCGCGTTCATCCGCTGCGGCAATCACCTCATCGTCGCGCACCGAACCACCGGGCTGCACGATGGCGGTGATGCCCGCTTCGACAGCCTGATCGACGCCGTCGCGAAACGGAAAATAAGCGTCGGAGCCCAGAACCGCGCCTTGGGTGTCGTGTCCGGCGCCCTTGGCTTTGTGCACGGCGAGGAACGACGCGTCCACGCGGGACATCTGTCCCGCGCCGATGCCGATGGTGGCGCCGTCGCGCGCGAGCACAATGGCGTTGGACTTGACGCTCGCGACCGCGCGCCAGGCGAACGCGAGATCCGCCTGCTCTTCGGTCGTCGGGGCTCGCTTGGTCGCGACGGTCCACGAGGCGAGCTCGTCGCCCACGCCGGTCCGCTCCTGCACGAGGAATCCGCCGCGCACGCGCTTGAAGTCGAACGCGCGCGGATCCCACTGCGCGCGGCCCTCGAGCACGCGCAGGTTTTTCTTGCGGCCGAGGATGTCGACGGCTTCCTCGGAGAATAACGGCGCCACGAGGCACTCGACGAACAGGCGCGAAATCGCCTGCGCTGCCGCTTCATCCACCGGGACGTTCACCGAGATCACCGAGCCGAACGCGGACACGGGATCGCAGGCGAGCGCTTTCTCGTATGCCTCGAGCGCGCTATTGCCTAACGCAAGCCCGCACGGCGTGGTGTGCTTGATGATGGCGCAGCAGGGCCGGTCGGTGCCGAAGAGATCGGTGGCGAGGAGCGCGCCTTCCAGGTCGAGCAGGTTGTTGAAGCTGAGCTCCTTGCCGCCGCGCTGGACGAGCCCGTGCAGTCCCGCGCCGGGACGTTCCACGTAGAATGCGGCGCGCTGATCGGGGTTCTCGCCGTAGCGGAGCGACTGCGCGCGCTCGAGCGAGAGCGCCACGCACTCGGGAAAGAGGGTCTCGCGCTGCGCGGCGAACCATCCCGCGATCGCCGCGTCGTACCCCGCCGTGTGGGCGAATGCCTTGCCGGCGAGCAAGCTGCGGAGGTCGACATCGTCGTCGTGTGTGGCCACGGCGCCTAACACCCGCTCGTAATCGGTCGGGTCTACGACGACGTATACGCTCTCGAAGTTCTTGGCGGCCGACCGGATCATCGACGGACCGCCGATGTCGATCTGCTCGATCACCTCCTCCGGCGAGGCGTCGGGTCGCGCGGCGGTCTCGCGGAACGGATAGAGGTTGACGGCGACGAGGTCGATAGGCGTGATGCCGTGCTCGCGGAGCGCGTGCATGTGCTCGGGCAGATCGCGCCGCGCGAGCAGGCCGCCGTGCACGGCGGGGTGGAGCGTTTTCACGCGGCCATCGAGCATCTCGGGGACGCCGGTGATGGCGCTCACGTCGTTCACCGTTAGGCCGGCGTCGCGCAGCGCGCGCGCCGTACCGCCGGTGGACACCAACTCCCATCCGTGGCCGGCGAGGCCGCGGGCGAACTCGACGAGACCGGTCTTGTCGGACACAGAGAGCAATGCGCGGGGCATGATTCCTTGGTTGGGGATTTACGGTTTCGGCGGGGGCGCGGGTGTAGGCACCGGCGTCGCGGGCTTCGGCTCGGCGCGCACCGCGCGCCGCGCGGGTTCGGATGCGCGCGCCAGGCGCTCGATCACGCGGCTCAGCGAGACGACGTCCCGCAGGTCGATCACTTCGGCTGGCGAATGCGAGTATCGGAGCGGCCATCCGATGGGAACGTCGACCGCGCCGTACCGCACGAACTCGCTGCCGTCGTTGCCGCCGTTGGTCGTGCCCACCTGGATCGGGATCCGCGCCCCGCGCGCGATCGATACGACGCGATCCACCTCGTCGGGCGGCGTGGCGCTCGAGTTGTCGAGCGCTCGGACGACGGCGCCCGCGCCTAACGGAGCGTCGGCGAAGCGGTCGCTCTCGAGCGGTGCGTCGGACGACACGAACGTGTCGATCGCGTGCACGCGGCGCACGGACGTGCCCAACGCGGCGGCCACGGCCGCCGCGCCGAAGAGCCCCGTTTCCTCGCGCACGGAGAACACGAAGATCACCTTGTGCGTGAGCGCCGCCGGATTGATGGCACGCATCGCGAGCAGTTGGGCGGTGCATCCCGTGCGGTCGTCCAACGAACGCGCCGAGAAGCGTACCGCGCCGAAGCGCGCTGCTTTCTTGTAGCTCGTGACCGTGGTCCCGACGACAACGCCGCGCGCGGCGAGCGCCGCGGAGTCGAGGCCGAACCACGCCGTGAGATCGCCCGGCTGCGCGGTGCGCGCGCTGTCGCGCGGCACGAAGATGCCGCGCACGGCGATGTGCGATTGCCCCGAGTCGACGTGCGCGAGCGCCGTCTGTCCTTCCCAGAGGGAGCCGAGGAAGCCGCCGCGGCGCGCGAGCGTCACGGTGCCGTCGGGCGCGATATGGGTGACCGCGAATCCCACTTCGTCCATGTGTGCGACGAACACCGCCGTGTCGCGGTCCGGCCCAACGGCAACGATGATGTCGCCGGCCGTATCGACCTGCGCATTCGCGGCCGCCCACTCCGGAAGCGCGGCGCGCACGGCGTCGCGCACCTGACCTTCGTTGCCCGATACGCCGTAGAGGTCGGACAGCCGGCGGAGCAGGGCCGCCGCGTTGGCGAGACTATCGCGTGGTTCCAGCGTGCGAACGGATGGGACGTCGAGCGTGACGAGCGGTGGCCGCGAAGCGATGCCCGATGCGCGCGCGATGGCTGCGACGTACTGTTGGGCGTCGCCTTCCTGCACGCTCTCGACCAACGTGTTCGCGTAGCGAGCGCGCACGGCCAGCTCGATCGTGACGCCCACCTGGATGCCCGGCAACGCGGCGAAGGGGGTCCGCGTCTCGGTGCGCGCGCTCACCGGCGCGCCGCCGGGCCCGGTCGCCGGAGCTTCCGGCGCGGTCGCGAGGATCAGCGTGTCCGCGCCGCCTAACGACGCGACGACGGCCGACAGACCCGCCCAACGGAAAGCGCTCTGGACCGAGATCACGTAGTCGGTCTCGCCGTGCTCCGGCGCGGCCGATGCCGCCGCGGCGACGGCCGCGCAGCCCGCGCGATCTGCGGCCGCCGGGCCGGCGACGAAATCGCCGTACGTCCACCGCGGCCAGTCGCGCGTCACCGGGTCGAGCATCTCGATGCCCATCGCCTGCGCTTCGGCGCGGCTCCGCGCGCCGACGTCGACCCAGAGGTTCTCGATGCTCGCCGGTGCGTCGCCCGCCGTGCGTCCGCGCCAGAGGTGGACACTGCGCACGCCGATCACGCCGGGCAGGCCGCCGCGCCGCGTGTGGACCACGATGCGCTGCCCCTCGTGGAACTGCGTCCAGAGCGGGTTGCGGGGCAAGCGGATGGGATCGTGCAGACGCAGATAGCCATCGGGCGTGAAGCCGCTCACGACGAACGCCGGCTCGTCGAGCGCGCACGCGACGATGCGGCGCGGGCTGCCGCTCCCGCGGCGCAGCACCAGATTGCCTAACGCATCGTGCTGCCATCCCGGAACGGCGCGTTCGATGATCGCCGCGGCGCCCTGCTCTCGGCCGGGCGCCGCGTCGAGCGCGATCCACGACTCGAGCGCAGGCAGCGTCGTGGTGTCCACCTGCGACGACTCCTGCGCTCGGCCCACGGTGGGCGCACACAGCGCGAGCACGGCCGCGCACCACCGGCCGCGCCGGGCCATGCGCCTAACGAGACGCGCGACAGTCGAGAGCATCGTCGATGTACCGGGCAAGCTCGTGGTCCTCCACCGATTCGGGAACGAAGGTCAGACCGCTGCGCGACGCGCCGTCCGCCCACGCCGCGCGTCCCGCCTCATCGAGCGACACGCAGCCGGCGGCGACCGCCTGCACCACCCGCGGGAAGAGCAGGTGCTCCACACGCAGCACGCGCGCCGCCAGCGACACCGCGCTGTCGCCATCCACCACCGGCACCGGCCACTGGGCGATGATCGCGCCGTGGTCGTACACCGTATCCACGAAGTGCACCGTCGCGCCGCTCACGCGCGCGCCCGCATCGAGCACGGCCTGGTGCACGCGGGCGCCGTACATGCCGCGTCCGCCGAACGCCGGCAGCAGCGCCGGATGAACGTTGAGCATGCGACCCCGATAGCCGCGCACGACCGCGTCGGGCACCAGACGGATGTAGCCCGCGAGCACGACGAGGTCGATGTCGAATTCCGACAGGAGTGCGCCGAGGCGCTCGGCGTCCTCGGGTCCGGGCGGCGCAACCTGCGCGTCGATGCCTAACGCGTCGGCGAGGGCGAGCGCGCCGGCCGTCTCGCGGTCGCACACCACGAGCGCGATCGTTGCCGCCGCGTCCGGGCCCAAAGCGCCCAGGTAGCGCTGCAGCGCGTCCAGGTTGGAGCCGCGACCGGAGGCCAGCACCGCGATCCGTCGCATGCCCGATGTCATCGCACGACCGCGCGCGAGGCGAGCACCGCGTCGACCACTTCGCCCAGCGTGTCGGCCACGTGCGCGCGTTTGTGCGCGGTGCGCAGATCGTCGTCCGGCGTGCTTGCGCCGGGCACGAGGATCCCTTCGCCTCCCAGCTCGAGCGCAGGCGCGATGTCGCGCCAGCGGTCGCCGACGTACCACGATCGGTCGAGCGCGAGATCGAGGTCGCGTGCGGCGCGCGCGAAGAGCGCGGTGCCGGGCTTGCGGCACGCGCACTCGCCGAGTCGCGGGTCGTGCGGGCATTCGTATGTCGCGTCCACGTGCGCACCCGCCTGGTCGCGCAACAGCTCGGCCACACGATCACGCACGGCGACGTAGTCGGCGGTGCGCATGATGCCGCGGCCGAGTCCCGATTGATTCGTGACGATCACGACGGGGACGCGAGCGGCGTTGAGCCGTGCGATGGCGCGCGCGGCGCCCGGGATCAGGGCCACCTCGGCCGCGCGGCTCACGAAGCCGGTGTCGACGTTCACCGTGCCGTCGCGGTCGAGGAATACCGCCGCGCGCATCGTTAGGCGAGGGCGGCGAGCACGGCGGTGGCGAGCGCCTCGTCCATCGCTTCGGGCACGGACCGGAGGTCGAGCAGGAGCCGGCCGTCGGCAATGCGACCCACCACCGGCACGCCGCCGGCGCGCGCGGCGCGCAAGCGCGCCTCGTGCGCCGCGGCGTCGCCGCCTAACGCAACCGCCGCCGACGGAATGCGCGTGGTGGGGAACGCGCCGCCGCCGGCGCTGGCGTCCGTGTCGAGCACGGACGCAAGGGCGCCGGCGGCCGCCAACCGTGCGACCAACGCCGCCGCGCGCTCGCGGATCCGCGCCACGGGCGCCGTGAGCATCGCGAGCGTCGGGATCTCGCGCAGCGCGCGCGACGGATCGCGGTACAGCGCCAGCGTCGCCTCGAGCGCCGACAGCGTGAGCTTGTCCACCCGCAGCGCCCGCGTGAGCGGGTTGCGCCGCATCCGCTCCACCGCCTCGCGCGTGCCGAGCACGATCCCCGCCTGCGGGCCGCCCAGCAGCTTGTCGCCGCTCATCGTCACCACGGTCGCGCCGTCGCGCACCGCGTCGCGCGCCACCGGTTCGCCCGTTAGGCCGTAAGCGTCGAGCGGCACGAAGAGCCCGCTGCCCAGGTCGTGCAGCACCGGCACGCCCGCCTCGGCCGCGATCGGCCCGAGCACGCGCACCGGCACGTCGGCCACGAACCCCTCGATCGCGAAGTTGGATCGGTGCACCTTCACCACCGCGCCTGCGCCGGGCGCCGAGCTGCCGCCTAACGCACGCCGGTAGTCCTCGGCGTGCGTGCGGTTGGTGGTGCCCACTTCGACCAGCCGCGCGCCGCTCTTGGCCATGATGTCGGGCACGCGAAAGCTGCCGCCGATCTCCACCAATTCGCCGCGCGACACGATCGCGTCGGCGCCGTCGGCGAACGTGTTGAGCGCCAGCACCATCGCGCTCGCGCCGTTGTTCACCACCAGGGCGTCCTCGGCGCCGGTGAGCTCACGCAGCAACCCCACGCAGTGGACGTAGCGCGTGCCACGCGCGCCGTGCTCGAGATCGTACTCGAGGTTGCTGTAGCCCTCGGCGGCCTGCGCTATGGCGTCGATGGCCGCGCGCGCGAGCGGTGCGCGACCCAGGTTGGTGTGCAGGACGACGCCCGTCGCGTTGAGCACGGGCCTGAGCGACCGCCGCTCGCGTTGGTCGAGCGCCGCGTCCACCGCCGCACGCCACGATGCCGGATCGCGCGGTGCGCGATCCGGATCGCGGCGCGCGTGCTCCACCGCCTCACGCACTGCGTCCGCGACGAGCGCGCGTGGCGCGCGCTCGAGCAGTGGACGCACGGCGTCCGAATCCAGCAGCGTATGCACGCTGGGCAGCGCGCGTCGCGGATCGGTCATGGCGTGCGTCGGGGCGGGGGAGGAGGTTTTTTCGTCGTATCCGCTTTCGCCTTGGCCGGCGGGTGCGTCTCCGGCTTCGTCGAAGGCGGCGTCGGCTTGGGCATCGTGAACACCCGGCTCGGACTTGCCTTGAAGCCGAGCAGGTTGCGCACGTCGCGCGCCGTGATGCGATACGATGTACCCGGTTGGAGGGGCTGGGCCAGGAGTACCACCACATCGATCGCCGGACTCGGCCGGCTCGGCTTGGGGAGCGGGGCCCGCTTGGTGGTGTCGACCGGCACACGTCCGCCGAAGATGTCGCGGCCTCCGCGTGTGGGCGGAGCGGCGGGCGGCACCTTCTTCGTGGTGTCCGCCTTGTGCGTCGTGTCCTTGGGCGTCGTCGTGGCGCGCACCGAGTCGAACACTGCGCCCAGCTCGACCGCGCGCAGCGGCACGACCGACGAGTCGGCACGCTTGAGCACGAACATCGACGTGTCGAGCTTCTGCGCCGTGTCGAGCGCGCGGTCGAACGTCACGCGGACCGCCGACGAGTCGACGATCGAGAACTGGTCGATGCGCGGCGCGACCGTGTCGTGGGCGAACGCCAGCATCTCGAGGCGCGCCGTGTCGCGCAGCACCACGTGCGCGCTGTCCCACACTTCGTGCGGATCGATGAGGCGGTTGTTGTTGGCGTCGTTCCACGCCTGCACCGTGTACGTGCCCGCCGGCGCGTGCGCGAGAATGAATCCGCCTAACGAATCGGCGCGCGCGAGGTAGACCGTGCTGTCGGGTCGCTGGATCGCCTGGATCATCGCGTTGGGGATCGGCTTCCCGGTCACCCAGTCGAACGCGATGCCCGCGATGCGGGTGTTGGGGATCGTCGGGCCGGTCGAGAAGACGATCGTGATCGGTGTCTTGATCACGTTGCCGTGCAGGTCGGCGAGTCCCGGCGTGAGCGTCACCGTGTAGGCGGTGTTGGCCTTGAAGTCGTGTTTGCCGTGGATCGTGAGGCGCTCGCGGTGCCAGCCCACGTGCGGCGGGCCGTCGCTCGGCGAGATGAGGGCGAGGCCGCTCAGGTCGGTGGCGCCCTGGGCCGCCGGCTTTTCGGACACCACTTCATCGAACACGATCTCGACTTCCTTCGCCTTGGCGTTGGTGGCGCCGCTGTCCGGTTTGATCGAGACCACTTTGGCCGGCACGTGTCGCGGCGGTCCGCCGGGCGGCGCGCCGGGCTGCGCGCACGCGCCTAACGCGAGCACCAGCGCGGCGGTCAGCCGCCGCACAGCGTGTGCACCTTGGCCGTGAGCTGCGCCGTGCGCGTGGTGAGCTCCTCGAGGCGTCGCCGCTCGCCGGCCACCACCTCCGGCTTGGCGCGCGTCACGAAGCGCTCGTTGCCTAACCGCTGCTCGATCCCGGCGCGCAGCGAGGCCAGCTGCTCGAGCTCGCCGCGCAGGCGGCCGCACTCCTTGCCGAGGTCGATGGCGCCCGCGAGCGGCACGCGGACGTGCGAGCCATCGCTCAGCACCGCATGCGCCGCGGCCTCGCCGTCGCCGGCGCCATCGCCCGCCGAGACGTCGGCGCGGGCGAGGTGGCCGATGAGCGATGCTTCTTCGGAGAGCACGCGGCCGGCGCGTTCCTGCGCGCCACCCACGCGCGCCGCCACGCGCGCGCCGGGCGCGATGTTGTACTCGGCGCGAATCTGCCGGATGGCACCCACCGTTTCGCGCACCAGCTCGAACTCGCGCGCCGCGTCGTCGTCGAGCGCGCGTCGCGCCGGCCACGCGGCGCGCGCGAGGAAGTCGTCGCCGGCGCGCGGGGCGATCGCCTGCCACAACGTCTCGGTGATGAACGGCACCACCGGGTGCAGGAGCCGGAGCGCCGCATCGAAGGCGTGCACGAGCACCGCGCGCGCGACGTCGCCATCGGGCCCGCCTAACCGGGGCTTGGTGCTCTCGACGTACCAGTCGGCGAGCTCGTTCCAGGCGAACCGCCGCGCGGCTTCCACCAGCTCGCTCAACCGGAGGCCCGCGTAGAGCTCGCCGGATGTCCAACGCCCGTCGTGCGACGGCCGCGCCGGACCCAGCGCCACATCGCACTCGGCGATGGCGGCGTCCAGGCGCGCGAGGATCCACGCGTCGGCGCGGGTGAGGCGCGTCGGGTCGATGCCGGCCAACGGCGGCGCGGGCGCGTCGCCCAGGTTCTGCAGAATGAACCGGCCGATGTTCCACAGCTTGGTGACGAAATTCCGTCCCGGCGCGAACGACTGCTCGAGATTGGTCGGGTCGAGCATGACGTCGGTGCCTAACCCCAGGCCCGCGATCACCGTGTAGCGGAGGGCATCGGCGCCGTACAACTGCACCACGTCGAGCGGGTCGATGCCGTTGCCCAACGACTTCGACATCTTCACGTGCTGCATGTCGCGCACGGTGCCGTGCAGGTACACGGTGTGGAACGGCTCGCGGCCCATGAAGAAGTGGCCGGCCATCACCATCCGCGCCACCCAGAAGAACAGAATCTCCGGGGCGGTCACGAGCACGTCGGTCGGATAGAACGCCTTGAGGTCGCGCGCGTCTTCGTTAGGCCAGCCCAGTGTGGAGAGCGGCCACAGCCAGGACGAGAACCACGTGTCGAGCACGTCGTCGTCCTGCCGAACCGCGCCGCCGCATCTCGTGCACGCGGTCACGTCGTCGCGGCTCACGATTGGCTCGCCGCCGCACGCGTCGCAGTACCACACCGGGATACGGTGGCCCCACCAGAGCTGGCGCGAGATGTTCCAGTCGCGGATGTTCTCCATCCAGTTCACGTACACTGCTTCCCATCGCTCGGGCAGGACGCGCAGCCGTCCCGCGCGCAGCGCCTCGAGCGCCGGCTTGGCGAGCGGCGCCATGCGCACGAACCATTGGTCGGACAAGCGCGGTTCGACCACCGTGTCGCAGCGGTAGCAGTGCCGTACCGCGTGCTGGTGCGGCTCGACGTTCACCAGTTGGCCGGCGGCGCGCAGCATCTCGACGATGCGTGCGCGTGCCTCGAACCGGTCGAGTCCGCGCAGCGACTCGGGCACTCGACCAGCGGCGTCAGCGCCCTCGCGCATCGCGGCCACCTCGTCGATCACAACGGGCATCGGCAAGCCGTGGCGCACGCCAACATCGAAATCGTTGGCATCGTGTGCCGGCGTGATCTTCACCACGCCCGTGCCGAACGCCGGGTCGGCGTACGGATCCGCGATCACCGGGATCTCGATACCCACGATGGGCAGCACCACGCGTTGCCCAACGAGGTCGCGATAGCGGTCGTCGTCGGGATGAACCGCCACCGCCACGTCGCCTAACATTGTCTCGGGACGTGTCGTCGCCACCACCAGCCTGCGGCTCGGATTGCCGGCTACCGGATACGCGATCTGATACAGCTCGCCGCGTTCATCGGCGAACTCCGCCTCTTCGTCGCTCAGCGACGTGAGACAGCGCGGACACCAGTGGATCACGCGGTGTCCCTTGTAGATCAGTCCGGCTTCGTAGAGTCGCACGAATGCTTCGCGCACCGCGCGCGAGAGCTCAGGCGAGAACGTGTAGGCGGTGCGCGTCCAATCGCACGACGCGCCGATCGCCTCGAGCTGCTCGAGAATCACGCCGCCGGTCTCGGCCACGAACTGCTTCGTGCGATCGACGAACGCGTCGCGTCCCAGGTCGAACCGTGTGAGGCCTTCCTGCGCGAGCTGCCGCTCGATCACGTTTTGCGTGGCGATGCCGGCGTGGTCCGTGCCGGGCACCCAGAGCGCTTCGTCGCCTGCCATGCGACGCCACCGCACGATCACGTCTTGAACCGTGTCGTTCAATCCGTGTCCCATGTGCAGCACCGCCGTCACGTTGGGCGGCGGGATCACGATCACGAATGGAACGCGGTCGCCGCCGAGTCGCGTGGTGCGGTCCGCGTGCGCGGTGAACACGCCGGCGGCCTTCCACCGCTCGTACAGCGCGGGGTCGAGACGGGACGGATCGTATTGTGGAGCGAGGTCTGCGCGCATAGACCTCGAAAGATATTCGCTTGGGCGGGCCTCGACCAACGGGCCAGCCCAAGCGCTGCTACTCCTGCTCCTTGCGCGTCACGTCGCGATCGACGGTTTGCCGTCGCATCGCGCCGCGCTCGCGACGCTCATCGTGCGTGTGCTCCGCAGCATCGGCTTGACCGATGGCCAACCGATTCACCACCGACTCGACTCCCTCCACGCGTCGCGCCACCGCCGCTGCGTGATGCGATTCGTCGTCCGTGTCCACCCAGCCCGAGAGCTCGATCAACCCGTCGCCCACTGCGCTGATGTCGATCGCGCGCTCGCGCAGCGTCGAATCGGCTTGAAATGCTTCGAGCACGTGATCCTCGAGCGCGGCGTGCTCGTCTTCCTCTTCGGCCTCTTCGGCCTCGAACTCCGCTTCGAGCGACTCGTCGTCTTCGAGCTCCGCTTCCTCCAACTCCTCATCGAAGTGGCTCTCGTGCGCCGATTCGCTTTCCGGGAGTTCTTCGTCGTCGGCCTCACTCTCCTCGAGCTCGGCCCAACGGTCCTTCACGCGTGCGGCGATGCCAGCGATGCCGCCGGACTTCTGTGCGACGATCATCCCGACGGCGAATCCCGCGACCGCGCCGATCATGAGACTCGCGATGGTGCCGCCGGATTCCGGCTCCTCGTAGCGAATGCGATACCGTGGCATAATCCGACCTGTGGCGGAGGGTGACTCGCAACGATAATTTAGCGTGAAGCACCAGAAGCGTGAGCGCAAGAGGCGCGCCCGCTTCGCGCCGCGACCAACATGGCCGGCGCTCCCTCCCGAACTCGACACATGATCGATCGTTCGCCCATAGCGCCGCAAGTGAGCAGCGACCAGGAGCTCACGCTCACACTTCCCGATGGCTCCGAGCGTCACGTTCCTGCAGGAACGTTGCCGCGCGACGTCGTCGCGTCCATCGGCGCGGGGTTATTGCGTGCCGCCGTTGCCGTGGAGGTCGACGGGGACGTGCAGGATCTCGTTACGCCGCTCAGGCGGGGCGGACGGTTCCGCGTGCTCACGGAAAAGGATGCGGCGTCGCTCGCCGTGTTGCGCCACTCGGCCGCGCACATGCTGGCCACGGCGGTGCGGCGCCTGCGGCCGCGCGCAAAAATCGGCTTCGGGCCCGCCATCGAGGACGGCTTCTACTACGACTTCGAGGTCGAGCAGCCGTTCACGCCCGAGGACCTGAACGCGTTCGAGGACGAGATGCGAAAAGTGGCGCAGGAGAAGTATCCGTTCGTGCGCGAGGAGGTGAATCGCGCCGAGGCCGAGCGCCGCTTTGTGGACGACCCACTCAAGCTCGAGCGATTGGCAGAGCTCGGCGATGACGAAGTGATCTCGGTCTACACGGACGGTCCGTTCGTCGATCTGTGCCGCGGGCCGCACGTGCCCGACACGTCGCGCGTGAAGCACCTCAAGCTGATGCACACGGCGGCGGCGTACTGGCGCGGCGACGAGCACCGCCAGCAGCTGCAGCGCATCTACGGCACGGCCTGGTTCTCCAAGGATGACCTGGACGCGTACATGCACCGCCTCGAGGAGGCGAAGCGCCGCGACCATCGTACGTTAGGCAAGGAGCTCGACCTGTTCTCGGTGGACCAGCGCGTTGGGCCGGGCCTCATCCTCTGGCATCCGCGCGGCGCCATCATCCGAAACGAGATCGAGACCTTCGAGCGCGAGCTCGTCCTGCGCCACGGCTACGACCTCGTGTACACGCCGCACATCACGAGCGAGAAGTTGTTCGAAATCTCCGGGCACATCGTGAACTTCCGCGAGAACATGTTCGGCGCGATGGAGGTGGAAGGCGCGTCGTATCGCGCGAAGCCGATGAACTGCCCGGGGCACATCTGCATCTATCAGGCGCATCAACGCTCGTATCGCGACCTGCCGTTGCGCTTCGCCGAGTTCGGTACCGTGTACCGATACGAGCGAAGCGGCGTGCTGCACGGCATGCTGCGCGTGCGCGGCTTCACGCAGGACGATGCGCACGTATTCTGTACGCCCGAGCAAGTCGACACGGAAATCGACCGATTGCTCGAGCTGGTCGACGAGATGCTGCGCGTGTTCGGCTATCCGTACACCATCGAGCTGTCGACGCGTCCGGACAACGCACTCGGCGCCCCCGAAGTGTGGACGGACGCCGAGAACATGCTTTCGCGTGCGCTCGATCGGCGCGGACAGGCGTACACGATCGACGCCGGCGGCGGCGCGTTCTACGGACCCAAGCTGGACTACAAGCTGATCGACGCGATCGGACGGAAGTGGCAGGGTCCGACGGTCCAGCTCGACTTCAATCTGCCGGAGCGCTTCGGCCTGGAGTACATCGGTGCCGACAACGCGCCGCACCGGCCGGTGATGTTGCACCGCGTGCTCGTGGGGTCCATGGAGCGTTTCGTGGGCGGTCTCATCGAGCATTATGCCGGTGCGTTCCCGTTGTGGCTTGCACCGGAGCAGCTGCGCGTCATCCCGATCACGGACGAGGTGCGCGATACAGCGGCGGCCGTGGCCGCGCGCGCGAAGGCAGCGGGGCTGCGCGTGTCGCTCGACGACCGCGCGCAAACGCTGAACTACCGCATCGCCGAAGCCGAGCGGCTCAAGACGCCGTACATGGCGATCGTCGGCAAGCGTGAAGCGGCGGCGGGCACGGTGGCGCTGCGCGAGCACCGGTTAGGCAGGGACCAGAAGCCGCAGGTGATGCCGGTGGACGATGTCGTTAGGCGGCTGTCCGACGAAGTCCGGTCGCGCGCGATTAGTTGAGGGAAATAGGGAAGCGAGCGACAGCGAGCGCTTCCCTATTCCCTGATCGCTCTCGCTTGACTATCGCGCCTCCACACGGTGATGCTTGGTCAACCGAACTCGCGAGGGCCCCATTCCTCCGATCGTCCGACACGACCGATCCGCGCACGAGAGCGTGAGCGCGGCCACGGCTCGCGAGCTTCTCAGACAGATCGCCGCCGGGTCCACGTCGCGCACGCACCTGTGGACGTCGTTTCTCGCGCAAACCCAGCTCGCGCGCGTCGCTGAAGTTGGAGTGTGGAAAGGAGACTTTGCGGCGGCCGTCCTCGCGGCTTGCCCGGCGATCGACACGTACGTGATGGTCGACCCGTGGCGCCACCTCGAGGAGTGGAACAAGCCCGCCAACGTCGCGGCGGACACCTTCGAGGCCATTCGCGCCGAGGCGATGGCGAAAACCGAGTTCGCCGTGCAGCGGCGGAAGGTGCTGCGCGGGACGACGCTCGAGGTAGTCGGTTCCATCGACGATGGCTCGCTGGACTTCGCCTACATCGACGGCGACCACACGCTCCGCGGCATCGTCACCGATCTGGTCGCCATGCGGCCAAAGATCCGTGCCGGCGGGTTCCTGGCGGGCGATGACTTCTGTCCCAACGTGTGGCAGCACGGGCCCGCGTACGAGCCGACGCTCGTGTTTCCGGTCGCGGTGGACGTCGCGCTGGCCATGCGCGCGACGATCTTCGCCCTCCCGTTCAACCAGTTCCTCATCGCGCTGCCTAACGAAGGCGATTCGGCCCCGGGAGAATTCATCGATCTCGTGGGCGCCTATCCCACCCTCGATCTGGCCGCTCAGGTGCGTCCGCCGCGACCGGGCCTCGGCGATCGTCTCCGCGGCGTGTTATCGTCGGTGCGCCGCGGGGCACAGCCGCGCGCCTAACTGGTGTGCGTTGGCTCGCTCGACGGCGGCACCAGGCCCTTCATGCGCAGGTACACGACGATATTCCCGTAGTGCTCCCACGTGTGCCACAGGTTCCAGTTGAGCATGCCGAACCGCGTCCGGTTTTGGTCCTTGAGCAGCTCGGTGCCCGTGGAATCCGTCAGGGCCGCGTACGCGCCGTCGCAATAGGCGAATGCCGCCCTCAGCGCCTCGACCAGGTCGCTCTTCTTCGACAATGAATTCTCGATCTGCCGGTAGGCGCCCTTCCGCACTTCGTCCTTCGCGGGTGAGCAGAGGTTGTATTGATCGTCGGCCACGTGCGCCACTTGCTGCCCGAACGTGCGCACGTCAGGCGACGGTTTGAAGCTGTAGTCCGCCTCGGGCATCTTCTCCGCTGCGCGAATGAAATAGTCGCGGATAGTCTTGTAGTCCGACTGGAGACCGGCGCTCAGGGGGTTGGACTGTGCCGCGCAGACGTTCGTGCTGTCGGCGATGACGGCGAGCAGGGCGAGTACGATCAGGCGTCTCATGGTGAATGCTCCGAGGCACGGTGCGAAGTGGCGTACGCTGACTCCAGCTGCTGCAACGTCACCGGACGAGGCCGAAATCCGGCGGGAGAGTTCCCACATCTGTTCGAGTGCCATCCGACCGAGCCGCGCCGCATTCATTTGCCCCGTCGTGCGACGATTTGCGCCGGGTTCTGCCGCCTCCCAATCCATCTTGCTCCTCGCACGACGGCGCGATGCACGATGCGTTAGTGTGGCGCATTACCGTAGCGTTAGGCTCGCGTCCCATGCGGTGCCTTGCCGACGTGCGCGGACGAATGGCAGACGCGTGAGCGTCTGGATACCCTGGCGACCATGGGCTCGCACCCTGGGAGGTTTGGTCGCGAGGGATGTTTTGGGCCCTTGGTCTAATGGGCGGGCGCGTGACTGCGGATCATGAGATAGGGGTTCGATTCCCTTAGGGGTCCACCGTACTTCGTTGCTTTTTTAGCTGTGAATTCGTAGGTTGAAATGCCGGGGCAAGCTGGGTCTCGCAAACCCGCGCAGCGCGCAAAGGCGACCCTCGGTGCACGTCGGTGGACCCTAAGGGCGCCCGAGGGCCGTTCTCTCCACGAGAGAACGGCCTTTGT
>DATJET010000208.1:0-5151 GCA_035496295.1 Gemmatimonadaceae bacterium
CGCTCGAGCACACCGCGCTGGCGTGACCCGAGACCTTTCCCCGCGCGGTTGATGTAGAACGTCAGCATCGACATCGCCGACCGGTAGGGATCGCTCTTCCGGCGACGGCTGCGGTCGGCAGACCGCTTGAGCGAGCGCGCAATACGGTGCGGGTCCTTCCACGTGAACACGCTGCGGTCGAGGTCGAGCGCGTTGCTGTGCGCCGTGACATCGGCCGACCAGCGCTTTTTCGTGGGCCGGCGTCGTGAATGCGAGGGTGAGCGCTTCCGGCGCGTGGTTGCCATGGTCAACGACCCGGTTCAAGGTCCGTTCCACGCATGTCCGCAGGCGTCGGTGCGGTCGCGATTCGGCGCGGTGCTTGCCGGTGCGAGGACACATGAGCCTCCTGTCGCGGCACGAACCTCGTCATCGCCGAGTGCCGGGCGCCCCGCGCGCGTGGATGATCCTCGCCGCGGCGAGTGTCGTGGTGTGCGGTGTGCTGCTCGCGCGCGCGCCGGATGCGGCCCGCGCCGCGCCGCCGGCGCCCACCGACACGGTGCCTAACGAGACGCCGCCCGCCGTCAGCGCGCGTACGTCCGAGACCGGCACGCAGGCGCAGTTCCGCAACGTCGACTTCGACATTGGCCGCGGCATCACGCTCGACATCTCGCGGCTCCGTGGTGAGCTGCGCAGCAAGCAGCAGGGGTCGCCCATCGCGTTCGACGACAAACGGTCGTTCGTCATCCACATCGCGTCGGCGGAGGTCGGACTCACGATGCAGAGTCTCGACAGCCTCATGAACGGCTACGTGTTCGCGTACGGCGGTGCGCCGCTCAGGCACCTCAAGTTCTCCACCGACAGCGGCAAGCTCGTGCAGGAAGGCACGCTGCACAAGATCGTGAACATTCCGTTTCGCATCACGGCCGTCATGTCGATGACGCCGGACGGACTGATCCGCGTGCACCCGGTGAAGATCAAGATCTTCTCGGTGAACGGACGCGGCCTGATGAAAGCGTTAGGCATCACGCTGCAGTCGCTGCTCGACCTCCAGCACGCGCACGGCGTGAGCGTGCAGGGCAACGATCTGCTGCTCGACCCGCAGCAGCTCCTGCCGCCGCCGGCGATCGAAGGACGTGTCACCGCGGTGCGCGTCGATTCGAACGAAGTCGTGCAGGTGTTCGGCGACTCGAGCGAAACCACGCCGCGTCCGCTGCGCCCGCCCGAGACCGCGCGCAATTACATGTATTTCCGCGGCGGCACGCTGCACTTCGGCAAGCTGTTCATGGTGGACGCGGACATGGAGATTATCGACCTCGATCCCCACAACGTCTTCCAGTTCAGCATCGACCAGTACAACACGCAGCTCGTCGCGGGGTACTCGAAGAACACCGCGAGTAACGGGCTCATCGTCTTCATGCCTGACCTCGCCACTGCCCAACGCGAACAGGCCAAGCGAGAGCTGTCGCGTCACGAGTGACTCGCGCCGGTGTGGTTGCCCAACCATCTTTTCGCGCGTCGAACGTTGGACCATCACACACACAAGCCCCCGAGCCGAGTCTCGAACCCAATGTCGACGCTCCCGTTTCAGCGCGCGCTCTCGACGGCGTGTGCCGTTGCCATCACGATCGTGTGCGGCGTGCCCGCGCTGGCGCAGGTAGCCGAACCACCAGCCAGGCCGCCAGCCACGGGCGATCCGCCGGGCCGCGTTGGGCGACTCGCGTACCTCGGCGGCACCGTCTCGTTCCGCGCCGGTGGCGACACCGCGTGGGCCGTTGCCGTGCCCAACAGTCCGGTGACGACCGGCGACGCGCTGTGGGCCGACAACGCGGGACGCGTCGAGGTCGAGATCGGGTCGGCCGAAGTCCGGCTCGACCAGCAAACCGAGCTCGACGTCGAGCGACTGGACGATGCGGCGCTCCAGTTCAGCGTGCCGCAGGGGTCGGCGATCTTGCGGCTGCGCTCCCTGGCGACCGGCGAAACCGACGAGATCGACGCGCCTAACGCAGCGGTGCAGATGGCGACGATCGGCGAATATCGCGTCGACGTCACACCCGACGGCGCGACGACGTCGATCACCGTATTTTCTGGCACGGCAACGGTCTCCGCGGGCGGGTCGTCATTCGCGGTGGACGCCGGCCAGGTGGCCACCGTGCAGGGTGACAGCACGGCGACGTACAACCTCGCCAACATCGGCGCGCCCGATGAGTTCGCGCAGTGGTCGAGGACGCGCGACGCGCGCATCGATGCAGCCGTGGCCGCCGCGTCGCGATACGTGTCGCCCTACATGCCGGGCACCGCTGATCTCAACGCCGATGGCACCTGGGACCAGGATGCGAGCTATGGTCCCGTCTGGTATCCGCGCAGGGTCGTCTCCGGTTGGGCGCCGTATCGCTACGGACACTGGGTATGGGCCGGACGCTGGGGATGGACCTGGGTCGACGATGCACCATGGGGATGGGCGCCGTTCCACTATGGTCGTTGGGCATACATCCACAATCGATGGGGATGGTGCCCGGGCCGCGTCGTCGCGCCGCCCGTGTACGCGCCCGCGTTAGTCGCGTTCGTCGGCGGCAACGGCTGGTCCGTTGGGACGTCGTTTGGACCGGGTGGCGGCATCGGATGGTTCCCGCTCGCGCCGCAAGAGGTCTATCGCCCGCCGTACATCGTGAGCCCGGTGTATCTGCGCCGCGTGAACGTGACCAACGTGAACATCACCAACATCAACATCACGAACGTCAACGTGACCAACGTGACGTATCGCAACCGCACCGTCGTCAATGCGGTCACGGTCGTTTCGCAGAAGACATTCAGGAACGGCACGCCGGTGGGCCGCTCGGCGGTGCGTGTCGCTCCCGGTGACGTCGGGCGCGTCACCGTCATTCAGCGCGCACCGGTGGTGCCGACGCGCGTGAGCCTGATCGGTCAAGAGGTGGCGAACCGTCGCGCTTCGTTCCCGCCGGCGGAATTGGCGCGCCGCCCGGTGCTCGCGGTGCACGCACCGCCGCCCGCGCCGATGTCCTTCGCCCTGCAACAGAAAGAACTGGCGAAGACTGCCGGTCGTCCGCTGTCGCACACCGAGCTCGTCACGCTGCGCAGGCGGACGCCGGTGGTGGCATCCACGCCAATTCGCGAGCGGCCGGCGACCACGGTGCTGCCGGGTGGCGCGGGACTCAAGCCCGCGCGCAGCGGCCTGCCGCCCGAGCGTCGAACCACGGAACCGACGCCGGTGCGTCTCCGGGTGACGCCTCCGCCGACGACGGCCAAGCCCACGCCTAACCAGCAGCCGTCCAGGGTGGCGCCCGAGCCCGCCGCGCCGCCGGTGCGCCTGCCGCCGGGCGCGCCGCCAATGCCTAACGGAAAGAACGCGACCGCGTCGCGGGCCCAGCTCGATCAGGCCTACTCGAAGGCGCAGCAGCAGATGGAGCAGCGGCACGAGCAGGAGTTCGCCAAACCGCCGAAGGGCGAGCGCATGCCGGACCTTACGGCGCGACAGGACTCCGAGCACCGCGACCTGTCGGCTCGCTACCAGCAAGCGGCGGCCGCGGGCAGCAGCAAGCTGCCGCCATCTCCGAAACCGGCGCGCACCGCCGCGAGGGCGCCAAGAAATCCGAGCAAGGAGAAGAAGCAGCGATAATCGAGTGATTCGCCATCCGCTTCGCGCATCCCGCTCGCCGAGCGGCGTGGTCCGTGTTATGCGACGCCGCTCGACGTGTGCCTCGTGCGTGCTCGCCGATGCGCGGCGAGCGGAACGCTGACCCAGTCGGATGGAGGTCAGGATGCCGGATCAAGACACGATCGAACGCGCGCATGAAGATGCGCGAGAAGGGAAGTCGCCATCGACGCAAGCGGGCGAGTTCGTGCGCGAAGAGATGGATCACATCCGCGAAGGGAAGCACGGCGCCCGGTCGACCAGGCAGGCCATCGCCATCGGTCTGTCGGAGGCGCGTCGCGCCGGTGTGAAGCTGCCTCCGAGCAAGAGCTCGTCGAAGCGGACGCGGAAGAAGGCGAAGCAGGATCTGGCGAAGGGACGGAAGCGCGGGCGGAAAACGTCGCGCAAGCGCTCGCGTGCGGTGACCGGCGCCCTGCGCCGCGAGGGACACAAGGCTGCGTCGCGCAGTTCGCTGTCGAAACAGGCACGGTCGAGCGCGCGCCGGCGCAGCGCCTCGCAGCGCTCGGCGTCGGCGCGGCAAGCGGTGCGCACCAAGGGCGCGGCCGGGCGTTCGGCAGCGGCAAAAAAGGCGGCACGCACGCGGGCGCGTCACCGGCGCTGAGGTAGTGCCTGGCACACGCAGGCCGGGTGGGTGCACGCCGTTAGGCGAAAATCCCCACCTGGCCGCCCGTATGCCAGAACAGCACGGTCGCGTCCGCGGGAATGCGTCGCGCCCGCACCGCGGCGATGAGCCCCGCCAACGCCTTGGCCGTGTACGTGTTGTCCACGAAGATGGCCTCGCTCTGCGCGGCAAGTCGCTGCGCTTCCCGCGAGGCGTCGCTCGGCACGCCATAGCCGTCGCCGATGAAAGCGTCATCGACTTCGATCGGGCGTGCCCCCGCGAGTGCCGCTCCGTCCACGCCTAACAACGAACCCATGCCCTGCATGACGTCGCGCACCCGGCCGGCGATCGACGCCACCGGGTCGTCGGGACTCACCCCAACGACGCGCGTGGCGAGCCCGTGCAGCGCGCAGCCGGCCAGCATCCCGGCCTGTGTGCCGCCGGACGAGCTCGAGTGATAGATGACGTCCGGTGCCGGTCCCTGATCCAGCATCTCGCCCACGGCGCGCGCGAATCCGAGCGCGCCTAACGGAGTGGAGGCGCCGAGCGGGATGCGGAAGGGCGTGCGGCCGTCGCGCTCGAGCTCTGCCACGGCGTCGTCGATGGCCGCGTTGCGTTCCTCGCGCGACGATACGTAGCGCACGTCGGCACCCAGCAGCGCATCGAGCAACGCATTGGCGGTGGGCCGCTCCTGACGCGTGCCGTTCGCGATCAAAACGCACCGCATGCCGAGCGTGGCGGCTACCGCCGCCGTGACGCGCGCGTGGTTCGACTGGATACCTCCGGTGGTGACGAGCGCATCGGCACCGTCGGCGACCGCTTGTGCGCCGACGAACGCGAGTTTCCGCACCTTGTTGCCGCCGAATCCGAACGGGATGGCATCGTCGCGTTTGACGAGGAG
>DATJET010000209.1:0-9531 GCA_035496295.1 Gemmatimonadaceae bacterium
GGCGCGCTGCATGCGCTCCCAGATGCCGTAGCCTTCGGGGCGGATGACCATGCATCCGCGCACCGGCGAGTAGTCGGCGAGCTCGGCCCGCAGCACGACGTCGTTGTACCAGGCGCTGAAGTCTTCGGCGCGGGGTGTGAGTTTTTTGTCGTCGGACATTTACGAGTGTGTTGATGAAGGGCCCCCGACAGGCGGCCCGGCTTGGTCGATCCAGTCATCGAGGCGCACACGGCGCTCTTCGCCGTCGTCCAGCCGGCGAACGGTCGCCTCGCCCAACCCTGTGTTAGGCGCGCCCAAGATCACGGCTTCGCGCGCGCCGGCCGCACCGGCCGCTCTGAGCTGCCGCGACAGCTGCTGGCCGCCTAACGCATACTCGACGCTGCGGCCGCGCGCACGGAGTCGCGACGTCACGCGCATCGCATCGTCGACCGTCGCTGCGTCGCCGAACGCGACCCACACGTCCACGCCCGTGGCCGCCGCCGGCATGATGCCCCGCGCGCGCAGCAGCTCGCCCAACACCACGTCGCCCATGCCGAAGCCTAACGCAGGCAGGTCGGGTCCGCCGCTCTGCGCGAGCAGATTGTCGTAGCGCCCGCCGCCGCAGATCGCCCGCAGCTCGCCTTTCGCGTCGAACAACTCGAACACGATCCCCGTGTAGTACGCGAGCCCGCGCACGATCGACAGATCCGGCTGCAGGTACGCGCCGCCGCCCAACGCATCGACATACGATGCAAAGCGCGAGAACTCGCCAACGACCTCCTCGCCGCCTTGCACCTTGAGCGACTGGATCGCCTCGAGACTCGTGTGCTCGGGGATCGCCATCACCGCCGACACCGCGTTGGCGTCGAGGCCCAATGCCCTGAGCTTGTCCTCGGACACGTTGCGCGGCTGGCGATCGATCTTGTCGACCACCGCGAGCACGGCTGCGAACGCCGCATCGGGCACTCCCGCCGCGAGCAAATACCCGTGCAGGATGCGCCTGTCACTCACGCGCGCGCGCACGTCGTCGGGACCCAGACCCAGCAGGCGCATGATGTCGATCGCGGCCGCGACCAGCTCGGCGTCGGCCGTCACGTCGGACTCGCCCACGATGTCCATGTTGAGCTGAAAGTGCTCGCGCAACCGTCCGCGCTGCTGGCGCTCGTAGCGAAACAGCTGCGGAATCGAATACCAGCGCACGGGCTTTCGCAGGGCGTTCGCGCGCGCCGCTACCATGCGCGCGAGCGTCGGCGTCATCTCGGGACGCAGCGCCACATCGCGTCCACCTTTGTCGACGAAGTTGTACAATTGGCCCACGATTTCGTCGCCGCTCTTCTTCGTGTACAACTCGAGCGGCTCGAGCGGCGGCCCATCGTACTCGACGAACCCGAACCGGCGCGCGACCTCACGCCATGTGGCGAAGATGTGCGAGCGTTCCGCGAGCTCGGCGGGATAGAAGTCGCGGAATCCGGGTAAGGCGCCCAAGGCCATTCATGTAACTTATCCGGCGAGCGGAGACACCTGCAAGCGCGACATCGCATCGCCGACGGTGTGGAACGAGCCCGTGATGAGTGTCGTCGCTGCTCCGGAGCGCGCGGTGTCGAGTGCGCGATCGAAATCGGCGTCCGCGTCGGCCGTCCAACCGTGTGCGCGCGCGAATTCCACTGCCTCGGACAACACCCACGCGCGGTCCGACGGCACGCTCCGCGGCGCTGTCAACACGAATCGGTCGACGTGCGCAGCGAGCGTCATCATCATGGACCGCCAATCCTTGTCGCGCAGCACGGTGAGCAGACACACGACCGGTCGCGGCGGACTGAGCGTCGAGAGCGTGTCGCACAACACCAGGGTGCCGGCGGGATTGTGTGCGACATCGAAGATCACGTCGCCGCACCACTGAAAGCGTCCGGGGATCGCAACGTTCGCGAGCGTCGCGTCGGCTTGAGCCGCGGCTTCCGCGTAGCGACCACCGGCCAACTCGAGCATCGCGATCGCCGTCGCCGTGTTGGACGCCTGACATCGCCCAACGAGCGGCGTGTGCAACCGGCGCTGCCGTCCGTGCGCGCCGAGCGTGAACGACGTACCGGCGGCATCCACGTCGATCGCGTCGAGCGTCCACTCGTCGTGGATGACCAACACGCGCGGCGAGCCGGCCGCCGTCGCGAGCGACGCGAGCTGCGCGCGAATCACGGGATCCGGTTCGCCGATCACCGACGGCACACCGCGCTTGAAGATGCCCGCTTTCTCGATCGCGATCGCGGCGGTCGTGTCGCCCAGGTACTGCTGGTGGTCGAGACCGATCGACGTGACACCGGCCGCATCGGGCATGACGACGTTAGTCGCGTCGAGCCGGCCGCCGAGTCCCACCTCGAGCACGGCGACATCCACGTGCGCACGCGCAAAATGTTCGAGCGCCATGCATGTCGTGGCCTCGAAGAACGTCGCGCCCAACCGTTCGACCTCGGGCGTCCAACGGGCGATGAAATCCATCACTGCATCTTCGCCGATCGGTACGCCGTCGACGACGATGCGCTCGCGAAAATCGATGAGATGCGGCGATGTGTATCGGCCGACCTTGAGGCCCTGCGCGCGCAAGAGCGCGTCGAGGATGGAGACAACACTTCCCTTCCCGTTAGTCCCGGCCACATGCAGCACGGGCAGCCCGTCCTGCGGGTCGCCCAAGGAACCAAGGAGCGCGCGCGTCGTGTCGAGGCCGAGTTTCCACCCGCCGCTAACGCGGGCGAAGAGTGTGTCGAGTGCCTCGCGGTACGTCGCGGGATGGGTCGTCAGGCCGATGTCCACCCTGCCGCCGCGGGCTGACCGCTCATGTGGCGCAGCAGTTGGCCGACCGTGCTCTTCAAGTCGCGCCGATGCGCCACTACGTCGAGCATTCCGTGATCGAGCAGGAACTCGGCGGTCTGGAATCCCTCCGGCAGGTCCTGGCCGATCGTCTGCTTGATCACGCGCGGACCGGCGAAGCCAATTACGGCACCGGGCTCCGCAATGATCGCGTCGCCCAACATGGCGAAGCTGGCGCTCACGCCACCCATCGTCGGATTCGTGAGGATGGACACGTACGGAATGCGGCGCTCGGCGAGCTGCGCGAGAAGCGCCGACGTCTTCGCCATCTGCACGAGCGACAGGATGCCTTCCTGCATGCGCGCGCCTCCCGACGCGGACACGAGGACGAGCGGATACTTGCGCTCGAGCGACCGTTGGCCGAGTCGCGCGATTTTCTCGCCGACCACTGACCCCATCGAGCCGCCCATGAACGCGAAGTCGAGCACGCCGAGGCTGATCGGCATGTCGCCCAGGGTCCCACCCACCGTGACAATGGCATCGCCGTCGCCGGCCTTGGCGAGCGCTTTCTTGAGACGCGCGGGATAGTCGGGGAACGCCAGGGGGTCGACCGAGCGGAGATCGACGTCCAATTCCTCCCAGGACCCGTCATCCATGAGGATGTTGACGTAGTCACTGGCGCGAACGCGCCGGTGGTAGTCGCACTGCGGGCACACGTTGAGGTTGCGGACAAACTTCTCCCGCAGGTCGGTGTGACCGCATGCTTCGCACTTTTCCCAAGCGTCCGCCGGGATTTCAAGCTTTTCCCGCCGCGGTTGCCGGGGTTTGCGCTCCTTTCTGAACCAGACCATAGGGGAAATGTGCGCACGCGGCCCTGTCTTTGGAAGCCGGGAAGCGCGAGCGCTTCCCACTTTCCTCAAGTGGCGCCACCTTTTGAGCCGCCATCGTGTCGCAATAGCGTCCTCGTCATCGAGGCCTCCTTATGATCTGGTTCCTTCGCGACCTGCGGTTTGGCGCGCGCGCCTATGTGCGGCGGCCGATCTTCACGCTCATCGTCGTCGCGACGATCGCGCTCGGCGTGGGGGCGAACGCGGCGATTTTCAGCGTGGTGAGCGGGATATTGCTACGGCCGCTGCCGTACCCGCACCCGGAGCAGCTCTTCTCGTTCGGGCACGAGGCGCCGCAGTGGCTCACATCGGAGCCCGATTTTCTGGATTATCGCCGACAGATGCAGTCGCTCGACGGATTGTCGGCCTACACGCGGACGGAGGCCACGCTGACCAACGGGGACAATCCGCAGCGCGTTCGCCTGGTCCGTGCCAGCGAAGGGTTCTTTCGTGTGTTAGGCGTGCAGGCCGTGCTGGGGCGGACGTTTCAGGCCGACGAACACGTGCCGCGCCCCGCGCAGGTCGCGGTGATCAGCGATGCACTGTGGCGGCGGAGCTTCGGCGCCGATCCGTCCATTGTCGGCCGCACGATTCGTGTGGAGGGCATCGCGCGAGTCGTCGTGGGCGTCATGCCGGCACAGTTCGACTATCCCGAAGCGCGCACCGACCTCTGGATGCCGTTGCCTAACTTCAATCCGGACAGCCTGGGCGACCGCAGCAACCACTACCTGTTCATGGTCGGGCGGCTCAAGCCCGGGGTGACGCTGGCGCATGCGCGCGCCGAAGCGGCGGCGATCGCACACCGCATCATGCGCGACAATCCGCAGAACTTCGATCCGTCACGCCCGCTGGTGCCGCACCTCTCGGCGGTGTCCGACGATCTCGTGGGCAAGACTCGACCATATCTCTTCGCGCTGCTCGGCGCGGTGAGTTTCGTGCTGATGATCGCCTGCGCCAACGTCGTCAACTTGCTCCTCGTGCGCGGCGAGGGGCGGCAGAAGGAAATGGCGCTGCGGAGCGCGATCGGGGCGTCGCGGTCGCGTTTGGCCTGGCAACTGCTCGCCGAGAGCAGCCTGCTGGCGACCGGCGGCGCTGCGTTAGGACTGGCCCTTGCGTGGGCCGGCGGGCGCGGGCTCCGTGCGCTGGCGCCGTCCTCGATTCCGCGACTCGATGCGATCGGCATCGATTGGCGTGTCGTGGCGTTCACGGCGTTCGTTGCGTGCCTGACCGCGCTGCTCACCGGCGTGCTCCCGGCGCTGCGCGCATCGCGCGTGCGGGCCGGCGAGGCGCTCAAGGACGCGGGGCGCGTCGTGGGCGCGCACGGCGGCGGCCGCTCCGTTAGGCGCGCGCTGGTGACGGCCGAGGTCGCCCTGGCGGTCGTGGCCGTGGGCGGGGCGGGCATGCTGCTGCGCAGCTTGTGGAACCTGCAGGCGCATCGACTCGGCTTCGAGCCGCACAACGTGCTCACAGCCGGTGTGTCGATCGCGCGCACCGACTACGACGACGCGCACGCGGCCGTGTTCTTCGAGCAGCTGGTGTCGCGCATCCGGGCGCTGCCTGGTGTGCGCGATGTGGGCGCTGTCGGCTGGCTGCCGGTCGTCGATGAAGGCGGCCTGTGGGGCTATCGCGTGGAGGACGCGGACTACACGGTCTCGCGGTGGCCCGATGCCGTGCCGCAGCAGATCACACCCGGTGCGTTGTCCGCGATGGGCATTCCCCTGCTCGCCGGCCGCGACTTCAGCGACGCCGACGGCGCCGGCGGGGCGCTGGTCGCCATCGTCAGCCGCGCATTCGCCGACGCGAGCTGGCCAGGCCGGGATCCGTTAGGCAAGCGCTTTCGCCTCGGCGGCGACTCGCCGTTCATGACCGTGGTCGGCGTAGCCGGCGACTTCCGTTCGCGCGGTTTCGACGACACGCCCGAGCCGACGATGTACTTCCCGTATGCGCAGAGCGGGATCAGCGCCTACGGCGAGCCGCGCCAGATGAAACTCGTGATTCGGGTCGACCGGGACCCGGGCGCCAAGGCTGCGGCCGTGCGCGGCATTCTGCGGTCGCTCGACCCGGGCGCCCCGTTGTCCGAGGTGCGCACGCTCGACGACGTCGTTGGTACGTCCGTCTCCAACCGGCGTTTCACGACCGCGCTCCTCGCCGGCTTCGCCCTGCTCGCGTTAGCACTCGCCGGCATCGGCACGTACGGCGTCGTGTCCTACGGCGTCGAGCAGCGCGGCTTCGAGATCGGTGTGCGCAAGGCCCTCGGCGCCGGCGACCGGGCGGTGATGATTCTCATCATGTCGGAAGCGATGCGCCTGGCGCTCGTTGGGATCGCCGTGGGTCTGATCGCGATGGCCGGCGTCGGCCGTGCAATTCGCTCGATGCTCGTGGAGGTTCCGGCGGTCGATCCGGTGACGCTCACCGGTACGGCACTCCTGCTCGCGGTGGTCGCGGCGCTCGCCTCAATGCTGCCGGCGAATCGAGCGCTGCGGGTCAGCGCTGCCGAGGCTATGAAGACCTGACACGAGGGGAAGCGCGCGCGTGAGCGCTTCCCTCGTCTCAGATCGCCAGCTCTCCCACTCGTGCTCCGCGTCCCTCGCTCGAGATGCGCGACAACAGGCCAATCGCCAACCAGCACGCCAGCATGAACGACCCGCCGTACGAGAAGAACGGCAGCGGGATGCCCGTGATCGGCATCAGGTTCAGCGTCATGCCGACGTTGACGATGATGTGCACCAGCCAGCTCGACGCGAGCCCCATCGCGACGAGGCTGCTGAACGAGTCGTTGGAGCGCTCCGCGATGCGCACGGCGCGGAGGAGCAGGAACAGGAACAGCATCAGCGCCACCGTCACGCCGATGAAGCCCAGCTCTTCGCCTAACACGGCGAAGATGAAGTCGGTGTGCTGCTCCGGCAGAAACGCGAGGCGCTTCTGCGTGCCCATCAAGAAGCCCTTGCCTAACCAGCCACCCGAGCCGATGGCCACCTGCGACTGGATCACGTGCCAGCCGGACCGGCGCGGGTCGATGGACGGATCGAGAAACACCAGCAGCCGGTGGCGCTGATACGGTGCCATTCGCTCCCACAGCACCGGCGCCACCACGCCCGCGACGACGTTGGCCAACATCAGGCCGACGCCCTCGAGCATGAAGGGCTTGTACCAGAGCACGAGTGCCAGCAGCAGCAGGAACCACGCGCCCCAGAGACTCGTGTTGAATGCGAGAATGAGGCTCACCGCGGGCGACGCGACCAGCACGAGCAGCGGGAACGGCACGCCGGACCAGTAGAGCATCGCGAAGAAGATGCCGATGAACACCAGGCCCGTGCCCAGGTCCGGCTGCATCATGATCAGCGCCCACGGCAGGAACGCCACGAGCGCCGGTTGCCACAGGTCGAGCAGCGACTTGGGCGGCTCGCGCCGCGCCGCGAGCACGCGCGCCAGCATGAGCACCACCGTCACTTTCGCCAATTCCGACGGTTGGCCTAACCGAACGCCGCCGATGGCGATCCAGCTCTTGTGGCTCGCGGCGGTGCCGGCGCCCTTGCCGATCACGAGCAGCAGGGCCAGCAGCGCGAGCGACATGAGGTACGTCGGCAGCGCCGCCCACTCGAAGAAGCGCACCGACGCTCGGCTCACCGCGTACGCCGCCACGATGCCGAAGATGAGCCAGCGGATCTGCGACGCCCACGCGTGGGTCGCCGAGGTCGGCACGTCGGTCTGCCCCGCCGAATACACCATGGAAATGCCGTACGCCGACAACAGCAGCGCCGTGATGACGAGCGGGACGTCCACGACCACGCGGCGCGACGGCATCATCCCTCGGTGTTGATGTGCTGCGTCGGCGCGACCTTCAGATACGACTGAATGATCTCCGATGCAATGCGCGCGGCGCGCGCCCCGTGTCCGCCGAATTCGATCAGAACAGCGACCACGATTTTCGGATCATCCGCCGGTGCGAAGCCGACGAACCATGCATGGTCGCGCGTCCGATCCTGCGAGTTCTGGGCGCTACCCGTTTTCCCCGCGAGCACGGTGCCCTGGATCTGTGCACTGCGCGCCGTACCCGACGACACGACGCCGGCCAGCGCCGCGCGCAACCCTTGGAGTTGGTCCTCGCTGAGCGTCAAGACGCGCGTGCGATCGGGCTTGTGCCGGGCGATTTCGGGGCGCGATTCGGTGCCGTCGGTGGCCAGCGCGGTGTAGAAGCGCGCCATGTTGGCCACGGTCTGCGCATTCTCGCCCTGACCGATAGCCAGGTTGAGCAGCACCGCCTGACTCCATCCGCGCTTCCCGTATTTGCGATCGTAGTACTCTTCGGCGTCGGCGTACGGAAAGAGCGGACGCGACTCGTCGGGGAGGTCGATGCCCGAGCGTTCGCGGCCGCCGAAGCGGATGCCGCCAGCCACGAGCCGCGTTAGGCCCACCTTGAGGCCTAACTGATAGAAGTAGACGTCGCACGACTGTTCGATCGCCTGTGCCAGCGTCAGGTCGCCGTGCCCTTTGTGATTCCAGCACTTGAAGTACCGGTTGCCGAACTGGAAGCCGCCGGTGCACGGCTCGGGCATGCGGTCGTCGAGGGTCGCGATGCCGCTCTCGAGCGCGATGGCCGCCGTGGCCAGCTTCCACGTCGAGCCGGGCGGATACCGGCCCTGAATCACCTTGTTGTACAGCGGATGGTGCGGATCGTCGTTGAGCGATTTCCAGAGATCCTGCGGGATGCCGCCGATGAATCGATTGGGGTCGAACGACGGCGCGCTGTAGAGCGCGAGCACGCCGCCGGTGCGCGGGTCGAGCGCGATCGCGCCGCCCTGGAGCGAATCGGCGAACAACGAGGCGATGTACTTCTGGAGCTCGAGGTCGATGTTCGTGTAGAGCGGCGGGCCCGTCTGCGGCAACAAATCCTGTCGCGCGCCGGCCTCGCGCACCACGCGCCCCCGTGCGTCCACTTCCACAAACCGCACGCCCTCGCGGCCGCGCAGCGAATCCTCGTACTCCTTTTCCAGGCCGCCCTTCCCCACCTGCTGCCCCGTTTTGTATCCGCGATACTGCGGCGTCGCGAGCTCCGACTCGGTGATTTCGCCCACGTACCCCATGAACGACGCCACTGCAGGTCCGTTGGGATAGTAGCGTTTGGGCGCCGACTGGATGATCAACCCGGGAAACTCGATGCGCCGCTCCTCGAGCACCGACACCACATCGAAGGACGCGTCAGCCAGCACGACCGTGGGCCGGTACGGCGCCCGGCGATAGCGCCTAACGGAGAGGTCGATTTCGTCGGAGCTCAGCGGGATGATCGCGGCCAACCGCTGGAGCGATGCGCGCAGCGAGTCCGCGCTCGGGCTCAACAGCGAGACCGAGTACCCCGGCACATTCTCGGCCAGCACTTCGTTGTGCCGGTCGAAGATGATGCCGCGCGGAGCCGGGAGCGGCACCTCGCGCAGCCGGTTCTCCTCGGACTGCAGCGCGTAGCGCGAGTTTTCGACGATCTGCGTGCGGAAGAACGCGCCCAACAGGAGCACGAACAACACGGCCAGCGCCGCCGACACGAGCCGCGCACGGCGCGCCACTTCGTTGGGATGGAAACTCACGTCGCGGGCGCGCGCAAAATCGGGCGCAGAATGAGCAGCGTCAACAAGCCGAAGAGCGCGGTGACCACGCCCTTGAGCGGGGACCACACCAGGAGCTCCACCAGCAGCGCGCCGCCCGCCATCTGATGCGCCGCGAGCAGGACGATCACGTCGAACGCCCACTTGCCGCAGAAGAAGAACAACGCGTTGAGCACCACGTCATCGGCGAAGAACACCGCTTTGAGCCACGATGCGCCGAAGCCCACCAGGCACATGCCTAACGCACCGGCGCCGAACGCGTGCGGCTC
>DATJET010000210.1:0-4836 GCA_035496295.1 Gemmatimonadaceae bacterium
CGAGAGCGACGGGAATACCCACAATCGTGCAGCGCATGTCTCCACCCCGGGGACGGTCTCTCTCTTATACTCGCGACCGGTGTCGGATGTTGCACGCTTCGTTAGACTCGCACGTCCGAGTTGCGTTAGACGCTCCAGCCCGACCGCCGGCCGGTCATTCGTACCGGAGCGCCTCCACGGGGTCGAGCCGCGCCGCTCGGTTGGCGGGCAGCAGGCCGAACACGACGCCGATGCCGACCGACACCACGACAGCGACCAGCGTATACAGCAGCGGGGTGGTCGCCTCGATCCGCATCGCCGCGGTGGCGAGGCGGCCAAAGCCTAACCCAAGCAAAATGCCGATGAGCCCGCCGATGCCGGTCAGGGTCGCCGCCTCGACGAGGAACTGGAGCAGAATGTCCAGTCGCGTGGCGCCGAGCGCTTTTCGAACACCGATCTCGCGCGTGCGGTCGGTGACGGACACCATCATGATCGCCATCACGCCGATGCCGCCCACGAGGAGCGCGACGGCCGACAACACGATCATGACGAGAAAGAAGACACCCGTGAGCTTGTTGAACGTGTCCAGGATCTGATCCTGCGTCAGCAGGTCGAAGGAGTTGGGCTGCGATGGGCGCAGATGCCGCAACCGCCGCAGCGTCACCATCACGGCTTGTTCGGCATCCGCGACCGTTACGTTAGGCCGAGGCTTGACGACGATCCAGAGCGCGTTGGTGCGGTCGAACGGCAGCTGGTGGTCGAGCATCGCGTACGGCACGATCGCACCGGTGGACTGGCCGGGCGGGTTGAAGATATTGGCCGGCGGCACGTACACGCCGATCACGCGCGCCGCACGTCCACCAATGCCGACGACCTTGCCGACCGGGTCGATGCGGCCGAACAACGTACGCGCGACGTCCTGCTCGATCACGGCCACGGCGCTGCCGCTCACGAGCTCGGGGTGCGTAAACCATCGGCCTTCGGACAGATCGCCGCCCTGGATGTCGGTGAACCGGTTGTCGGCGCCGAAGATTGCCACTTGCTGCGTGCGTGCGCCCTGGTAGTCCATGCGTGCCTGTGCCTGTCCCCAGATGGCAGCGTACGCGATGTCGGGAAGGAGGCGGATGCGGTCGGCTTCTGCGGACTTGATCTCCGGACGGTCGCGGATTTCAGGCGGCGGGTTGCCGGGATTCACGGGCGTCGCCGAGCGCGTCACGTAGAATGTCGTGGGTCCGGCGATCTCGATGGTGTGCACGATCTGCTGGCGCACGCCCTGGACGATCGCCGCCATCGCCATGACGGTCGCGACGCCGATGACGACGCCCAGTATCGTGAGGCCGCTGCGAAGTTTGCTCACGCGCAGCGTGTCGATCGCGATGCCGATGTTCTCGCTGATGCGCTCGGCGACTCTCATTCGGCACGCAGGGCGTTGATGGGGTCGAGGCGGGCGGCGCGGCTGGCCGGGTAGACGCCGAACAGCACGCCGATCCCTGCGCCTAACGCAATGGCGACGCCCACCGACCACGCGGTGACCCGCGCCGGGAGCGGCGACGCACTCGAGATCGCGAGCGCCAGCCCCCACCCCGACGCGACGCCGAGCAGGCCGCCTAACGTGGCCAGGGCGACTGCTTCGGCCAGGAACTGCCGCCGGATGTCGCGCTGGCGCGCGCCGACCGACTTCCGGATCCCGATCTCGTGCGTCCGCTCGTTGACGGCCATGAGCATGATATTCATGATCACGATGCCGCCGACGACGATGCCGATCGCGACCACGGCTGGAATCACGCTGAACAGCACGCGGGTCAGGTTCTTCCAGAAGTCGACCAGCGCGTCGGCCGTTTCCACGGTGAAGTCGTCGGCCTGCTCCGGCCGCAGCCGGTGCGCGATGCGCATGGCTTCTTCGGCCGTCGCCATGCCCGACGGGATCGACTCTGCGTTAGGCATCTTGACCGAGAGGGTGGTCGTCGCGCGGCGGCCGTACAACAGCTCGAAGCTTGTGATCGGCATGATCACGAACGAGTCGAACGACTGGCCGAGGACGCGTCCTTTGGGCGCGATGACGCCGACGATCGTGAACCGCGCGCCCATGATGCGCACCGTATGACCGATGGGATCGGCGTCGGCGAACAGCTTGTCCGCCACGTCGGCGCCGATGGCGATCACCTGGCGCCGCTCGCGCACGTCCACATCGGTGATCGGGCTGCCGCTGCGAAACCGGTAGTTCTGGACTGTTTGGTACGGCGCGGTGACGCCGAAGACGAACACGTTCTCGAGCGTGTGGCCGTGCCACACGAGCTGCGCCGTGGGCGTGGGGAAGCCGCTCTGCAAAGCGACGGCGTCGGCACCGGGCACGGCGCGCGCGACCACCTGCGCATCGGCCATGGAAATCTTGGGCCGCTTCCGGATCGCGCGCAGCTCGTCGTCGGTGAAGAGCCCGATCTTGATCGGGATCCGGCGCACCTGGAACGTGTTCACGCCGACGATGGCGTCGGCCACGTTCTCTTTCACGTACGCATTCATCCCCTGTATGATCGCGACGACGGCCACGAGAAAGCCGACGGACACGATGATGCCTAACAGGGTGAAGAACGACCGCAGCTTGTTCGCCCGGATCTGCCCGAGCGCCGTGCGCAGGACATCGGCGAGACTCACCGATGCAACATAACGTTTTCCTATTTCGTCGTCACTTCGATCACGCCGCTCGGATAGCCCGTTCCGTGGCGCAAGCTCGACTCGCTGGCCGAGTAGAAGTGGATCTGCTCGATGTCCTTGGCCGTGATGCGGCGCAGGGACTGCAGATCGCCGAACTGGGTGCCATTGAGGAATACGACGATGCCGGGGTCCGAATTCATGAACGTCGTATGGCCGCGCGACACGAGCATGTTGGGACGGAGTGCACGAACCACGTCGTAGGCGTTGGCCTCGTGGCTGTTCTCGACCTCTTCGGCGGTGATCGAATTGGGGTCGTGGCTTCCGCCGGCGTGCGGGGTGCCGCCCGTTGCGCAGGCGGCCAGCGTGACGGCGAGACAGCAGACGACGGAGCGGGCGCGCATGGAGCCTCCGGGAAGGTGACCGCGACGGACGATGCCCAACGGAGTTAGTCCGGCGGTATATCATAGCGTTCGGCGCGCCGCCGCGAAATGGGTCAGGACCCCGGCCCGCGGGCGCATGCGGCAAGCGCTGCCGCGTCCGCCAGCCACCCCCGAAACCATCCTCGCGAACTGGGTGTCAAAGTGCTATAGTCGTTTTGCCTATACCGAGGACGACCCATGCCGCCGCTGCCGAAATCCGCCTGGCCGGAACCCGAATCCCTGCTGCCGCTCAAGTCCGTCGACACTCTCATCCTCACCATGCTCGCGGCCGGCGACCGGCACGGGTACGGCATCCGGCAGGACATCCTGTCGCACAGCGATGGCAAGATCGAGCTCGAGGCCGGAAACCTGTACCGGCACATGCGCCGGCTCGAATCGAAAGGGCTGATCGAGGAAGCGCCGCAGCGCCGCGACGCCGACGCCGACGAGCGGCGCATCTATCATCGCCTGACGCCGTTCGGGCATCGCGTGCTCGCCGCCGAGATGCTGCGGCTGCGCGCGCTCGTGCGGTTGGCCGTGTCGCGGCAGATCATCGCGCCGGGGCGGGCGTGACGACACGTCGGGCGCGGCGCGATGCGATCCGCTTTCCGCTCGCGTGGCGCGCGCTCGTGCGGCTCTTGCCGCGCGAATTTCTCGCGCGGTACGGCGAAGCCATCGGCGACTTCCACCGCGATCGTCTGGCCGAGGCCCGTCGCTCGGGCGAGTCGCGGTTTCGTGTCTGGCGGCGAGCGTCCGCGGACCTGCTCGCGCTGGTGGTGGTCGAGTGGTGGCACGTGCTGGCCGCGCGTCCGTCGGTGCGGACCGTTTCTTCACCTACACCGCGGCTCTCCGCGGAGGACCGGATGTCGATCATCGTGCAGGAGGCCGCGCAGGCCATCCGCTCGCTGCGGCGGAGCGTCGCGTTCACCGGGGCGGCCGTCGTCACGCTTGCGTTAGGCATCGGATCGACCACCGCGATTTTCAGCGTCGTGCGCTCGGTGCTGCTGGCGCCGTTGCCGTTCCCCGACGCCGACCGCATCGTGGAACCGGACACGCGGAAGCTCGCGACCAACGAAACGTGGTCGGTCACGTACGCGGACTTCATGGATTGGCGCGACCAGCACGTCTTCTCGCAGGTTGCCGTCTATCAGCCGGCGAACATGGATCTCACCGGTCCCACCGAGCCGGTGCGCGTGTCGGCGGCCGCCGTGAGCCCGCAGTTCTTCGGCGCGCTCGGCGTCAGGCAGCAGTTAGGCCGTTCGCTCAACGCCTCGGACTACGCGCTCGACGCCGGATATCCGGTGGTCATCTCCGACCGCCTGTGGCGGAGCCAGTTCGGTGCGCGGCCCGACATCGTGGGACACGTAGTGGAGGTCAACGCGATCAAGCGGACGGTCGTGGGCGTGATGCCGGCGGAGGCGCGGTGGCCGATCGACGCCGACCTCTGGGTGCCGCTGCGCCTAACGAGCGAGCTCGACCCCGACGTGCAGCGCCGCGACAACTTCGTCTTCGAGGCCATTGCGCGGCTCGAGCCCGGCGCGACGCTCGCGAGCACCAGCGCCGAAATGGCGACGCTCGCCGCCCGGGTCGCGGCCGAGCACCCCGATATCCGCGGCGGCGTCACCACGGTCCCGACGCCCGTGATCCAGGCCATGCTCGGCTCTACCACGCCGCGCGCGCTGTGGCTTCTCCTCGGCGCGGTCACGCTACTGCTGCTCATCGGGTGCGTGAACGTGGCCAATTTGCAACTGGCGCGCGCGGCGGCGCGGCAGCGCGAGATCGCGGT
>DATJET010000211.1:0-52862 GCA_035496295.1 Gemmatimonadaceae bacterium
GACACGATGGCTGCGACAGCGTGGACGGATTGGCTCGTCGTGAGGCCGTGTGTCTCCATCACGACTGCGCTGTCGGGAACGCCGCGCTCGAGAAGGAAGCGGCGGCTCACTTGCGCTTCGCTCGTGGTGTCGCCGGCTCCGGTCCCGCCAGTCACGATCACCAGCGGCGCCAGAGATCGCTGATACAATTCCAGCGCGTGGTCTAACCGGGCGCGGAGCACCGGCGACGGATGTCCCTCGTATTGTGCCGCGCCGAGTACCACGATCGCGTTCGCGGGAGCGGCCTCATCGCGTGAACCCACGACGACCACCGCCACCACGATCGCGATCCACGCGAGCATCACGAGGACGACGGCGGCGCCGATCACGCGCACTCTCAGATGGGTCCGGCGCTTCATGGCGGCGAAGCTACACGCGAGCGACGGTGTGCCGAAAGAGACCGCACCGTCCTGCGTGGGTCGGTCGCGTCAATCCGTGAGTGTTAGGAGCGAGAGCCAGAGTACGTCGAATGCAGCTCGCGGATTGAACTCGGGATCCAGGCCCATCGTCATCGCGAGTCCATCGACGAACGGCACGACGACATCGGCAAGCAATTGCGCGGGGATGCGCGGCCTGAGCGCCAGTAAGGCGAAGAGCCGTTCGATGGACGCCGACGCTGCTTCGCGGCGCGCGAGGTTCGCGGAGTGGATGGCGCGACGCACGAGCGGATTCCTCCACTGCGCCAACTCGAGGAGCACCCGCAGATGTCCGCGATCCAGTTCCGCCGAGAGCCACGCCCACAGATCGTCGATTGCGTGGCGCGGAGTGGAATTCTCGAGCGCCGCGCGCTCGCGCGACACGAGATTCTGGCCCATCCACTCGACGACGCGCGCGAGCAGCGTGTCCTTGTCGTGAAAGTGGTAGTGGATGAGGCCCTTGCTCACTTCGGCTTCTTCCGCCACGTCGTGCATCGTCAGCGCCGCCGCACCCGACGCCACGATGCACCGCACCGCGGCACGCAGGATCCGTTCGGCCGCCTCGAGACGCGGCCGGTGTTCGGCATTCGTCACTCTGATCTCTGCCCCTTCAGCCGCCGACACGCGATTCTCCGGGAGACAGTCGCTGGAAGACGACCGTTAGTCGTTGCCCGTCCTGCGTCATCAGTGCGGGTTCCCATCCACCGCGGCTCCGTTCGTTGAGAAGATCGGTAAGCGCATCTTCGTCTTCTTGTGATCGCCGCGTAAGTCGTAGAATCACCGCCTGATATTCTTTCATCCGGCCGAAGATACTAGTTTGCGGCCCATGCACACCACCCCTGCGCCGGGCAATCTCATTGTCAGCCGCCATCCGCTGATCGAGCACAAATTGTCCATCGCACGCGATCGTACGACGACCACCAAGCTGTTCAAGGAGCTGGTGGAGGAGATCGCGATGTTGATGGCGTACGAGGCGACGAGCGATCTTCCGCTCGAACCCGTGGAGGTGAGCACCCCACTCGAGTCGATGCGCGGACGCCGTGTGAGCGGCAAAAAGCTCACGCTCGTGCCGGTTCTCCGCGCGGGACTGGGCATGGTGGAAGGCGTGTTGCGCTTGGTGCCGTCGTCGCGTGTGGGGCACATCGGAATGTATCGCGATCACGATACACTTGAACCCGTCGACTACTATTTCAAGGTGCCGGGAGACGTCGCGGAGCGGCACTTCTTCGTGCTCGATCCGATGTTGGCGACGGGAGGGAGTGCTGTCGCCGCGGTATCATCCCTCAAACGCGCCGGCGCCACGCGCATTCGATTTCTCTGCATCGTCGCGGCGCCGGCGGGCGTCGAGCGCATGCAGCGCGCGCATCCCGATGTGCCGGTGTATGCAGCGGCGCTCGACCGCGAGCTCAACGCGCAGGGCTACATCTTGCCCGGACTGGGCGACGCCGGCGATCGCATCTTTGGCACACGCTGACGACCGCGTTGGTCATGCGGTCGCGCCTGCACGATCACTCGAACCAATCGCGCGGGCAGCTCCGCTGTTGCCAGGCCGCGTCCAACACCCAGCGTTGGGCAGCGGGGTCCATCACCTCCGACTCCACGCGGTCGAACCACTCGTTCGCTAACGACAGGTCGCCCACGCGTCGCCATAACTCGCCGACCAGGTACGTGAGCACGGCGCGCTCCTCGCGTTCCGCGCCATCGTAGCTCGAGAGCGCCGCCTCGAACTGCCACGCGGCGTGACGGCGGAAGAAACGCTCCGCTTCTACATCGCCTTCGTCCACACAGCACCACGCGGCGCGCAAGTACAGATCGGCGATGCGCCGAGGCTCCGCGGCTTGCCATGCTGCGACCTTCGCCGCGAATTCGTACTTCGCGGAACCTGGAATTGTGCCGCCTGCCTCAGGAAGGTTCGGCGCGAGCTCGTCCCACACGTGCTCACGCACGACAGGACTGACATCCGCCTCGTCGCTGAAGTCGCGCTCGCCACCCGCGTACCCACATCGCGCACAGATGTGAATCAAGTAGGGCAACGGTTGGGCGCCCGCCGCCCGCTCGTGAAAGTCGGTCCGCTTGCCGCCGAACGAATTCGTCGACAGCACCGCGTGCGACGTGAAGCGGGTCTGGCAAATGGGACACGTCAGATCGATTTGCTTCAGCGTGGTCATCCTCGGGCTCCTGCCTCCTCACGCGCTTGAAGTAAGGAAAGTTGCGTGCCACGAGTGTGTTTCCTCTTGTAGCACTTTCCGGTCGCCGATATCTTCCCGCGTCCCGACGACCTCCGTCGCACTCGCCCAGTCCGGTTCCCTCCTTCGGTGCCATGCTGATCGACTTGGTTCCCGATTTCTTAGCTGTTCTCGACAACAGTGATCCTGTCTCTGCCTACCAGACCTACTTCGATGCCAATCGCCGAGTGTTAGAACCGTATTGGCATAACTACGTGCTCGATCCCGAGAGTGAACACTTCGCCGACGTCGTTCGGAACACCGTGCAAGCCAGTCGGCACGACCTACTGGGGATGTTGGAGCGCACCGACGTCCTGTCGCTCGCGCGAGACACCATCACCGCGTGCACCGAGTTGCTTGACATAGATGTTGACATGGACGTCGTGCTCATGGTTGGTGTCGGGGCCGCAAATGCCGGTGAGCTTGTCACCGATGGTAAGGGCATCGCCGTGATCTGCTTGGAACATTTCACTGCAGTGAGTAGCGAAGAAACGCACGGGTTGGGCCTCGACCCGGAGCTGATTCGCCCGTGGCTCGCCCACGAGATCGCGCACGTGGTTCGCTACACCTCGCCTCACGGACGCAGTGAACTGCACCGATTGGTGCAGGCGGCGGGCGGCTACTATTCGTATTGGGACACCGCGCGTCGCGCCTCACTCCGCGAGCTCCTCGTCAACGAGGGCCTCGCCGTCGAGACGGCGCGCGCAGTGAGTCCCGGTCACGCCGAGTGGGAATACTTCGGCTACGACCGGCGCCAATTCGCGCGCGTTCGCGATCTCGAGCAAACGATCACCGCGGACATCGCGGACGATCTCGATCGTGCGGCGCTCGGACTGCGTTTACGATTTCTGGCGGACGGCCTTCCTGCGGACGCGCGCACGATGCCAGGCGGCTACGTGTTGCCGGAACGATCCGGTTATTACGTCGGCAGTCGGATGGTGGAGCACGCGGTGTCGAGTCGCGGACTCGCATGGTGTCTCCGTGCCGACGCAGCGGAGATCCTCGCCGACGACGAGACGGCGGCGAGCGCCTGAGCGCGCGAAGCCGCTCCGCGCTCGCCTTACTAGCGGTCCGGCAGTGTCCGGCTGTGTCCCGTCGTATCCGTCTTACTTGCCCACGCAGAACGTTCGAAAGACGCGATCCAGCACGTCGTCGACGTCGATCACACCAATGAGAGACTCGAGCGCCGTCGCGGCCGCGCGCAGGTGCACGGCGGCAACGACAACGGGCACTGCGTGATCGCCGTCCGACCACGCCTCCTGGAACGCGGCGACCTCGGAGCGCGCGAAGGCGATCGCGGCGCGATGCCGCTCGCGCGTGAGCAGTGGCGTGTCTCGCCACTCGTCTCCCACGTTGCCCTCCACGAGCCGCTCGAGCCGCGCGCGCAGCTCGGCGAGCCCGCCCCCGGTGACCGCGCTGACGACGACCGGCCGCTCGGCCCCTAATTCGTAGCGATCTGGTACTAAATCGCTGCTCGGCGGCGCCAGGTCGCCTTTCGTGCGCACGGCCATCACCGGCGCCGCCGTCCGCGCCGCTGCCCCCGCCACCGCTTCGCCTAACGACAATGGGCTGTCGCCGCACGCCAGCACCACGTCCGCTCCTGCCAGGGCCCGCGCCGTCATCGCCACGCCTAACTGTTCGATCGGGTCCGCGGACTCCCGCAGGCCCGCCGTATCCACCAGCCGCACCGGCCACGCGCCGAGGTCGACCACCGCCTCGATCGCGTCGCGCGTCGTCCCGGCAATGGCCGTCACGATCGCCCGGTCGTGTCCCACCAGTGCGTTGAACAGCGATGACTTGCCGACGTTCGGCGCACCCGCCAACACCACCCGCGCACCACGCCGCACCACCTCGCCGGCAGCCGCTGTCCCCAACAGCCGGTCCAGCGACTCCCCGAGTCCTGCCGTCGCGCCCACGACGCGCGCCGGGTCGATCGGTCCGCTGTCTTCCTCCGGAAAGTCGATGTCGTACGCGATCATCGCTTCCACGCGCAGCACCGCCTCGCGCAGCTCCGCCACGCGCCGCGACAACTGTCCGTCCAGCTGCGCCAGTGCCGCATCGTGCATCACCTGCGACTCGGCGTCGATCAGATCGCCGATCGCTTCCGCCTGCAGCACGTCGAGTTTCCCGGCGGCCACCGCGCGGCGTGTGAACTCTCCAGGCAACGCCAGCCGGGCGCCCGCGTCGAGTAGTGCGCCTAACGTGCGCGCCGGGCCGACCCGGCCGCCGTGCACGCTCAATTCGACGAGATCGTCTCCGGTGTACGAGCGGGGCGCGCGATACGTCGTCACGACGGGCCGTTCGATGACCCGCCCGGTGGCCGGGTCCGTTAGGCGAGCACGATACGACGCGCCGGGCGCGCTGCGCCACGGATCGAGCAGCCGGCTCGCGATCTCGTGCGCCCGCGGGCCGCTCAGGCGTACCACCGCGAGCGCGCTCCGCCCAGGCGGCGTCGCCATCGCCACGATCGTGTCGTCCGCACCGGGCAGCATCGCGGTCACCGCCTGCATCCCCCGGCTGCGCCGCGCATGAACGCTACGTCACCCGCGCGCTGGCCGCCGGCCCCGCCGATGTCGCCGGCACACCGGCCTTCGCGCGCTCGCGTGCGATCAACCACTGCTGCGGCAACGCCGCGAGATTCTGCACCGCGTAGTAGAGATTGAGTCCCGCCGCCAGCCGGTAGAATAGCACGCCCATGACCAACGGCATCGTGTACGCCATCATCTTCGCCTGCGAATTCTGCGGCGACGCGCGCAAGCCGATCCACGACAGCAGGAACATCGAGACGGCCATCAGAATCGGCAGAATGTAGTACGGATCGCGCTGGGAGATATCCGACATCCACAAGAACGACACACCGCGAAACTCGATCGTGTCCTGGAACACGAAGTACAGCGCGTACAGCACCGGCATCGGAATCAGCATCGGGACGCAGCCGGCCAATGGACTGAACGGACTCATCTCGTGCTCGCGGTAGAGCTTCATCATCTCCGCGTTGAGCTTCTCGGGCGCGTTCTTGTACTTTTTCTGAATGACCTGCAACTCGGGCTGGATCCGCTGCAGCTTGAGCTGCGCCCGCATCGCGCTCTGATTCAACGGCCACAACAGGAGCCGGATCGCGATGCCGAAAATCACCACCAGCCAGCCGTAGTTGATGCGCGAGAGGTCGTGCGCCCACAGCAGCAGCCGCATGAGCAGCGTGATGAACGGCTGCACGATCGGCCGGAAGATCCACCCGTGCGGGTTCACGTTCTGCATCTCTCGGCCTAACGCAAGCAGGCGGCGCCACTCCTGCGGCCCCATGTAGAGCGTGAACGCGAACGTCCCATCCTGGGGCAACGGCTGTACCACGCGGCCCGATGCGAGGATGGCCATCGTCTTTGCGGCGCGCGGCACGCCCTCGAAGACCGCGCCGGCGAACGGCGACCGCACCGTATCCGACATCAGCGCGACCAGGAAATACTTGTTCTTGCTCGCCACCCAATTGAGCGGACCGTTCTCGACGCGCGCCACCGTCGAATCCAGCTTCGAAAAATCGATGCTCTCCGGATCGTCCCGCATGGTCTTCACGACGAAGGAGAGATGCCGGTCGTCCTCCGCCGTATCCGCCTCGGCCGATCGAAATCCGGACGGCAGCGAGACCAGCAGCGCCCGCGGCGCGCTCGACGCCGCGCTGGCAGACCCCACCGTCCCCCGAACGCGAACGAGATAGCTGTCCGGTGAGAACGTGTACGTGATCATCGCGGTGTCGCCGCCTAACGCTCCCCGAAACGTGAGCATCGGCAGGCCGCCGGCGCCCCGTACCGACGAATCCACGCTGAACACCGTGCGGTCGAGCGACAGTGTATCACGACCGCTGGTCACGACCGCATACGACACCAGCGGCGACCCGTCCCGCGCCAACTCTACCTTGCCGTCGCCCTTCGAGTAGGCGCGAAAGTCTTCCATTCGCGCGCCGATCGGCGCCGCTCCACGCGTGTTGATCCGGTACGTCGCGTTCGACGTGCGCACCACAATCGTGTCGGCCCTCCCTGTCGCGAGCGACGCCGCGTCCTTCACCACGGGCTTCGATGGCGAAATCGCTGCCGCTGTCGTGGATGGTCCAGCGGAGCGGTGCGCAGTATCCGCCACCGCAGCCGAATCTCCCGCCTGTGGCTTTGGTTTTGGTGGCGACGGAAAAAGCAGCGTTGTCACGTACAACAAAACCGCTGCTGCCACGATAAAAATCAGAAAGCGTTTTTCCATTTCAGATGGCAGGCGGCCTCAAGGCACCGGGTCATAGCCGCCCACACAAAATGGGTGGCATCGCGCAAGCCTGCGGATGGTCAGCCAACTTCCATGCAGCGCCCCGTGTCGTTCCAATGCTTCCACGGCGTACGCCGAACAACTCGGCATGAATCGGCACGTCGATGGCAGTAGGGGCGATAGCGCGACCTGATAGCCGCGCACGAAAAAAATCAGCACCCACCGCATCACTCGCGCTCCACTCCGGAGACCAGTCTATCTCCCATACGTGTCAACTCGCGCCGAAGTTCGGCAAACGTGACACGATATGCTTCGGCGCGCGCTCGAATGATGGCGTCCAACGAACCCATTCGCGGCAGAATCTCCAAACGCGCGATCTCTCGCAATCGCCGCTTCAACCGATTGCGCGCCACCGCGGTCTGCGCATACCTCGGCACGATGAACCCAACCCGCGGATGTCCAAGAGGGGAAGCCATCCACCGAAGCTCGAGGCTGTCGGTTCGGATACGCTTCCCCTCGCGCGTGACTCGCTCTAACTCCACGCGCCGCGTCAATCGATGCGGGCGCGTGAACCGCCGACGCTCAGGCGCCCGCGTACTTCGACGGAAGCCGAACGGTCAACCGCTTCCGACCCTTCTTGCGACGCCGACTCAGTACCTCACGCCCCCAGCGCGTCGACATCCGCTCCAAAAATCCGTGCGTGCGGATCCGGCGCTTGTTCCGAGGACGATATGTTGGCTTACCCATGTCCTTACTCCAATGCGTGTTCCATTCGCGGCAAACAGAGCATGAAAGCTATTCAGCACGCGGGCACGGGTCAACGCCGCTTTCCCTCGCTCTATTGTCGCGAATCGCCCGATCCCTCTTCGCTCCACTGTCGATTTTCATCGGATTGACTTTTCCACACGCCGAATCTAGCTTCGCGTCCCCTTCCGAGTCGTATCCGGCATGACACTCACGGCAACAGAAACATGGTCCCGCTTGCTCGACCGCGCACGCCTCGAGCTGCCCGAGCAAACGTACCGGACATGGCTGGAGCCGACCGAAGCACTCGAGCTGGAAGGGGACACGATCGTCGTCGCGGCACCCGATCGATTTGCCGCCGACTGGAATGAATCCAAGCACGCACAGTATCTGGCCAGTCTCGCGCCACTAGCGTTAGGCCACCCCATCACCATCGTCTTCCGCGTCGACGAAGAGCGAAAGACACGACCGCAGATGGACCTGTTCGTCGCGCCACCGCCCGATCAGGCGCGTCAATCCTCGCCCGGCGGCACGCCGGCCGCCGGCGTCCAACTCAGCACGCGCTACACGTTTCTCAACTTCGTCATCGGGAAATCAAACGAGCTCGCCGCCGCCGCCGCACAAGCCGTCGCCGCAGCTCCCGGCAAAGTCTACAATCCGCTCTTCATCTACGGCGATACCGGGCTCGGCAAGACCCATCTCATGCAGGCGGTCGCCCACGAGATCATGCAGCGCGCTCCACAAACGCGCGTCTGCTTCGTCGGCACCGAGCAATTCACCAACGAGCTCGTCGGCGCAATTCAAAAACGCTCAACGCCCGAATTCCGGCGCCGTTATCGCGAAACGGACCTCCTCCTCCTCGACGACGTGCACTTCCTCAAGCGAACCGAAGCGACGCAGGAGGAGTTCTTCCACACATTCAACGCACTCTACGAAGCCGGCCGACAAATCATCCTCACCAGCGATCGGCCTCCGTCCGAGATCCCCGGACTCGAGGCGCGCCTCGTCAGCCGCTTTCAGTGGGGCATGGTCGCCGACATCGAGCAGCCCGACCTCGAGCACCGCATTGCGATCCTCCAGAACAAAGCGCGACTCGATCACCTCGAGCTCACGATTCCCGATGACGTCATCCGCTTCATCGCCGAACACGTGCGCTCCAGCGTCCGCGAGCTCGAAGGCTCCCTCATCCGCCTGCTCGCCTACGCATCACTCAAGCACCGCGATGTGTCTGTGAGCCTCGCGCGCGAAGCACTTCGTGACAAATTGCGACTAAATGGCGAGGCGACGGCCGAAGAAAAGTACGCGCTGAGCGTCCTCTCGATTCAGCAGCTCGTCGCGCGGGAATTCAGCGTCAACGTCGAAGGCCTGCGCTCCAAGAGCCGCACCAAGCAGCTCACCGTGCCGCGCCAGGTCGCCATGTTTCTCATCCGCGAATTCCTCGGCCTGCAACTCGTCGAGATCGGCAACGCATTCGGCGGTCGCGATCACTCGACTGTCATCCACAGCCTCGAGCGCATCGACACGCTCCTCGCTCACGACGCTCCGTTCACCGCTCGTGTGGAATCACTGCGGAAAAGCCTCTCGGATCTTCACACATGATGTGCACGCCGTGGGAAATCGCTGATGTCTCCACATCGCGTTGCGCGAGTTCCCACGATTCCTGGCCGCCGACTTGGTTTCCCACAGCTTTCTCACTACGATAACTGCTGCGCACTCCATGCCTTCGATTGCTTTCCCCATATTCCACAGCCCCTACTACTTCTACTACTCTTGATCCAACAGTAAAGAAGTAGAAGAGCAAACACTGCGAGTTCTCGCTTTTCACTCGAAAGTCCCGCGAGCATCCAGGGATCAGAGGATCGGAATGCGCTTCACTATCGCGCGCGAAAAACTTCAGGACGGATTGTCGGCTGTGATTGCGACAGTACCGGCGAAAACCACGCTGCCGGTACTGTCCAACATCTTGCTCGAGACGAACGAGCGCGGGATTCGCTTGTCCGGCACGGATCTCGACATGGCCGTCTCCACCGAAGTGACCGCCGATGTCGAAAGCCAGGGTGCCATCACCGTCCCCGCCAAGAAGCTCGCCGAGATCGTTAGGGAGCTCCCGTCGGCGCCGGTGCGGATCAGTGCAGTCGGAGAGCAGAAAATCACACTCGAGTGCGGCCGTTCGCGCTTTCGTCTACTCGGCTTGCCTCGCGATGAATTTCCGACGTTCCCGGTCGTCAGATTCTCGGAGAGCTGGCGAATCAAGTCGGGCGAGCTCCAGAAGCTCATCGCGCACACCTCGTTCGCCGTCTCCACAGAGGAGAGCCGCCCGATTCTCAATGGCGTGCTCTGGGAGCTGCGTGGAGACCGGATGCGCATGGTCGCCACCAACGGTCACCGTCTCGCAAAAATCGACGTACCCGTCGCGGGCCAGAACGGCCGCTCGGAAGACTTGATCATTCCTCCGAAAGCACTCGAGCAGCTGCGACGCCTTTTCCCCGCCGAAGAGGATCTCGAGATTGCGCGCGGCGAAAATCACCTTGGCTTCCGCTCGCCGCTCACCGCGGTGTTCACGCGTCTCATCGAAGGACCGTATCCGCCGTATGAGCAAGTGATTCCGCGCGACAACGACCGCATTGCGCTCGCCGACAAGAACGCGCTCTCGCAAGCGCTCAAGCGAATGTCAGTGGTCGCGTCCGATCAGACGCATCGGATCCGCATGTCGTTCAACGCGGGGATGGCGAAGTTCAGCGTGCAGACGCCGGACTTGGGTGAGGCGCAAGACGAGTTGCCCGTCACCTACGAGGGCGACGCGCTCGACATCGGATTCAACGCGAGCTACCTGCTGGAGATCTTGCGCAACATGCCCACCGACGAAGTTCGCTTGACGTTCAAGGCGCCGGAGCGAGCGGCGACCGTCGAGCCGGTCGGATGGAACGACCCGGCACAGTACATGTGCTTGATCATGCCGCTGCGTCTCATCGACTAGCGCGAGCGCAATCGATTTACGGTTCGCTCGATCCGATGCGGTGATCGAGCATCACCGCCGTATCGGCCACCTGCTGCTTGAACGGCAGCGACGTTTGCCGGCTCCGCACTGTCACCGCGGAATTGCCCGTCATCGTTGATGATACCGGCATCATCGACGTTGGATCGAGCAGCATCGTACCGGATGACGTGCCCGTGCCGCTCACCCAAATGCTGTCTCCTGCCGCCGACGCGAGACCCTGCCCATCGATCGTCGACGTCGCCGTAACATTCACTCGCAACACCGGCTGGCCGTTCCACGTCGCGCTGTCTACAAGGTGAAACGTTCGGTCTAACTTCGACAGCACCGCGACCGTTCCGCGACACGTCGTCGTCGACGTCGAATCATGCCAGACCGCGCCTTGTTGCAACCGCGACGGAACCGAAACGAACAACGTCAACCCCGCAGCCACGAATGGCGTGACGCCGTCGGTGCACGTCGGCCGCTCCCCGCCGTTCATGGCGACGTTCGTTAGGCCAGCCGCCGAATCGATCTGCGCCGAAAACGCGGCCGCAGTGGAATCCACCGGCCGAGCCGGCACGCGTCCTCCCGCTGACAGCGTCGACGAGTCGACGCGACCCACGATGCGATAGCCCGCTCCATTCATCGAGTCGATCGCCAACGAGTAGATCGCCATCGAATGAATGGGCGCCGACGGCGAGGTCGAATCGCTCGCCAGCACCACGGTGGCGTTGCTCTCTACCTTGTAGCGCCACGTGCCCGTCGCACGGCGGATCGTCCACTCGCGTGCCGGCGGCGGCGGCGCCGAATCGCGTTTCGCGGGCGTCGGCGCGGACACCGGCGGCTTGGCCACGTTAGGCGTGGTCGAGCACGCGAGGCATGACATCGCCACCACGGCGCCCACAAGAGGGATTGGACGAGACATGCGCCTCCACGTTGAACCGCAGCTGCAGCACTTACTCAGGCACGCAAAAACGCAGCCCCCCGCGCCGACGAGATCACGAGAGGCTGCATAGAGCGAGACCGGCCTATAAGCCGGGTTCTGTCGGACGATGTCGTCCGGACGGTCATTCCTCTAGGATCGTGATCGCTCACGACCTCGAGCAGCCTACCCGCGGCGTGTTTGACGAGACGGGCCATCTCTCGCCGCCTATTCGGCCTTGCTCCGACCGGGGTTTACCGTGCCGCACCTGTTGCCAGATGCGCGGTGGGCTCTTACCCCACCGTTTCACCCTTACCGGCAATAATCCGCCGGCGGTCTGTTTTCTGTGGCACTTTCCGTCGCTGCAGCGCAGCGCCCAGCCGTTAGCTGGCGGTCCGCCCTTTGGAGCCCGGACTTTCCTCGGGGAGCTCACGCCCCACGCGACCGTCCGGCCGGCCTCGCACTGACGAAAGAAAGATACTGGCTCCCGTGTAGTCACGCCATTCTTCGCCCAAGTGACGCACCGCTGACGCGGCGAATAATCCTGATGCGCGCTCCCGATACGCGCGCATCACGTTTCGCCACGCTGGAGGACGCCGTGCACCCCATCGCTTTCACGCCGCTGCCGTTGGAACCGGTAACTACGGTCCTGCTCCCCGTCGAACGCACGCGAGTCGACGCCGCCGGTGAGGGCCGCTATCGAGCGTTGCATCGCGAGTCGTTGGATGACGTCTTTGACGATCTGCGCGACCAACGCGCCGGTGCCGTCGTCTTGTCCGTCGCTCGATGCGGAGAAGAAGAACTCTGCGCCGTCGCACGCCTGGTTCGTGAATTCCCGCGGGTCACTGCCGTCGCACTCCTGTCCCACGAGCAGCGTGACACGCCGCGCGCCGTACTCGGCCTCGGTCAGTCGGGAGTCAAGTCACTGGTCGACGTGCGGCACCCCGAGGGCTGGGGCCAGCTCCGAGACCTGCTCTCGAATCAATTCTTCAGCGACATCGATCGGCTTGCGTTAGGCCAGCTGTCGCTCGATCTCATCGGTGTGCCCGACGGCTGCTGGCGCTTTTTCGCGTCGTTATTCGATGGTGCCGCCGGCGCGTCGAGCGTACGCGCGCTCGCATCGCGCCTGCTCGTGCTGCCGACCACGATGATGAGCCGCTTCTTTCGCGCGGAGCTGCCGTCGCCCAAGCGGTACCTGGCCATGGCGCGTCTGGTGCGAGCGGCGCGTGCATTCGAAAATCCCGGGTTGTCGGTGGCGAGCGTATCGGACCGCATGGACTACTCGTCACCGCAGAGCTTCGGCCGCCACGTGCGCATGCTCATCGGCCTAACGGCGCTCGAATTCCGCGAGCGATACAACGGAGAGGGAATGCTCTATCGCTTTCGCGATGAGCTCGTGCGTCCCCACCTGCACACGTTGAGGGCGTTCGACCCGCTCGTCCCACGAGCCGCGGCGAGCGCGAAGGGAGGACCCGACTAGGGAGAAACGGGTCCGAGCCGCGCGACGATGTCGTGCGCCCGAACGAGCGCGGCTACGGGAATGCCGCGTGCTTCGATCGTCTCGCGCCCGCCTTCCTCTCGATCGACCAATGCCAGGACGCCCGCAATCTTCCCGCCTTCTGCCTGCACGGCGTCGATGGCGCGCAGCGCCGACCCTCCGGTCGTAATCACGTCTTCGACGACCGCCACGCGGTCGCCCGAAACGAACGGCCCTTCAATGCGTTTTCCCGTGCCGTGCGTCTTGGCTTCTTTCCGCACGGTGAACGCGCGGCGGGGACGTGACGAGCACGCGCTCGCGTAGCTGATGGCGTAGGCAATCGGATCGGCGCCGAGTGTGAGGCCGCCGATGCAATCGACATCCCAGCCGCGCTCCTCGAGTAAGGCGAGGCCAAGCGAGCCAATGAGCGACAAACCGTCCGGACTCATTGTCGTGAGCCGGGCGTCGATGTACAGTGTTGACGAGCGACCCGACGCCAGAACGAACTGTCCACGCCTCGCCGAACGCGTGGCAAGAAGCGTCACCAGTCGTTCGTGGTCGGTCATGGCCGTAGCTTACCGGCGGATGTCTCCGACGTCAATTGAGTCGCGAGAACGTCACGCCGCGTGCCGACTTTCGCTGACTGGCGCGCCGTCATGCACCTGTCGACTAGAGCTGTTCGTCTTCGCGCGTCGTCGATTGCGCTGTCGCTGGCGCTCATCTTCGCACTCGCCGGTCTGTACGCGGTCGATCGCTCTCTCTCGAGCTCCAATCGCGCACAGGTTCAAGTCGAAGCAGCCGAATCCGCGGCACTCGTCAGCGGGTTCCTTGCTGTTCACACAGAAGCCCTGCAATCCATCCGCGGACTCTACCTCGATACGACGCGTGTCGTCCAGGGAGAGCAGTTTCAGTCGCTCGTCAGCTCGATGTCGCAGTACGCGAACTCGTTCCGGCGCATCTGGATCACTGACACGGCTGGCCGAGTGCGCGAGCAGCATCTCTTCGGTTCGTCATCTCCGCTGCTTCCCGCAGGGCTCGACGTCGACACGGTGACGACGCTCGACATCGGAAGACTGGCCGCTGCCGCCCGTGCCACGCGCTCGGGACAACTGACGAAACCCGGACAGATGATCACCGGTGATCGCGGCGTTCTGATGCTCGAGCCGATCTACGTGGGCAACGGATTTCGGGGCTTCGCAGGCGGCACCATTACAACCGACGCCATCCTCTCCAGCGTGCTCCAAGCGCGGCCGAGGGTACGTGGCCAGCTCGTCATCGTCGCCGCGAAGGACACAGTTGCCGCAACGACGCGCGCCATTACGCGAGAGTCCAGCGTCGACACTGCCTCATCGACGCTCCCGACACCAGGCGGTGGCGAGTGGCGCGTGATTGTGATGCGTCGCTCGAGCTACGCGAACATCCGGCCGCTCGTGTGGGGGATCGGATTGGCGACGCTCAGTGCCTTGATCGTGATGCTGTTCCACGAGCGCCGCCAAGGCATCCGCCTAGCCGAGCGGTCAACTGAACTGGAGCGGCTGTCGGCGGAATTGCTGCGCGCGAATCGATCCAAGAGCGAGTTTCTCGCCAACGTTTCGCACGAGTTGCGCACGCCGCTCAACGCGATCGTGGGTTTCGTCGAACTGCTTCGAGACGGCGTATACGGCGAGCTTGGTCAACGGCAAATATCGCCGGTTGAACGCATCGCGTCGTCGGCCAGTCACCTCCGGCTCCTCGTCGATCAGATTCTCGATCTGGCAAAGATGGCCGCCGGCCGCCTCGAGGTGCATCGGGAGCCCATCGACTTGCGCGCCTTTGTCCTAACGGTGGCGAGCGAGGTCGAGCCGCTGATCGCGGAACGTGGCCTGGAGTTTTCCATCGCGGTCAGCACTCAACTGCCGCGCGTGCGAACCGATCCGATGCACCTGCGTCAGATCCTGATGAACCTGCTCAGCAACGCGACCAAGTTCACGCCTTCGGGCGGCATCACGATCCGCGCTCGCCACCTCGAGCCGCCACCGCCGGCGCCCACCGTTAGTCACATGGGCGTGGCGCGGCCGTTGATCTCCGCCATGGCGTCACAGCTCGTGGCTCCGGCGCCAGCCGCCGCGCCCGCGCCGCTTCCTGGGGGACCGCCCGCAACCAACGAAGGTCCATCGCCGCCCAGCGGCGGATGGATCGCGCTCGACGTGTCCGATTCCGGTATCGGCATCGCCGCCAACGAGCGCGAGCGGATCTTCGGCGAGTTCGAGCAGGTGAACGCCGGCCCGCGTGGAGACTCGATCCGTCGCGGCACCGGACTCGGCCTCGCGATCTCGCGGCGTCTCGCCCGTCTGTTAGGCGGCGACATCGCCGTCGAGAGCGAGTTGGGCAAAGGGTCCACCTTTACGGTCTGGATTCCGGTCGAGCAGGAGCCCATACGCCCTGCGCCCCACGCCCATGCGCCGGCGGAGGCGAGTCCGGCGGCGCGCACGAGCTAGGGCGACTACGCCCTCGGTGCCTCCGGATCGTCGCGATGAAGGAGCGAACGCACGCGCCGCAACAATCCGTCCTTACGCGCCGGCGGTGCTTCGACGGCCGCGCGCAGCGCAGTGGCGAACGACAACGTGTCCGGATATCGATCGGAAGGATTGCGCGCCAGCCCCTTCATGACCACCGCCTCGACCGCGGGCGAGACATCGAGCCCCTTCCGTGACGCCAGCAGTGGAATCGGCGGTTGCGAGAGCAGCTGCGTGAACATCTCGCGTTGCGATTTCGCCGTGTACGGGAGCGAGCCCGAGAGCAGATAATACGCGATGGTGGCCAGGCTGTACTGATCGGCGGCCGCCGTCACCAACTGCCCGGACAGCGCTTCCGGCGCGACGTACATCAGCGTGCCGACGAAAAATCCGGCGCGCGTTAGGCGCTCATCTGGCGACAGATCGGTCTGCGCCGCGATGCCGAAATCGAGCAGCTTGGCCTGCTTCGTCGGCGGATCGTACATCAAGTTGTCGGGCTTGAGATCCCGATGGATGATGCCGGCCGAGTGGGCCGCGTGCACGGCTTCCGCGATTTGTTGGATGATGGCCGCGACTTCCGCCGGCGGAAGCGGCGCGTGCCGCTTCGCGTACTTTTCGAGCAGCTCACCCGGCGCCCATTCTGTGGCCAGGAAGTGGAGGCCCGGCCGCGCCTCGCCGATCTCGATCGTCCGGACGACGTTAGGATGGATGACCTTCGTCCCGTACGTCGCCTCGCGGAGAAACCGCGCGACCGCCGTTTTGTCGTTGCGCAACTTTTCGCGCAACACTTTGACCGCGACAGTGCCGTGCTGCGGATGATCGGCGCGGTACACTACCGCCGTTCCTCCTTCGCCGACCATATCGTGGAGCGTGTAACCAGCGATCGTCGTCCCGGAGAGGTTCTCGCGACTCACGCCGGCGAAGCTAACTGGACTCCAATGACCCAGCAAGCACGATGTGCGCGGCACAAAGTCAGTTGCGCACCTCCGATTCTCTCGCCTCGACATTATTTCGCCCAACCGGCGCACGCGCACGCGGCGAGGGTCACCGCCTCCGCCAAAGCCACTCGCCGTCCGGTCCGCCGGCCCCCTCGGCTCCGTTATCGATTAAATGGGCTGCTTTGGCGCCCAACTGGCTCGATTCTGTCCGCCTGCAGCTCACGCCTGCCGTTGCGATAGCGCTCGGATACCGCCACGACTCGCTCGGTTCGCGCCCCGGCCAGTTTGCGGACCTCCGCACAGCTGCCTAACGCACGGCCAGCGGCCAACATCCGAACGAAGGGGTGTGTATCTTCTTGTGCCGCATGGCGTTCTCTTGACAAAATCGCATCTCGAAACTATATAGGCGCCCGCAAAGCCAGCGCCGGCCTTGCCCCGCACAACGCCGTGCAGGATCCGTTTCACCTCGCAGGAGGCTGCTCGAATGGCCAGAGGGAAAGTGAAGTGGTTCAACGATGCCAAAGGTTATGGCTTCATTGAACAGGAGAGCGGCGAAGACGTCTTCGTGCATTTCTCCGCCATCACGATGGACGGCTTCAAGACGCTCACGGAAGGACAGGAGGTCGAGTTCGAGATCAAAAACGGCGACAAAGGTCTGCACGCCGCCAACGTTCAGCGGGTCAGCTAGACGCTCCTCGAACTCACGGGCCATTCGATCCGCGCTTCCGCCTGCCTCCCACTCGTGGCAGGCGTTGGTGTCTCGAGACCGGGCTCGGACGAATCCGCTTTGCGACGCTCATCGCAAAGCGGATTCGTTTTTCTCTCCGCTGCGTCGAGCAGTGCGTCCCTGGTTTCTCCCGTGTGGCCGGGTGACTTTTCATCATGCCGCCAAAAGAGCCCGCGCGCCTGTTCCTCGTCGATGGTTACGCACTCATCTATCGCGCCTTCTTCGCCCTGATCTCCCGGCCGCTTACCACCAGCCGCGGCGAAAACACCTCGGCTGCCTGGGGCGTCGTCAACTTCCTTCAACGCCTGCTCGCGACGCACCGGCCCGACTACCTCGGATGGGTGCACGATTCCGGACTTTCATTCCGCCACGAGCGCTATCCCGACTACAAAGCAACGCGAGAAAAACTCGGCGAAGAGCTGCAAGCCGACTTCGATCGTGGCATGGAACGCATCGGTAGTCTCCTCGATGCGTACAAGGTTCCCGTCATCACGCTCAAGGGTTACGAGGCCGACGATGTCATCGGCACCATGGCCAGACTCGGTGTCGATGCTGGCCTCGACGTGATCGTCGTCTCCGGCGACAAGGACTTTCAGCAGCTCGTGCGGCCCGGTGTGCGACTCCTCAATCCCGGGCGCGGCGGATCCGCCGGCGTCGAAGAGCACTGGGTGACAACCGAAAACGCTTCGGAACGACTCGGCGTCCCGGCCGATCGCGTCACGGACTATCTCGCACTCGTCGGCGACTCGTCCGACAACATCCCGGGCGTGAAGGGGATTGGCGACAAAACCGCAGTCGAACTCGTGGCCACGTTCGGATCGCTCGAGAACATTCTGGCGAACGCGGAATCGATCACCAAGAAACGCCCCCGCGAGGCGCTCCTAACGCAGGCCGATGCCGCGCGATTGTCGAAGGAATTAGTCACAATTCGCGAAGATTTGCCCGTTTCCCTCGATCTGCCGGCGTTGGCCATCTCGGAACCCGATCACGCCCGACTTAAGGAGCTGTTCGTCGAGCTCGAGTTCCACGCGCTCGCCAAAGAACACGCGACGGCTGCACCGCGCCCTGTCGAACGCGCGCGCTACGTCACCGTCGACACGCTTGCCGCACTCGAGAAGGTCTGTTCGCGCGCCCGCGCCGTGCCGTACATCGCGGTCGATACTGAAACAGTGGTCGATCCCGATAGCCCGCTCGAGAACGACCCGCTTCGCTCCAAGCTCGTCGGCTTGTCGATCGCGATTGCACCCGGTGAAGCGTACTACCTGCCGTTCCGTCATCGGTCGCACCGGCCGGCACAACAGGAGCTGCTGCCCGACAGCGCGCCACCCACAGGGGCGGAAACCACCGCGGCAGCAATCCGGAACCTACCCCCGATCGACTCTGCGGAGCTGGCGCCGCTACGAGCGCTTCTCGAGGATCCTACCGTCCGCAAGACCGCGCAGAACTCCAAGTTCGATTCGCTGGTGCTGCGCAAAGTCGGCGTTAGGCTTGCAGGCGTCGACTTCGACACAATGATTGCGAGCTACGTGCTCGATCCGAGCCGCCGCTCGCACGGCTTGGACGTGCTCGCACTCGAGTTCCTCGACCACAAGATGACGACGTACGACGACCTCTGTGGCAAAGGTCGGAACGCCGTGCCGTACGACGAATGTGCCGTGAGCGCTGCACGCGATTACGCATGCGAAGACGCGGACATGGCGCTGCAGTTGCGCGCCGTCTTCGAGCCTCAGCTCGAGGCGTACGCGCTCACGAAGCTCATCCGTGAAATCGAACTACCGCTCGTGAGCGTGCTGGCGGAAATGGAGTGGCAGGGCGTGTCGATCGACCGGCCGTGGTTCGCGTCACTCAAGGAGCGGTTTCAACGCGAGCGGGAGCGCGTGGAGCAGGAGATATACGAGGCCGCGGGTGAACCATTCAACATCAACTCGAATCCAAGGCTCCGTCAGATTTTGTTCGAGAAGCTTGAGCTCCCCGTGCTCAAGCGGACACCAAGCGGTCCATCCACCGATGCGTCTGTGCTTCAGCAGTTGGCGGAGCAGGGTCACGTCCTTCCGTCGCTGCTCATGGAATACCGCGAGCTCTCGAAGCTCGAGGGCACGTATCTCGATGCGCTTCCCGCGCTCGTGCATCCGGGCGACGGCCGCATTCACACATCGTTCAACCAGACCGTCGCAAGCACCGGGCGTCTGTCATCGAGCGACCCAAATCTTCAGAACATCCCGATTCGGCGTGAGCTGGGTCGCGACATCAGACGTGGGTTCATCCCACGCCCGGGTTGGAAGCTCCTCGCCGCCGACTACTCGCAGATCGAGCTGCGGTTGCTCGCACATCTGTCCGCCGACGCCGCATTCGTGAACGCGTTCCGCGCCGGCGGGGACATTCATCGACAAACGGCGTCGATCATCTTCGGCGTGCCGATCGAAGAGGTGACGTCCGACATGCGAGCGCGGGCAAAGACAATCAACTTCGCGACGATCTACGGACAGGGCGCCAACGCGTTGTCTCGCCAGCTTCGCATCGAGCCCGCCGAGGCGCGGCGATTCATCAGCGAATACTTCGAGCGATTCCGCGGCATTCGAGTCTATCTCGATTCCAGGATCGAATTCGCGCGGGAGCACGGGTACGTGCAAACCCTGTTTGGACGGCGTCGATACATCACCGAGCTACGCGATCGCAACTTCAGCGTGCGTCAATTCGGAGAGCGCACGGCCACCAACTCCCCCATCCAGGGCTCGGCTGCGGATCTCATCAAGATCGCGATGATCCGAATCCACGAAGCGCTTCGCTCGCGCGGAGCTCGCTCGATCATGATTCTTCAAGTGCACGACGAGCTGGTGTTCGAAGCACCCACCGATGAGATCGAGTCGCTGCGTGAGCTGGTTAGTCACGAGATGGCCCATGCCGCCGAGCTGTCCGTCCCGTTGGTCGTCGACATCGGCGTCGGCGACAACTGGCTTGATACGAAGCGGTGACGATGCGGCGAGACATTAGGGAGGGTCAATCGTCTTGATGAACATCCTTGTCGCACCCAGCGATCCGATGGCGGAGAGCGCCCAGTGCACCGCTTTGCACGTACGACAGGTCACCCGCGTGTTCTTGAGACGCGTTCAACGAGTGCTCCGAGCACCGTGCCGCGACGCAGCAATGCGTTACGCGGTTTCTCGTTGATCGAATTGCTTGTCGTGCTGCTCGTGATCGGGATTCTGGTCGGCTTGGCGATGCCGCGCTACCGCGATTACAAGAGGCGCTATTACGTGACGACGATGGTCACAGACCTGAGGAATCTCGCCACGACCGAAGAGGCGTACTGGAATATCGCGGGCGCCTACAGCACGGACCTTCTGCAGATCCAGTACAACAGCAGCCCTCGCGTCTCGATCAGCATGGTTTCCGCTGACACGCTCGGGTGGGCGGCGAAGGCGCACTACGCCGGTGACAGCGCCATGTGCGCCATCTACTATGGCAACGCCCCTGTTCTCCCACCGGCTACGCTCAAGGACGTGATCGGCTGCACCCAGTGAGCCTGCGTCGCAGGTCGCGCGCTTAGGACCCTCTCATCTGGCATTGCAGTCTGCCACAAGCGTGGCAATTCGAGCGGTCAAAATAACGCCAGCACCGCGTCCTACAATACGCAAGTCCCATATTCGCATATGGTTAGCCGCTACCGTTGAGGCGGCACCCGCATTGCCCTTGGACGCCCCGTGAGCCACGTGTCGTGGCTCCAATTTTCGGTCATGGGGAAGGTCCTATGTCTCGCGCCCGCCAATCCGGCTTCACCTTAATCGAGTTGCTGATCGTGGTCGTGATCATCGGCATTCTTGCCTCGATCGCGATTCCGAAGTTCTCGTCGACGAAGGGCAAGGCGTACACGGCAATGATGCGGTCCGACCTTCGGAATCTCGCGACCGCTGAAGAGTCCTACTACTATACGAACGACGTTTACTCGACCGACCTCACGGCGATCAATTTTTCGCCGTCACCCGGCACGACGGTGACGATAGGTGAAGCGTCGCCATCCGGGTGGTCGGCAAGCGCGAGCCACCCAGGCGCATCGTCCGCCGCCTGCGCGATCTACATTGGCACCGCTACACCGCCGTCTCCTGCCACTGTGGAGTCCGTCGTCGCCTGCAACTAGTAGACGCAGTCAGGCGCGACCTTCGAGGCGACACGTTGACGGGCTGGTATCGCGAGTTCGAGAACAGAAAAGCGGGAATGACATTCGCCATGGATGGCGGCCTGTGGCTGCACCGGCATGTGTACCGGGGGCAGCCCATGGCGCATCTGGTATCCACCGATCGTCAGCGCTTGCTCGCATACGGTCGTGAAGTTGGCCTCCCTCCCGAACGTCTCCAATACAAACCGCTCAAGGATCCGCGCACGGGTATCCGGCGTGATACCTGGCATTGGGATCTCGTTGGTCGATTTCTTCCTCCGCCCTGAGTACAACAGCGTCGCTGACCACGATCGCCGTCGTTGACGGCTGCATCGAGCACAGGAAGATTGCACGCATGTTATCGCCTTGGCGTGTTGTTATGCAGCGTGCGATGCAGCTCGTCGCACTCATCGCGCTGTTCGCGTCGTGCGAACGATCTCGGCAGCCAACGCCGACGCGCACCCCTCCGCCTAACGCAGCCGAGTCGGTGGCTGCGACGCAACCGACACCGGCGCCGGGAGCTGAGTGGGACTCGAGCGCCGGTCCTGTGGTGCTGGCCCGCGGCGCATCGGCGGCGAACGCATGGGTCGTGTTTCCGGACTACAGCGACAGCACCGTGCCCGATACCCTGCAGCTCGATGCATCCACGTTGCGCGGCGACTCGGTTTCGCTCGTGAGTCGCGGTGGCATCGTCGACCGAGTGCCGGTGATTTCAGCGGGCTCGAAGGAATGGGCAGGCGACGAGTGCGTCGAGTGGCCCACCGCGACGCTCGGCGTCGGCGGCGACACGACCCGGTCCGCAGGCTGGACGGTCGGATTCGTTGACCAGCACGTCTCCGCAGTGGCCCTCGATTCGCTCGGCGGCATGTCGGGGACGGACTCGGCGCGGTTGGCGGCCGATGTGACGCGGCTGGCGTCCGCGCTGCCGGACGACACGAGTCGAACCTTTCGGGGGATTCCGTTTTCGGTTCGCTACGCCTACCGGTTTCAACCCGTCGACGGAATGGAAGCCGTGGTCGCCGATCTCGTTAGGCGGCTGAATCAGGAGGCCTCGCCGCTCGAGCAGCACACGCTCCTCATTGCCGAACGCAGCACGGCGACGCCCGATGCCGCATTCCGCGTCGCGTATCACGAACGCACCGGCGGATTGGAGGAGGCAATCGAAACGACGGATGTCCTCGCGGCTGTACGTCTGACGTCACCCGCTCACGTGGAGCTCTTCGTGTTGCGGGAAGGCCAGGACACGAATGCGTACGCGCTCCTCGAGCGACAGCCGGACGGGTCCTGGCGCGTGCGGTGGACGAGTGTGCACACCGGCTGTTAGGCGATGCGCCCCCGATGTGCGTGGGCTCATCCGGCGCGGCCGAGCGCGGCCGGGGCCTCGATCCGACGACCGGCAAAACCGGCGAGCGCCAACAGCGTGAGCACGTAGGGGATCGCGAGAAAGAGTTGGTACGGCACGCTCCAACCCATCGCCTGGAAGAGATACTGTAGGGCGCTCGCGGCGCCAAACAGCAGCGAGGCAACCAGCACCCCTATCGGGCGCCAACGGCCGAGCACCACGATGGCGATCGCGATGAATCCACGCCCGGCCGACATGCCCTCCGCAAACGTGCCCGACTGAGACAACACCAACGTCGCACCGGCGACGCCGCCGAGCGCGCCGCCTACCAGGAGCGTGATCCAACGCCAGCGAGGCACGTTCACGCCGGAGACGCGAACCGACTCCAATCGTTCGCCGATGGCGCGAATCGCCAGCCCTGCGTGGGTCCGATACAGCCACCACCACAACACGGGCGCGACGAGATACACGAGGTACGTCGGCGGAGGCTGATCGAAGAACGTCGGTCCGAGTACGGGTATCCGCGATAGGAGCGGTAGCGGCACGGAGCCCGTCGTCGGGATGGTGAGCGCCGCGCCCGTCGCGCCATAGAGCCCGCGATAGAGCGCGCCCGTTAGGCCGAGGACCAGCAAATTGATTGCCGTCCCGGTGATGATCTGGTCGGAACGCATGGACACGGCAAACACGCCGAACAACGCGGCGATGACGAGACCCGCGACACATCCCGCGGCGAATCCGAGCGCGAGGTTGTTGCTGCCGCCGCCGAGTAGCGCGCCAAAGGCGCCGCCAAGGACAATGCCCTCGAGGCCGATGTTGATGACGCCGGCGCGCTCGACCACGAGCTCGCCGAGCGCGGCTAACGCAAGTGGTGTGGCCGTTCGCACGGACGCCTCGAGAAAGCTCGTCAGTGCGTTGGTCACAGCGCCTCTTCCGGACTCGGCGATCGCGCGCCTGCAAGACGTCCGATGACGCGTGTCGCGGCGCCACGCCGGCTCATCGCGAGCAGCAGTAAGACGAGCGCAGCTTCTACCGCTGTCACTACGACCGAAGGCACGGATGCCTCACGCTGCATCGAGAGGGCGCCGGCCTCGAGCGCTCCGAACAAGATGCCCGTGCCGAGCACGCCGAGCGGATCGAGACCGGCGAGCAAAGCCACGGCAATCGCGGTGTAGCCATAGCCCGGCGAGATGTTCTCGTACAACGCGTACGTGACGCCACTGACTTCGATGGCACCCGCCAAGCCGGCGAGCGCGCCGCTCAATAGCAACACCCTGGTCGTGGTTCGGGCGACGTCGACTCGTCCGGCGATACGCGCCGCATCGGCGTTGGCGCCGATCGCACGAACGCGGAAACCGGCGGCGGTCGATCGCATGGCCCACCAGAGGATGACGGCGGCGCAGACGCCTAACGCAAACCCCAAATGCAGCTGCGTCCCGGGGATGAGGAACGGCAGGTGCATCTGCGCCGGTATCTCATTGCTCTGGGGATACGCGTGACTCGGTTCCTGCAGCGGACCGCGCACCAGATATCCCACCAGATCGAGCGCGACGAAGTTCAGCATGATGGTGCTGATGACCTCGAGCACGCCGAACCTGGTACGGAGAACCGCGGCGATGCCGGCCCAGCACGCGCCTCCAACGGCACCGGCGACGAGCGCGATCGGCAGCGCTGCCCAACCCAATGCGTCACCCCACGCGAGTCCCACGGCGGTCGCCAGAGCGGCGCCCACCAGCAGTTGCCCGTCTGCCCCGATGTTCCACACGCCGGCGCGAAAAGCGATGGCGACCGCAAGCCCGGTGAGAACGAGCGGCGTCGCGCGCACGAGCGTCGAGGACGTGAGGGCGTACCAATTGCCGAACGATCCACGCCACAGCGCGCCGAGCGCGAGCGTGGCATCGAACCCGGCCAATCGCAGGGCCATCCACAACAGCGCGAGCGATACGACGGCGACGACAGCAGCAAGGGTTCCGGCGGACAGCGAAGACGCGATGCGGCGACGCCAACGATTGGTCGAAGCATCCGCCGCGGGCGCCGGGCCGGACATCTCGCTCCGCCTAACCGTGTCCGCCGGCGAGCCGGACTCGATATCGATCGGCGCGCAGCCGGAACATCGCCATCGTGCCGAACAGCGGGCCTAACGCGAGCGGTGCGAAGGCGGAGCCCCAGCCCCAGTGCGCGACCCACACGGGCACGGCCCGGATGCTGGCGACGGTGAGCAGAAAGCCGAGGCACGTCTGCACCGTGAGCGCCGTTCCGACGTACTCGGGAGGCGAGAGCTCCGTCACGCACGCCGAGAACTGCGCCGAATCGGCTACGATGCTCACGCCCCAGATCAACGTGATCGCGCCGAGGATCAGCGGCGACGCGGCCGCGCGATACGCGAAGCCGACGACCAACGCGCAGGATCCGCTGATCACCATTGCGGTCATGGTCGTCGTCGTGCGGCCGAAGCGGTCCGCGAGCACTCCGGCAACCACGCACCCGATCGCGCCCGACGCGACCGTGGCAAACGCCATGATGCTCGGGACGGTGCGGGACAGTGCATGTTGGGTAGCGACGGCCGCCCAAAAGAGCGCGATCCAACTCCACATCGCGTACAACTCCCACATGTGGCCGAGATAGCCCGCCGTCGCCAGGAGGACGCCGCGATCGCCGACGACACGCCGTAGCCCGGCTGCGCTCACGGCCGCCGACGGCGCCTGGTATGGTCCCTCACGAACGGCGAACAAGAACAGCGCCGCAGCGGCGAATGCCGCTCCCGCCGAGACCAACAGAACGCCGCGCCAATTCTGGTTAGGCGCGAGCGCGCTGATCAAGTGCGGCGAAGCGGAACCGACCGTGAGCGCACCGACCAGCACGCCGATCGCCAGCCCTCGGCGAGACCGCCACCATCCGGCAACCAGCTTGATGCCTGGCGGATATACGCCGGCCAAGGCCGCTCCAGTCACGGCCCGCAGCACGAGCGCTCCGGACGCACTGCGCACGCGCTCGGCGATCAAGATTGTTGCGATTCCCGCAACGACCGCGCTCCAACCGGCGAACCGTTCCGCGCGCCAGCGGTCGCTGAGCATGAACAGCGATCCGACCAACGTGCCGGCAACGAATCCAAGCTGTACGGCCATCGTGAACCACGGGCCGCTCGCCACCGGCAGGTGCCATTCGGCGATCATCGCCGGCGCGGCCACCGTAGCGCTGAACCACGGCGTCATTCCGAGAACGAGGCATGCCGCCAGAATCGCGAGCTGTGATCGCGCTGCCGCCTCGTTAGGCGGCGTCACGCGGCGCCCAGCATCGCGCGACCGGCGGCGTCGCGGTCGAGGGGGACCTCCCGCGCGTGACCCTCGAACATCACGATGAGCCGATCCGCCAACGCGAGGACCTCATCCAGGTCGCTCGAGTAGATGACGACGGCAGCGCCAGAGTCGCGCGCACCCAAGAGCCGGTCGTGCACCGCCGCTGTGGCCGCGATGTCGAGACCGCGTGTCGGGTTCTCGACGATGACCACCGGAGGCTTCGGTTCCAGCTCCCGCGCCAACACGAGCTTCTGCTGATTCCCACCAGACAGCGTGCCGACCATCGTGTCGGTGGACGGCGCGCGCACATCGTACTCCGTTAGGATCGCGGCCGCGCGCGCGCGGATGCGCGGCCACGCCAACCGCCAGCGCGCCGAGCCAGCGTCCTGCAAGGCGAGATTCTCTGCAACGTCGAAATCGAGAATCAGGGCATCGCGATGCCGATCTTCCGGCACGAATCCGATCGTCGGTGAGCCTTCGACACGTCCCGCCGTCGCCGGCAGGCGACCTGCAAGGCAGAGGAGCAGCTCGTGTTGACCCGCGCCGTCGACGCCTGCGACGCCGAGCACTTCGCCCGACCGAACATCGAGGCTGACATCCCGGGCGCGCATCACGCCTCGCGCATCGCTCACGGTGAGCTCGCGAGCCGACAGCACGACGGGACCCGGGTCCGTACGTTCGTGACGCACTTCGACCGGCGGCGCACCGCCGATCATCGCCTTGGCAAGCGTGACGCTGTCCACGTTGGCGACCGATTCAGCGAGCACCGTCCGTCCGTGACGGAGCACGGTGACATCGTCAGCGATGGCGAGCGCTTCAGGAAGCTTGTGCGTGATGAGGACGACAGTGCCGCCTGTGCCCGAGAAGCGGCGCAGCATCGCGAGCAGATCGTCGGCTTCGCGCGGCGCGAGCACAGCGGTCGGCTCGTCCAGGATCAACGTGCGCGCGCCGTGGGACAAAGCCTTCACGATTTCCAACCGCTGCTGCGCGCCGACCGACAAGTCGCCCGCGCGCGCATCGGGATCGAGCGCAAAGCCGACGAGCCCGCAAATCTCGCGCACCCGCGCACGGACCCGCTCAACGCGGTACGCTCCGTGTCCGCCCAACGCGACGTTCTCGGCAACGGTCAGCGCCGGTATAGAGCTAAAGTGTTGGTGCACCATACCGATGCCTAACGCAATCGCGGCGGACGGCGAGGCCAGGGTGACGGTTCGGCCGTGCACGCGAATCGTTCCCGCATCGGGTCGCACCAGGCCGAACGCGATGCGCATCAGTGTCGTTTTGCCGGCGCCATTCTCGCCCAGAAGTGCGTGCACGGTTCCGTCGCGCACCACGATCGATGCATCGTCGAGTGCGCGCACCGGGCCGAAGCGGCGTGCGATGTTCTCGAGTGCGAGCGCAGCGCTGCTCGTCGTCACAGCCCCGTGGGTGCGTGCAGGAACGACCACGGGATGGCGAACTTGGCGCTCAGATCAGCGGCGAGCGCCTGAACGCCGAGTGTTTCGGTTGCATAGTGACCGGCGTAGATCACGACGATGCCCAACTCCTCGCCGTCGATCGCCGTCCAATGCGGGCCCTCGCCGACGATCAGCGTATCCACGCCTCGAAGCGCGGCCTCCGCGAGCGTGTCGTGGGACGCGCCGGCGCCCGTGCAGATGGCCCATCGCCTGGTCTCGCGTCCCGGTTCGCACGAGGTGTGGCGCACCGCGCCGCCGTATCGCTTCGCGAACTCCGTCGTGCGCGCGATGATGTCCATGGTCGGCGTGTTCGATTCACCGCCGACTCCGATGTCGATCGTGTGGTGTCTGGCAAAACCAAACGTCGGCGTTAGGCCGAGCTCACGTGCCAGCAGCACGTTGTTGCCGAGCGTCGGATGCGCGTCGAGCGGGAGGTGCGCCGAGTAGAGCGCCAGCCGGCCGGTGATGAGCGCGTCGACGCGACGCAGCACGGGCCCGCGCAACGGGCGCACTCCGCCCCAGAAAAGGCCGTGATGAACGAGGAGCAGATTGGCGCCGGCCGCAACCGCATCGCGGATCGTACGCTCACGCGCGTCGACCGCGGCGGCGATTTTCGTGATATCGTCGTCGCTGTCGACCTGAACGCCGTTCACTGCATTGGGATAGTCCGCAATCTCCGCGATGCGCAGCAGGTCATCGAGGTACTGCGCCATCTCCGAGAGTGTCGGCATGCTCAGGGTGCGCTCGTCGAGTCGACGAACTCTATCCGAGGCGGGTGCAATCGCCCGTCCAGGATCGCTTGGCGTGTCGCGTCGAGGCGCGCTTGCAGCGCCGGTGTGATGAGCGATTTGAGCGCCGGATTAATGACGAGCTTGGTCACGTCCGAACCTGTCCCCAAGTAGAGGATCCCGGGCTTGAACGTCCGTGCCTTCACTTGCCGAGCCACCGTTAGGAATGCGTGCGGCAGATCGATGACGACGCTTGCGATGACGACGCCCGGTGCAACGCTGCTCTGGTCCGAATTCGCTCCGAAAACATAGACACCTTTCGACTCCTTGGCGGCCTGGAAAATACCCAGACCGGCAGCGTCGGCATTCTGGAAGATGAAGTCGGCGCCGCGCTGGATTTGTGCGAGCGCCTGTTCTTTGCCCGCGCTCGCGTCATCCCAATTCCCGATGTAGGACGTGAGGACAGTAACGTGTGGATCGATCGCGTGCACGCCGGCGGTAAACGCCAGAAAGCTGCTCTTCACGGGAGGAAGGTCGGTTCCTCCGATGACGCCAACGACGCGCGAACGTGAAAGCGTACCCGCAATGATGCCGGCCAAGTAGGACGGCTCCTCGAATCCGAAGATCATCGGTGCGACGTTCGGCCCCGACCGATTACCCGACGTGGTGATGTAGATCGTTTGCGGATACTCGGGTCCCACGCGCGATGCGGCGTCTTGAAATTCGAAGCCGTGCCCGAACACGAGGTTGTATCCCTGCGCGCCGTATGCTCGAAAGTTCTCCTCGAAGTCGGCCGGAGTTTTCACCTGGATATGGCTTATATGTGCGCCGATGCTGTCGCGAATCCGGAGCAAGCCCTGGTAGGCACCCGCGTTCCACGCATGGTCGGATATAGGTCCTGGTGTGAGCAGTGCCACCTTGAACGCACTGTCACCCGCTGCCCTTCCGGAAGCCGCGCCGCGTCCGCAGGCAACGAGTACGAAAATGTGGAAGAATGTGGAGAACAATCGCACACGCCTGTGTACACCTGGCATAAGGCCTTGATATGTATCGTGTTGTGAAGGTGCAAAAAACGAAGAAGGCGACAACCGAATGTGGGTTGTCGCCTTCAAAGTAGTACGGCGGTGCCTGACTGCGGAGTAGAGCCCTAGCGACCGAAGGCTAACGAAGGCGTTTCCGCTTCCTCGGAATCGACGTGCTCTTTGGCGTCGGTGATGCGAACGGTGCCATTGATCCGGCCGCCTTCCACGACTGCAATCGCGCGGGTGTTGATGTCGCCCGTGATCACCGAGGTGCTCTGCACCTCGAGACGTTCGCTGGCGTTGATCGTGCCTTCGACCTTGCCTCCGACAACGGCTTCCCGCGTCGTGATGTCGCCGCGCACTTCGCCTTGGCGTCCGATCAAGACCTGGCGCCCAGCGTGAATCGAACCTTCGACGCGTCCTTCGACACGAATGACGCCCTCGGTCTCAATGTCGCCGTCGATGCTTGTCCCGGCGGCAATGATGGACAGGGACGAGCTCCCGCCGACTGTGGGGCTCCGCGTGTCGTCTGCTGCGCGCGCGTCCTTATTGAAGATCGCCATTCGATGGTCCTTGTTTCATGAGCGACATGGGATCGACGCTCGAGCCGTTGTGATGCACTTCGAAGTGAAGGTGCGCGGGAAGGCCACTGGTTTGGCTGCCTAACACACCGATCACGGCGCCGGCCGCCACGCGACTCCTCTGGGTCACCCGTACATCGCGAACGTCGGCGTAGGTGGTCTCGTAGCCATCGCGATGTGCGATCCGAACGACAGAGGTGCCCGACGAATCGACACTGACCTCGACGACCGAACCCGCGCCCGAGGCACGAACCTCCGTGCCTGCCGGCGCTTCGATGTCCATACCGCGGGTCGATGATGTGGTGTCGTCGCGGGCGACGATGGTGCCGGCGACCGCAAGCGGCCACTGGCTCGGAACGGAGTTGCTAGCTGTATCGGCCGCAGGTGCGGCAGGGGTGCTCGCGGCTTCGCCGGTTTGGGGCGTCGATGCGCCGAGCATGTGCTGCACTTGTTGGAATCTGCTCTCGAGCGCCGTGAGTGCCGCCTGGAGCGTGTCGAGGCGTATGACGTCGTGCTGGAGTGTCTCGACGCGTCGGGTCAATCCAGGAACCCGTGCGGCTTGGGTAGCCAGGAAGAACCAACTGAGCAGGACGATCGCGAAAATGGTTCCGACAGCGTAGGCGCCGCGTCGGAGGAGACGCACCTGGCGTTGCGTTAGGATGATAGTGCGATTCGCCAGCCCGCTTTCCCGCTGCACCTGGATGATCATCGAGCCAGCATGCGGCGTGTAGATATTGCCGTACCCACGTCCAGACAGTTTTTCGCTGGGCTCTTTCGTCACATCGCGTCTCGGCGGCTTCCTAGGAGGAGGTCGAGCAATCGATCAAGATCGTCGGCGGAATAGAAGACGATCTCGATGGCGCCGCGTCCCGAATCGCGTTGGGAAATCGACACGTCGGTCTGCAGTTGCCGACGGAGCTCTTCACCGGCGCGACGGATTGCCGGAGGCAGTTCGCTCTTCGATGCCCCGCGGCGTCGGCGCGGCGTGGGACGTGGAGCTTGTCCAGCGCGGGCGCGCTCCTCGACATCGCGGACGGTCAGGCCATGGGCGACGATCTCATTGGCGAGGGTGGTGAGTTGCCGTTCGTCGGAGATAGCAAGTAGCGCTCGCGCGTGTCCGAGAGTTATGTGACCTTCTTGGAGGATGCGCCGGACGGATTCGGGTAAGGCTAACAATCGCAATATGTTAGCTACAGTCGTCCGGTCCTTCCCGACGAGATCGGCGATCTGCTGTTGCGTTAGTGTAAAGTCGCTGATCAGACGCTGATAGCCTTGAGCCTCTTCGATCGGGTTGAGATTGGAACGCTGAAGGTTCTCGACGAGAGCAAGGGTCAGTAGCATCTGGTCATCGATTTCCTTCACGACAGCTGGGATCTCCTCCCAACCGATTCGCGTAGCAGCGCGGAGCCGGCGCTCGCCTGCGATCAGCTCATAGCCGTCCCCGTTCGGCCGGGGTCGTACCACAATCGGCTGTAGCAACCCGTTCGCCTTGAGGCTCGCCTCGAGCTCGGCGAGCTCGGTCGGCTTGAACTCGACACGAGGCTGGTACGGGTTCGGGTGAATGCGCGAGAGCGCGATTCGCTGTAGCGCTTGGCGCGCAGCCGCGTCGGCGGTGGATGCGCTGGGCCGGCTCGCGAGCAGTGCTTCAAGTCCGCGTCCCAAGCGTCGGGGCTTTTCAGTGGACATGATGGGAATCTGGTGGAGTGGCCTCAAGCGCGATCATGTCGGCCTCGGTTTTGGAATGCGACGGATCGCCCGACGGCGAAGCAGAGACGAGATGCTCCGGCTTGCTAGTCGGCTCTGGCGACGTCTGGTGTCGGGGGCTCAGACACCAGGGCTGCCGGCCTGAAATCGCCGCTACGTCGATATCGCTCAAGCAGCTCGCGAGCGACACTGACGTACGCCTGTGCGCCAGCGGAGGCGACGTCGTAGAGAATGATGGGCTTCCCGAAGCTCGGCGCTTCCGCGAGCCGGACATTTCGAGGAATGACGGCGTCAAACACCTTGGGACCAAAGTATTCGCGTGCATCGGCGGCCACCTGGCGCGAGAGGTTAAGCCTCGCGTCGTACATGGTCAGCAGGACGCCGTCAATGGCGAGGTCAGCGTTCACCCCTCGCTGGATCATGTGCACCGTGTTCAACAGCTGCGAGAGTCCCTCAAGAGCGTAGTACTCGCACTGAACCGGGATCAGGATGGCATCCGCCGCCGCCAACATGTTGACCGTGAGGAGACCAAGGGATGGCGGACAGTCGATGAGAATGAAGTCGTAGCGCGAGCGAACCGGAGAGATTGCGTCACGCATCGACAGTTCGCGGCGCGGGCTATCGACAAGTTCTACTTCGGCACCCGCAAGGTCGGGTGTCGCCGGAGCGACGTCCAGATGCGCGAACTGGATGCTTCTGAGAATGACCTCGGCGAGTGAGCACTCGCCGATAAGGGCGTTATACACGGTTCGCGGGACGCGCTCACCGTCGAGACCGACGCCGCTCGTTGCATTACCCTGAGGGTCGCCATCAACGAGGAGTGTTCGCTGCTCGGCCACCGCAAGGCTCGCAGCAAGGTTGACGGCTGTGGTTGTCTTACCCACGCCACCCTTCTGATTGGCGATCGCGATGACCCTAGCCACCAGTCGCTTCCGTCCATCTAAGGGTCGAAGACAGTCTTTCGCGCGCCGCCAATATAATCAGTGATTGCCGAACGGAAGACATCTTTCTGTTTCACGTGGAACACCAGGTCCGCAACCGCCTTGGTGTTTCACGTGAAACTGATCGCCTCCGCCAGAGATTAGTGCGACAGCTAGGGAGCAGAATAGCGCTAGAAACACGCCAAATGGCCCACTAATGCGGGATATAGTGCCAACGACCCTCTATATCGACGGACACGGTCTCGCTACCAGGGCTTATCGGCGTGGCAGCCCCGGCCGCGAGGGACATGCGCGCACCGAACTGAATCGGGCGCGTCGCCGCCTGTGATGTCAGGTCGACCAGATCACCCAATCGGCCGCCCGCACCGCGTGCCATCGCCTCTGCATCCCCGCGAGCACGTTGGACGGCAATGGCTAACGCAGCGCGTCGCGCATCATCCTCATTGGACGACGAGAAGTCCAACGAGTTGATCGCATTGGCGCCGTGGCCGAGCGCCGCGTCGATGATGGAGCCGAGTCGGTCGATCTTCTGGACGTCCACGCGTACGGTGTTCGACACCGTATAGCCGATGATGCGCGGTGTGCGCTCGGTGTTGTTCGTCGGCGCGCTCTCGGGATACACGCTGTACTCGACCGTCGAAATCTGCTGGTCGGTGATGCCTAACGACTTGAGCGCATCGATCACCGCGCGCTGCTTCTGCGCATTGTCCGCGCTCGCCTGCGCGGCAGTCGCGGCCTTCGTCTGGACGCCGATCGACAGCGTCGCGCGATCGGGAGTGACGCGCGCCTCCCCATGCCCAGTCGTCGTGATGGTCGGCGCACGATCGTTCATTCTATTTGCGCCGCTCGTGTCCTGCGCCTGAAGCGGACACACGATCGCAATTCCCAACAGCACGGCAACGATTCTCATCGCATCCTCCGGTGATGAGCTCGGTTCGCAGGCGAAGTGGCCTATTAAGATACAAAAAGAGAATAAGTGGCGCGCGGCAATCAGACGTCGGGCGCAGCCGCCGATACGTCGCGTCGATCGCCCGCGGTCGCGCGCGGTACCGGGCGCTTCGTCACCTCGAGCACCAGGTTCTGGAGGTCGCTCGGGCTGATGCCGGGAATCCGTGCGGCCTGCGCCAGCGTCAGCGGACGGATCGTGCCCAGCTTCTGCCGCGCCTCGAACGACAACGAACGCATCTCGGCGTACGCGATGTCGGCGCCTAACGCAAAGTCGCCCATGCGCTGCAGCCGTGACGCCTGCACACGCTCGCGCTCGAAGTAGCCGGCGTACTTGAGCTCCAGCTCGGCCGACGCCACCGCTTCCGGCGACAGATCGCCGCGGGTGCCCGTCAACTGCATCAGCGCGTCGAGTGACACGCCGTGCCGTTTCGCCAACTCGGCGACACGGATGGCGTGCGCCAGCGGTGCACTCCCAGCCGCGCGCAGCAGCGCATCCACGACCTCCGGCTCGGCGGTGGTGTCCCGAGCGAGACGAAGCGTTCGCTCCTCATCGTCCAGTCGCCGCTCGACGGCGGCGATCTCTCGCTCCGACAGCATACCGAGCGCCATGGCGCGCGGCGACAGCCGGCGCAGCGCGTTGTCCTGTCGCACCGTTAGGCGAAACTCGGAACGCGACGTGAACAGCCGATACGGCTCGTCGACGCCACGCGTCACGAGGTCGTCGATCAGCACGCCGATGTACGACGTCTCGCGGCCGAGGACGAACGGAGCGTCGCCGCGCGCGGCGCGTGCCGCGTTGATGCCGGCCACGACACCCTGCGCTGCCGCCTCTTCGTATCCGGTCGTACCATTAATCTGACCCGCGAGGTACACGCCACGGAGCGCCTTGAGCTGCAGGGCGGAGTCGAGCTGCACCGGTGGATAGTAGTCGTACTCGATCGCGTAGCCGGCGCGCGTCATGCGCGCGTGCTCGAGGCCCGGGACCGCGTGCAGGAACTCAAGTTGGACGTCGACGGGCAGCGAGGTCGATAGTCCGTTGACGTAGAGTTCGGCCGTGTCGTGTCCTTCGGGCTCCAGGAAGACCTGGTGGCGCTCGACGTCGGGGAACTTCACGATCTTGTCCTCGACACTTGGACAATATCTCGGACCCCGCGACGCGATCGCTCCGCCGTACATCGCCGAGCGGTCGATGTTGTCGCTGATGATTCGCTTCACGTCGGCGCCCGCGTGCGTGATCCAGCACGGCAATTGAGTTGGGTGCCTCGTGCCGGACTCGGTGCGGCGCGGCATTGTCCAAAAGTGCGACCAGGAAAAGTCGAACGCGTCGACTTCGCTGTCCTGGCGTTGCAACCGGGAGAGATCGACTGACCGCCCATCCACACGTGGTGGCGTACCGGTCTTGAATCGCGCGACGTCGAGGCCGAGCTCCTCGAGCTGCTGCGCGAGATGAATGGCTGGTGCGTCGCCGGCGCGACCGCCCGCCAGCTTGGTATCTGTGCCGATGTGGATGCGACCGCGGAGGAACGTGCCCGCTGTGATGACGACGCTGCGAGCCGTGAAGCGTCTGCCCTCGAGCGTCTCGACGCCTAACGCGCGCCGCGCGTCCGCGTCGATCAACAAGCGCGCGACGGTGCCTTGAATCGTGTGCAGCGTCGGATGCTCCTCGAGGAGCGATCGGACCGCGCGGCGGTAAAGCCCGCGATCGCACTGTGCTCGCGGCGCCCAGACCGCCGGACCTTTGCTCCGATTGAGCATGCGGAACTGCAGCATCGCGAGGTCAGTCGCGCGACCCATGATGCCGCCGAGTGCGTCGACCTCCCGCGCTACCGTCCCTTTTGCAATGCCGCCGATCGCGGGATTGCAGGACATCTGCCCGATCGTTTCGAGCGCGGCGGTGACGAGCCCAACTTTCGCGCCGAGTCGTGCGGCGGCGACCGCGGCTTCGGTGCCCGCGTGGCCGGCGCCGACGACAATGACGTCGAGATCCAGCTCCGCCCGTGTCGTGGAGGAGCTCGATGTGACAGCCGAATGCGCGCTCATGCGCGAAAGGTAATCGGCCTGTGCAACCGTGCAGCCGGTCGAGTGGACACGCCGCCCTCGCAGCGACAAACTTGGGCTATGCCGCTTTCTCTTCCGTCGGACGCGCCCACCATGCTCATTCGCAAGGCCGCGTTCGAGCGTTCGGGATTGGTGCGCAGCGCAATCGACGAACGGTTCGCTCTCACGCCCGATGAGTTTCGCGTGGAAGGCGACGTCGTCGCCATTGGACCGCTCCACGACGACGACGCGATCATCGCGCTAACGGAACAACTCGAATCGGTTGGCTTGCTCTACTTCGACGATTTCGTCGAAATGAGCGGCAACTGGCCCGCGTGGTTAGGCGTGTGGGTGAGCGCTCGCGTGAGCGACGGCTGAATGCGGGTCAGGTCTTCACGTCGTGACGCGTCTGCTCCTGCGTCTCCGGCTGCGGTGAGAGCGCGCCGTTCCGGAGCAACCCTTCCCAGTTGCACGCGTAGCACCAACTCGTTCGGAACCAGGGCATGAGAAGATTCCACCCGCGAGACTGGATGCGCAGCGTGGGAGTGTCGCAGTTGGGACAGCGATCGCCGTCAGGCAGCAGGCAGAGAAAGAAAATGGTCGCCGCGACGATGCGTAGGACGACAAACGCGATGAAGACGATCGCAAAGACCAACGCATCCGACATGGACGCACCTCGTAATGCACCATATACGGAGTGCCTGATGTGCGCGCAAGCGCGCGAACGCACGGACGGGTCGCTGCTCTTTCCGGCTACGACGGCAGCTCGAGCTGTTTGGCGATCGTGGTCCAGCGCTCCACGTAGGCCACGCCGTTTTCCACGCGTTCGATGACTACTTCGGCGTCCACGGCAATGGACGTTCCGTCGAGACTTGTTGCGGTCGCTATCTGACGCTGGCCTTCGACCTCGAACGCTATCTCTCCTCCTTCCGACCCATCGATTAGCCGAACGACGCGAGCGAGGTGTCCCTGGAGCAGGTAGCGCTCATCAGGGATGTCTCGTGCCGCACTCGGCACTGCCCAGCCAGCTATAACTGCAACCATAGCGATGCCGCCCGTCACGGCAGCGGCTGCCGCAATAGCCGCAAGGGCGCCCGGCGGAAGAGACGTGTACTTGGCGAGAGGGTATCCGACGATTCCGAACAGCACCGCGGCAGTACCCAGCGTCGGAAGGTTCAGGTACTTCACCCAGCGGCCACGCCGCTGTTCGCGGTCGATACCGCTGATCATACTCGTCACGCCTAGCACGAGTCCGACAATGAAAAACGAGAGGAAGAGGGTACGCATAGCTGGGACGCAAGTTAACCAAGTATTAGTAGTGCGCCGCTACTGGCGCGATGCTGCTCACGAGGCATCCGGGCCGAGACCGACGAGATCGAGCAGCGCAAGAGCATTGGTGGACGTCGCGAGCCCATCGCGTAGTCGGTAGTCGAAGTGCAGCACCCGTGTGCCGCCCGTTCGGTCGATCGAATCGGCAAATGAGACGCAGCGCGCTGCACTCTGAATTGGCTCCGCTGAGGCAAGTGAGAGGTCATGCGATGTCACGGCTCCGATCGCACCGGCCTCGAGAAGATGTTCCAGAACTATGCGGGCGGCAACGCGTCGTTCCGAGGAGTTGGTCCCGTGCAACATCTCGTCGAACAGATAGAGCACGGGCGGTTGCCCCGGCACGCGCGCACGCGCGCCATCGACAACGCTCTTGAGACGGCGAAGCTCGGCCATGAAGAGAGAGACGCCGTTGGCGAGTGAGTCCTCGATGCGCATGCTGGCGTAGAGGCGAAGCGTGTGAGCCCGGTAGCGGGATGCGCACACGGGTCCGCCAGCTTGCGCGAGCACGCAGTTGACACCAATTGCGCGCAGCAGCGTGCTCTTTCCCGACATGTTCGATCCGGTGATGAGCAGGAACGTACCGGGAGGGCCAACGGTGACATCGTTGGCGACGCGTTGGGCATCGGCGATGAGGGGGTGCGCGAGGGCCGCGGCCTCGAGCGTCACGGAGGCGTCATCGTGGACATCGGCGAAGCTCCACTGCGGTTGGTCGTGGGCGAGGGTCGATAGCGCGGTGAGGGCTTCGAACTCGCCGAGCGTAGCGAGCCAACCGCGCACGTGACGACCCGCAGTACGCTTCCATTTGTCGAACGCTGCGCCGACGTGGAAGTCCCACAAGAACAACCAGTCGAGCGCGAAGTGCAGCATGGGCGACTGACGCACCTCGGCCCACGCTGCGATGCGCTCGACGCGGCCAAGGGCCACGGCAGCGCCGGGCGCCGCTCGAAGAGCCGCGGCGAGTGTCGCCAGGTGAGGCGTTTCGAACGCGGCGCCGGCGATGACAGCGAACATGGCTCGGTGCCCGCCTAACGCAGTGAACGAGATGCCCGGTATCGCGCTGCTGTCTGTGGCGCGACGTCGGACAGCGACACGGAACAAACGCGCCACGAGCACTACGGCCAACCACCAGGGATGGCCGAGGAGTCCTGCTGCCTGCAGGATCATCGCGGCGACGATCGCCGCGGTGAAGGTCCGTCCGACCCACAGCAGCGCAGGTCGGTCGGCGAGCGTTCCTTCCGATTCGCACCAGACAAAAAAGCGTTCGAGCGCAGCGGGGTCGAGCTCTCCGACTCCGATGGCGAGGACGCCGAGCTCGACGCGGACATCGTCGCGAGCGGCGAGCTCGCGCACAGCGATCTGCCGCGCGGCAATGGTAGCGGCGGGCGGCGGAGGTCCAAGGAGCCACTCATGCAGTGTTGGGCGGCCGGGGGCGGAGGATGCAACATCGAGCAATTGCAGCACGCTCGATGGTCCGGTGATGGCCAGGTCCGCTGCATACGGGTGGTTCGTGAGATCGACTGAGGTGCGCGGCACGGGCAGTGCAGCCCATTCGCGTGCGATGCGATGCACGGCGCGCTCGTGGTAGATGCGACGATAGTCGAGCGCTGTGAACGCAGCGCGGTTCTCGCGGTGCCGACGGACGAGCAACGCGAACGCGGCCAGCGTCACGACTGACGCGACCAACGACACCCACGGAAGGGGCGCAGCCGGCGTCACGGCCCACGCACACGCCAGCACGAATAGCGCAAACGCGACGAGACGATAGCGCCCGATCCGGCGTGCCGCAGCGGACACGAGCGCCGCTTGCCTCGCGCTGTCCTGGGCGCGCTCGCCATGCCAGTCGGCGGGCGTCGGCGGACGGGTCTCGTTAGGCGCTGCGGAAGTCATCGGTTTGGCATCCGGCGGCGAAGAGCATCGTCGAGAAAATCGATGGTTCGTGCTTCGGCATAGTAGACCGGCCGCCACGGCGCGACGCCAGAGATGAATCCAACGTGTCCACCCTTGGCCACGAACTCGACATGCAACGCGGCATTCGTTCGCGCGATCGTGCGCACCTCATTGAGCACGGACGACGGAAGAAACGGATCGTCGACCGCGTTGAGCAGCAGCGTCGGGACACGCACGTGTTCGAGCCATCGAATGGAGCTCGATTTGTCGTAGTAATCGCGGGCGCAGCGAAAACCGTGGATGGGAGCCGTGACGGCATCGTCGAACTCCCAGAGCGAAGTCGCACGCGCGATGGCGACGGGATCGAGGCGACCGGGAAAGCGAGCCGCTTTTCCCAACGCCTTTTTGCGCAGGCTGCGCAGGAAATAGGACTCGTAGAGTCTGGAGAAGCCGTGCTGAAGATGCTCCGACCCCAAGGCGAGATCGAACGGCACAGAGATCGCGACCGCCGCAACGATCTGCGACGGCGCGCACTCGGCTTGCTCACCGAGCCACTTGAGGAGGACGTTGCCACCCAGCGAGACTCCCGTTAGCACGATCGGCTGATTGGGTTGCGCCGCGATCAGTTTGCGAAGGACGAAGTCGATGTCGCCGGTTTCGCCCGAGTGATACGAGCGCAGGAGTCGATTGGGCTCGCCGCTGCAGGATCGGAACACGAGAACGTCAGCGGCCCATCCTCGACCACGTGCTGCGGCGAGCAGACCGCGCGCGTAGTGCGAATTCGACGAGCCCTCGAGGCCGTGAAGGATCACCAAGCGTGGATGTCCATTGCGCGCATCGAGTCGATCGAGGTCCAAGAAGTCGCCATCCGGCGTGTCCCATCGCTCGCGTCGTGTGTCCACGTGTTGTCGCAAGCGGATCATCTTGCCCCATAGTGTCCGGAGGTGGGCGCCCGGCACCCACCACGCGGCGCGGTATCGCAGTGGAGTGCTCACGCGGCTGAGCGCGACGTGTCGACCATATAGATTCCGTGCACGCACATATACTCGCTTCCCGACAGCCAGCCATGGAAGTCCAGATCTTCGGTACGCGCAAGTGCGCGAACACGCGAAAGGCGCAACGGTTCTTTTCCGAGCGCCGCGTGCGAGCGCATTTTGTGAATCTCGTGGAGCGGCCGGCATCGCGCGGGGAACTGGTGCGATTCGTACAACGATTCGGCGTGTCGGCGTTGGTCGACATCGAGTCGCGGCCCTACGCGGACCTCGGACTCCGCGCCGCTCGCCTCTCCGATGAGCGGTGGTTAGCGCTCTTGGTCGACGAGCCACTGTTGTTGCGAACGCCCCTCGTTCGGTGCCAGCAACGGTTGTCGGTGGGCCTCGCGGAATCTGAGTGGACGTCGTGGATCGCCGGCGCGTGATCGACAACCGTTCGCGCACGGCATGACTCAGCTGTCGATGGCCCAGGTTGGGATCACGTTCGGAGCGGAGCCGCTGCTCGCGGACGTGACCTTCACGGTGAGCGCCGGCGAACGCTGGGGCATCATCGGCCGGAACGGTTCCGGAAAGACAAGCTTGTTCCGTTTGATCATGGGAACCATGGAGCCGTCGACGGGCGCCGTGAGCCGGGCGAGCGGACTCCGGCTGGCGCTGCTCGAACAGCTCCGGGACTTCGGCGACGCGCGCACGGTGTGGGACGCCGCGGCCGCGCCATTCGCGCCACTCATCGCGCTCGAGGGCTCGTTAGGCGAACAGGCCGAGCGAATTGGCGCGCTGGGCGATCGCGTGACCGCTGAGGACCTCGACGCCTACGCCCACGACCTCGAGCGCTTCGAGCACGCGGGCGGCTACACGTATTCATCGCGCGTCGACGCGGTGCTGCATGGACTGGGTTTCGATCCGGAACGCGCGCGCACGCAGTCGGTAGATGCCCTGAGTGGTGGCGAGCGCGGACGCGTTGCACTGGCGCGTCAACTCGTGACGCCGGCCGATGTCCTGCTGCTCGACGAACCCACGAATCACCTCGACCTCGAGACGGCTTCGTGGCTCGAGGCGTATCTGCGCGACGCCGGCGAAACGGTGCTGATCATCAGCCATGATCGCGCATTTCTGGATGGCGTCGTCGACCATGTATTGCACCTGGAAGACGGCCGCACGTTCGCGTACACCGGTAACTACCGCGCGTTCGTGCGACAACGCGATGAACGCCGCCTCACGCAGCAGCGCGCATACGCGCAGCAGCGGCGCGTCATCGCCGGCGAAGAGGGCTACATTCGCCGGAACATCGCCGGCCAGAACAGCCGCCAAGCGAAGGGACGACGCACGCGCCTGGAGCGGATGCCGAGATTGAGTCCGCCCCCCAGCGAGGAAGACATAATGGCGTTTCGTCTGTCGGCCACGGAACGCGGCGGGGATCAAGTCCTGGTCGCGGACCGGGCGCGGGTCGCGCAAGGTGGCCGCACGCTGATCGAGGACTTCTCGGCGACGGTGCGTCGCGGCGATGTCATCGGTCTCGTGGGCGCGAACGGCGCGGGCAAATCGTCGCTGTTGCGCGCCGCACTGGGCGAGCTGGCGCTCGAGCGCGGAACGATTCGGTTAGGCGGATCCATTGCGGCGGCGTACTATCGACAGGAGCTCACGCAGGTACCATCCGGGCGTTCGCTCCTGGATGTGATCGGGACGCTCAGACCACTGTGGGGCCGCGGGGCAATGCTCAGCCATCTCGCGCGGTTCGGGTTCACGGGTGACACCGTGCAGCGAAGCACGGACACGTTGTCGGGCGGCGAACGCGCGCGCCTGGCGCTCGCGATGCTCGTGCTCGCACACGCGAATCTCATCTTGCTCGACGAGCCGACCAATCATCTGGACGTCGAATCGATCGAATCGCTCGAGGATGCGCTCTCCGCATATGACGGCACGATCGTTCTCGTGAGCCACGACCGTGCGTTGCTGCGGAGCCTCGCGACGCGCGTCTGGTCGCTGGAGGACCGCCGCATCGCCGACTTCGACGGTGGCTTTACCGATTGGGAGCAGTGGATGACGGAGCGGAACAGGGCGGCCGCGAGAGCGAAGCCCGGTCCGGTGCGCCTAACGCGCGAGGAGCGCAGAGAGGCCACCGATCGAGAACAGCGCCGCGTCGAGGAGCGCGCGAGTCGCACGGTGCGCCGTGCCCTCGAAGCCGCCGAAGCGGACGTCATGCGCATCGATGCGCGCGTCGCTTCGCTCACCGCGCTGCTCGAGGATCCCGCGCTCTACGACTCTCCATCCGGAATCGAGCGCGCTCGCGAATTGAACGCCGAGCTCGATACGGCAAAGCACGAGCTGGACGCCGCTGTCGGAAAGTGGGAGGAGATTGCTAACGACGTGTAGCGCGCGCCGTCAGAACTCGCCGATGAGGCCGATCTCCGGCTCGAGGTGGTAGCCGAACCTGTCCTGCACGCGCTCTTGCGCGGTGGCGATCACGGCGCGTACGTCCGCGGCCGTTGCGCGGCCAAGGTTGACGATGATGTTCGCGTGGATCGTCGAGATCTGCGCATCGCCATGGCGGTAGCCTTTGAGTCCGCACTGGTCGATGAGGCGGCCGGCGCCGACGCCCTCGATTTTCTTGAAGATCGATCCGGCACTGGGAAACCAGTCGAGCCATGGGTGTCGTGCGCCACGCCAACTGAGGTTCTCTTCCATGATGCGGCGCATCGTGGCCGGATCGCCTGCGGACAACTTCAGCGTTGCGGTGAGGACGACGTCGCGACGATGGTGAAAGACCGTGTCGTCGTATCCGAACTGCACATACGAAGCATCGACGGAACGGCGCGCGCCGTCTTCAGCGAGAATCTCGCAGGAGTCGAAGACTTCGGCGAGGAACATGGTGCGAGCCCGCTCGGGCGCCGGCGACAGGAAGTGCAGATTTTGCCAAACCGCTCCGCCTAACGAGCTGGGTATGCCGACGTAGTGCTCGAGACCCGACCAGCCGCGTCGCACGGCGTCCATGATCAGGTCTCGCATGATCGTGCCACTCTCGGAGCACACGCGTCCGTCGTCGAACCATTGCGTGTGCGAAGCCGCATTCCGAATAACGAGTCCGCGGAATCCCCCATCGCCGACCAGAATGTTCGCTCCGAGCCCGAGCACGAACCACGAGATGCCGGCCTCCCGTGCGGTGCTCACGGCGGTCGCCAACTCGTCGGCATTCTGAACCTCGACAAAGAGATCGGCCGGCCCACCGATCCTGAAGGTCGTGTAGGGCCCGAGTGCGACGCCGGTGCGGATGCGCGCAGGCTCCAGGCACGAGGCCAGCCGGGCGGCAGCGTCGGCGTACGGTCGGGTGGCGGGGGTCATCGTAAGAACCAAGAAATCAGCGGAAGAGATCCATCGCCAGTCTGATCGGGCTCAAGCGTTCGGTGCGCGGTCCCGCGTCGGGCCCGACGCCGGCGCGGCGCGCCGGCCGAGCAATCGTTGCACGTCGGACAGTGTTCCACCGGCCGCGCACAACGCGACGAGCATACGATGGACGAGGCTTGCGACCTCCTCGCTCGCGGCAGCCAGATCCTCGGTGGAGCAGGCCGTGATCGCAAGCGCTGCCTCTTCGCCTAACTCGCGGAGCCGCCTCCGCGCCGCGGCGCTACCGGACCCGCGGCGCTCGACCGGCGCATCGATCTGATCGCTCTCCGGATGTGTGAAGCACGACGACGCGCCGGTGTGACACACCGGACCTGCCGGCGCCACGCGCGCCAGCAGCGCATCGCCATCGCAATCGCACTCGAGCGAGACGACGCGCTGCCGGCTCCCGGTGTTGGGCCGCCACCGCCCACTCAGCCGCGTGTGGAATTGGAGGTCGCCCGTCGCCAAGGTCTGAACGATCGACTCACGGTCAGCGCGGGCCACCATCAGCACGTCGCCGGTCTTCGCGTCCTGCGCCACCACCGTCACGAACCCGGAATCCTGCGAAAAATCGAGCTGGGAAAGGTCGAACATGGTTGCTCCGCGCCCATCGCGCGTGGTCGGTGTCGTGCCTGACGTGAAGGGCGCGCCGGCGTGCGCGTCGTCACTGCTGTGAGAACTGGTCGGCCAGAACGCGTGCGTCGAGGCCGCCCGATGTGAGCGCCCCACCAACGATCGCGCCCGAGACGCCCCGTTCCTCGAGGTCGCGCAACTCGGGCAGCGTTGCGATGCCGCCCGCTGCGATCACGGGATGCACCGACAGCTCCGTCAGATCTTCCATGAGGAACAGGTCCGTTCCCCGCATGTGCCGGTCGCGCTGCGCCACAGTCACGATCACAGCGGCAAGCGGCAACTCATTCCAGTCGTCGATCATGCTCAGCACGTCGCGCGGCATTGTGCTGCGGTCACGCGTGGTCACTCTGCGGTCTCGGACAAGCACGGCCACGGCGACGCGACCTGGAAATTGGAAGGCGACGTCGCCGAGCCAACTTGCCTCCTCGATCGCGCGCGCGCCGACGACGACGCGATCGGCTCCCGCCTGGAGAAGACGATCGACTTCGTCGATGGTCCGCACGTCGCCGCGCACCTGGATCTCGACGTCGATGCTATGCAGCAGTGATAGGATGACGGCGGCATTGTCACCGCGTCGTGACGCCGCGTCGAGATCGGTGACATGAAGACGGCCGAATCCGATCGCGGCCCACGACCGCGCGACCTCGATTGCGTCGGCGAGCTGCACCGATTCGCCGTCGCGAGCGCCGCCGGCCGGATGGACACACGCACCGTCACGGAGGTTGACGGCTGGAATGACGATCAACAGACCTCCCTGCGGCTCGCGCGTCGATTGATGCCGTGGCGGCCGTTAGTCCAAAGCCGCGCGGCCTGACTGTCGGAAGCTAGCCCGCGCCGTCTCGCGAGGCACGTGCACGCGCATACGCCGGCGAAAAAACGAGCGGCCCGTCCATTGGATTTGGGCGGGCCGCCAAGGCGTCTGAGAGCCGCGCAGCGAGTGCACGCTGCTCGATTCACTGCACTGCCACCTCAAAACAACACTGCGGACGCTCGCCATGGTCGCAGCACTCTCGCACCGGCGCACCCACGGCTTCGCTGAGCAGCATTTGAACCGAGCCGCAGACCTCCGCGTGACCGCGCACCGCGACGCCGAGCGGACAACCATACCCTCGAATCCGTAGGACACCATCGTGCTCTTCGACGGACGTTGCGCCGCCGAGCTCTTCGAGTAGAGCGGCGGCGCGTTCCACTCGCTCGCGACGCGTTCCACTCACTCGCGGTTTATCGTCGGCGAGTCTCTTGCCGACCGTCCGCATGAGACTCTGGAGCTCGGTTGGGCTCATGCGCTCCGACAGTACATCGATCAAGCGTGCGAACACGACGACGTAGGCGCGTGAGAGCAGTTGATTCGTTTCGTCGGTGACACGATACGTGTGCGCCGGCTTCCCGACGGAGCCTCGCTTGGGCGCGTCCTGCTCGACGAGTCCGTCGCGTTCGAGCGACGCGAGATGGGCCCGAACGGCGTTGTCGGTGAGACGGAGATCGCGAGCGATCTGATCTACCGTGAGCGCCGCCCGTCTGAGGAGCCTGACAATACGCCCGCGGGTGCTGGCGTAAAACTTCCGGTTCCAACGAGTTACGCTATTCATGTCGGTGGTCCTTGTCGTATCGGACAGGATAACGGCTAACACAACGAAACACAATATCTACACGATTTGATTGACAAATTGTCATAACACCGACCATCTTCTCGACACGACATATCCCGGGATAAGTGGGCCCGGGACCACAATCCAAGCACGAGGAGGAAGATGTCATGCTGAAGATGATATCAGTCGCGGCGGTCGTGGGACTTGCATCGGCGTTTGCGATGCCGGCCACACACACGCTGAAACCACATCGACCCAAGACTGCGTCGGCCACGGAGCGCCGCGTGGCGCTCGACGACGCCACCATCGTTGCGATCTTCGACGAAGCAAATACGGCTGACATCGAGACGAGTGGCCTCGCGGCGAAGCGCGGCAGCAGCAAAGACGTTCGAGATTTGGGCAAGCAGTTCGTCCACGATCACACGGCGGTCCGGCAGCAGGGCCGTGACCTGGCGAAGAAGCTCGGTGTGAAGCCGACCGCACCGAAGCCCGATCAGGGCGCCGAGGCCGCTGCGACAGCACTCAAGGAACTGAAGACGAAGCACGGCGCCGATTTCGACAAGGCGTACTTGGAACACGAAGTCGCCTACCACCAGCAGGTGATCGACGCACTCAACAACACGCTCCTACCGGCCATTCAGAACCCAGAGCTCAAGGCGTTCGTCCAGAAGGTCGTCCCTGCGTTCGAGGGACACTTGGCGGCCGCGAAGAATCTGCAACAGAAGGTCGGGCAGTAGTCATGGTGCTCGCGGCTCCAGGCCTTGAAGCGCAGCCGTGGTGTCTGTAACTCTGCGACCACACGTCACGGAGCCCTCGTAATGAGCAGCGAGCAGCAGCAGTTGGCTGGACCAGACCTTACGTTAGGCATTTCACTCACCGACCTCGCCGACGGCGTGATGCTGCTCGGTCACGCCAACGGCGAAGCGGTGTTCGTGGTGCGACGCGGCGACGAGGTGCTGGCGATGGGCGCCGTATGTTCGCACTACAGCGGGCCGCTCGCGGAAGGGCTGCTCGAGGGCGACCACGTCCATTGTCCGTGGCATCACGCCTGCTTCAATGTGCGCACCGGCGAGGCATTGCGGGCGCCGGCGCTCAACCCGGTCGCTTGTTGGCGCGTCGAGGTGCGCGGCGGTAAGGCGTACGTGACCGAAAAGGTCGAGCGCGAGCCCCTGGCGCCGACGCCTAACCCATCTCATCGCAGCGGCGAACAGCCCGGAAGCATCGGGATCATCGGCGGTGGCGCCGCCGGCAACGCTGCGGCCGAAATGCTGCGGCGCGAGGGATACGACGGCCGCATCACGGTGATCGATGCGGATGTCGACTCGCCGTATGACCGCCCGAACCTCTCGAAGGATTACTTGGCCGGCAACGCACCCGAAGAATGGATTCCCCTTCGGCCCACTGGCTTCGATACAGCGAACGGCATCGATATCGTACGCGGACACGTCACGTCGTTCGATGCGAAAACCAAGCGTGTAACGCTCGAAGGTGGTGCCGAACACCGGTTCGATCGCGTGCTGCTCGCAACCGGTGCGAGTCCGGTCCAGCTCCGCGTGCCGGGTTCCGATTCGCCGCGGGTGCACCACCTCCGTTCGCTCGGCGACAGCCGGGCGATCATTGCGTCATTGGCAGGAGCGAAGCGCGCGATCGTGATCGGCGCGAGCTTCATCGGACTCGAGGTGACGGCATCGCTGCGTGCGCGCGGGTTGGACGTGCACGTGGTCGCGCCCGAAGCCTTGCCGTTCGAGAAAGTGCTCGGCGCTGAGTTAGGCCGGTTCATCAAAGCACTCCACGAGGAGCATGGCGTGGTGTTCCACCTCCAGCACACCGTCGCATCCGTGGGCGCGGACGGCGTCGCGTTGGACGACGGACGGTCGCTGGCCGGCGATCTGATTGTGGCCGGCATCGGCGTTCGGCCTAACGTTGCGCTCGCTGAGGCCGCGGGCCTGGCAATGGATCGCGGGGTCGCCGTGGACGACATGCTCGAGACCAGCGCGGCGGGCGTTTTCGCGGCCGGGGACATCGCACGGTGGCCCGACGCCTGGACCGGCGAGCGCATTCGTGTCGAGCACTGGGTGGTTGCCGAGAGGCAAGGCCAGGCGGCCGCGCGGAATCTGCTCGGTGCGCGGGAACCTTTTCGGTCGACGCCGTTTTTCTGGAGCGCCCACTACGACGTCACGATCAATTACGTCGGTCACGCGTCGAGCTGGGATCGCATCGAGGTGCAGGGATCGATCGACAAACGCGACTGTGCCATCGCCTACCAAAGCAAGGGGAAAACGCTCGCCGTGGCGAGCATTTTCCGCGACCACGTCAGCCTCGCGGCCGAGGTTGCAATGGAGCGCGGTGACAGCGCGGCAATGCGCTCGCTGCTAACCAAGCAGTAACAGCAACAGGACGATGCTTTGGAGCTGCCGACGTGTTGGCCCCGAAGTTTGTTCAAGGTTGAACCGTACGAACTGACCGTTCCGTTCCTTCTTCACTCGCAGGCCCGGGGGATCTATGCGCACTTCGATGGTCATCATTCTCGCATCGGCCGTAGTTGCCGGATGCGGAGGTGGAGGCGGTAGCTCCGTTACGCCGCCACCAAACCCCGTTTTCACGAGCCTCAAGGTTGAGCCGGACACGCAAACCATCTTCGGTGCGCCCGGCACCACGACGCAGATGTCGGCGACGCCGCTCGACCAGAACGGTCAGCCAATGTCAGGGTTGGGAGCCGCAAGCTGGTCGTCAAGCGACGAAACGATCGCGACGGTCAACGGGAGCGGCCTCGTCACATCGGTTGCGCTCGGCGGACCAGTCACGATCTCAGCCTCGCTCACGTCGGGCGGCGTGACGAAGAATGGATCGGGAACGGTGAGCGTGGCCGACCTGCGCACGGCGGACACCGTTACCGCGACTACCGGGCAGCAGTTCACTCCAGCGAGCGTCACGATCAAGGCCGGTGGAACGGTAACATGGGTGTTCCAGTCGCTCGCGCACACGGTCACGTTCAATACGCCAGCCCCGCCAGGCACGCCTGCCGATCTCGGCACCGTAGCCTCACCGTACTCGAACACCAAGATCAGTCGGACATTCACAACGGCGGGCACGTTCAACTACCATTGCTCGATTCACCCCGGCATGACCGGCGTCGTCACTGTCAAGTAAATCCAAACTGGTATGCCTTACGGAACGGGAGCGTCGCGTTGCGGCGCTCCCGTTTGTCACATCGGGTCTGCTGGTTGCGCGTCGCGGTGTGGCACGGGCAATGCGCGACCGGTCGACGCGGTTTGCCTTTCCGAATCCATGTGAATAAGTTCACAATGCTTCGCGTCACGGGACCCGAAGCAATTCCAGCAACTCTTGCAACAGCTCGGCACTGGAGGCCTCAAGCAATGCGGTTCATCGGACAATTGGCGCTGATCACCGGCGCATTCGTCCTTGGTGCGTGTGGCGGCGGCTCGAAGAACGCGGCATCGACCTCGGATACCACGGCGGCTAGCGCGCCGGCAGCGAGTGAGAGCGCCGCGGCACCAGCCGCAGCTCCCGCCGCAGGCGGAGCGGCGACAACGTCGGCGGCCGCTGCACCGATCACCGGTAAGACATGGGACGTGAAAATGGTGGGCGATGCGAAGGGCTATCGTTATGAGCCCGCGACGCTCACGATCAAGCAGGGCGACGGCATCAAGTTCACCATGGTGTCAGGCGGCCCGCACGATGTGGTGTTTGACTCCACGACGATTCCTGCTGGAGCGACGGCCCAGCTGATGGCGAACATGCCGAATCAGATGGCTCCGCTGCAGAGCAATTTCCTCATGAATGCCGGTGACAGCGAAACCATTTCCTTCGCGAAGGTCCCTAAGGGGACATATCCGTTCCACTGCATGCCCCACCTTGCGCTGAACATGAAGGGATCGGTCACGGTGCAGTAAGGCGCCGTCCAAATTCCGGACGTCGCCACAATGCGGGGGGCGAGAGTGCTAGTCACTCTCGCCCCCGTTCCTTTCCCCTCGAAGTTCTCGCTGCAGGTCGCAGGTCGTGGCAACGACCTGGAATGCGCGCCTCTTGTCGACCCGTTCGGCGAACCGTAGCGCACCGCTGACGGCGACCGCCACGTGGGCGTCCATCAAAGGTCCACGCTTGAATGGGGACGGATGTCCGAGTCGGAAGACGTGGCGGAAACGATAGAGAGGCAGATGACGGCGTCGCAGCCTGCCGATGCCCGCGATTCGGCAAAGGCGCCGACGTTGCCGGCATCGACCGCACACGCGCCGGGTTGGATTCGACGCCGTGCGCGCAACGTGTACCGGCGGCCGCTCCTCGTGAGCGCTGTCGGCTTGACCGTGTTCGTAGCCGTGTTAGTCGCCGCGGTGGTGGCGCCCTTGCGAGAGCGTCGCGCCGTGCGAGCCACGTTGCCCCCAGCGCGAACGCGTCCGGACACGGTCGCCATCCTGCATCACATCGGAATGGCCGGGTCCGTATTGCGAACGTCGGACTCGGCCCTGCTCGTGGCGAGGCAATCGAATGCGCAGGCATCGAGCGCGGGAGACACGGCCGCCCGCGCCGATAGTCGGCGCGACTCAGTGCAAGATGCCGTGGACGAGCTCACGAGTCTGTTGCGTCGTGCACACGATGCACCGCTTGCGGCGTCGTATCGCGCGCTTGGCTCGGCGCGGGCGCTGCGCGGCGACCGACGAGCAGGTGCGTTGCTCGACACGCTGTCGCGGCTCGAGTCGAGCCGCGCAGCGTTCGGCGCCACCGGGAGCGCCGACCCGGTCTTCATCGCGCTCACCACTCGACTAACGCAAGTGGGCAAGCAGCTGGTGCAGGCGGGGGACTCGAAACGGACCGCGCTACTCGCGGAATCGCGGCGGCTTGGCCCGATCCCGGCGCCGGTTCGCGTGTCGGACACGATGGCCCTGGAGCGGACGCACGACTCGGCCAGCGCGGCGCTCGCGTCGGCACACCGGTGGCTCGCGGAGGCGCGCGACGTCGATCACGACATGGACGCGAGCGATGCGCGCGCGAAATCGGCCGATGCCGTTGGTGCTTCGGTGCCTGCCATGCTTGCGGGAGCCGGCGCACTGGGTGTGGTCGTCGGGTTCGCCGTCGCCCTCGCGCTCGAGGTGCGTGATCCGCGCGTGTCCGATGTAGACGAAGCCGAGTCGGTCGCGAGTGTTCGGGTGCTGGCGTCGGTCGGCGAGGCGGCGGCCGCGCCTGTCCGGCGTCGCCGCGCCGACCAGGAAATGCCTCCGTTAGTCGAGCTCTACTCGGAGGCGTACCGACTCTTGTTCGCTCAGTTGGCGGATCGCTCGGACAATCTGCCGTTGCTCTCGATCGTGGGCGACGACGCGCTCACCACCGCCGTCGTGGCGGCGAACCTCGGCGCCGTCGCCGCGCGACAGGTGCGCGATGTGTTGGTCATCGACACCGATGTCGAGCGACAGTCGTTGTCCTCGGTAACGCGTGTGCGCGGGACGCCCGGATTGCTCGACGTGCTCGCGGGGCGAGTCGAGTGGGCTGCCGCCGTGCGCAGCGTGGTCGTGGATCGCGATCGAACGTTAGACGTGTTGCCGAGCGGCGCGTTCGGCGCGCACGAAGGACTGGATTCGATGATCACGGACGTGGCGCAGCTTCTCGAGCACCTCGGTCGGCGCTACGATTGTGTGTTGTTGAGCGCACCCTTGTCGAGCGGCGGCGGATTGAGCCTCACAGCAACCTTGGGGTCGCCTGTGATCGTGGTGCGGCGAGCGCGTACTCCGGTGCGGTCTCTGGTTGGACTAACGGGTTTAATTCGGGATCGAGGGTGCCGAATTCGAGGAGTCTTAATGTGGTGCCGGGGCGAGCCGATCGCAGTCTCAGCGTGAGACGCCGGCTCGCAACTCTTGAAAAATTCGCCGGTTGGGCGAATAATGTAGCCGGCGCCGGCGCTTGTTTAGCGGCCTGTGACCGACGCTAGGTTAGACTCGTCTAATGTGACAAGCAGGGCGGAGCTGGCTGGCAGTCCGAGCACGGCTTCGTCACGGAGTCAAACCTTTGCTTCCACGGTGGGATGATCCGCCGAGGGGCACCTTGAAAAGAGCGCCGCAGATGGCGCTCGGGGGAAGACGATGTCTCGGCGCCTTGGTTTCCACTCATCGGCAATTCGCGCTGCGAGCGTAATCGCTGCGCTCGTGGCTGTTGTTGGATGCAGTGATCGTTCGGCATCCATTACTGGAACAGGTGTGACGCACCCGCAGTCTCCGACGGTTTTGCCGTCGGAGGGTCTCGGCGTCGTGATGGCTTCTGTGGATGGCGACGGGAACGTCACGATGACCCCGTTGCAGGGGACGTCGGGTGATCTGGCGCCGGGCATCGACGGTGACATCTACGGCACGCAAAACGTGAACGTACGCGTCTATGCGGCCGCTGCCACCGTGACGACCCTGGCCAACACCAAGACGTGGACCATGAAGTTCGGTGTGCGCAATCTCCTGTCGTTCCCGATTGGCAGCAATCAATCCGGTCCGACGCCGAGTGACACGACCGGCATTTTCTTGGCCGTGATCAGCGGCCCAACGGTGACGCAGACGTCGACCAATTGCCCGGGCACCTGTGCAATGTCGGTCGTGACGTACGACGGCACCGGCACGTTCACCGCGCCTAACCAGAGGTACGTGTACTGGCGCGAGCGCTTGGCCGCCAAGCAACCGGTGGCCGGAGCCGATACGGTTAGCGCGCGTCACACCATCGAGTTCACCTCGCCGAAGCAGGTGACGAACTTCAAGTTCTTCCTGATCGTCGGTGCGGACTGGCCGGCACCGGCGCAGACGAACTGGAGCGTGTTCTACAATGCTCCGACGGACTCGGCTGCCGATCAGCATGCGAAGCCCATCTGGCGCACGGGTCACATGTCATTGTCCGGGAGCGCGACCGAGAGCTGGTCCAAAACCGCCGGAGTCGATTCTCTGATTCTTGTGAACAACAAGGATTACTACATGTTTCGCCGTGACTCCCTGGCAGCCGGGACGCCCGCGTATTTCGAGGCGCATGTGAAGGTGAGTAACGGTGGACAGACGAAGCCGGAGACGGTGTTCGGTTTCCTTGATGGAACGCGCATGGCGGCGATTGGCATGACGAGCGGTCGGGTAGGTTTCGTGAAGTACGCGTTCCTGGCGAAGAATCTCTTCGGGCATGGCTTGCCGCAGGCGAATTTCGTGGACAGCACGAATGTGACCGCGACGAGTCTGCACACCTATCGGCTGCGGAAGTTCGGCACTGACAGCGTGACGCTCGAAGTGGACGGCGCCCGGCGCCTTGGGCTGGCCTACAACAAGCTTCCGACGGTCGCCCAAGACTCCGTTGCGACATTTACAACGGGACCTGCCGAGTTCTTCGGGGATGGGAGCATCTCTGGAGACCACAACTCGGCGTGGAGCGTCGTCACTTACGGTATTGGCGCCACGCAGCCGTGATTGGACCCAAAGCTCTGAAGTTGACTTGAACGGCCACTAGGCGATACTACCTTGAGTGCGCCCAGTGGCAGGCCCGATGATGAAACTGCATCTTCTCGTGATCGTCGTTTATTCGCTCACTTATCGATGATGACACCTCCGCGAAACGCGCCCGATACAATGCGACTTGAGAGACGTGCATGGGTCGCACCCGCGCTCACGGGG